>CAZFHW010000187.1:0-4917 GCA_964518885.1 uncultured Parvibaculum sp. | reverse complement strand
TGGCTTTCTCACGGATCGTTTTTCTTCCGCAAACTTTTTGACAAAGCTTTCAATGGCACGCATCTCGGAGACGATCTCTGTATTGAGCGCCTTTGTCTCAACTTCAAATTTCTCGGTGAGTGTTTCGATTTCTTTTTCGGATCGTTCCAGATCGCGGCTGAGACCGGTGATAAAGGAGTTCAGGTCAGAAAAATTTTTGCTTAAGCGTTTGCGGTCCACCGCCCGGGAAAATGATGCGTGCATTTGTGCAGCGGCCAGAAAGACCAGAATGCCCACCAACCACGCCTGATCAGGGGCAAGCTTGTTTAGGACAATCAGACCCACGGACAGTGTGGCTGCCGCAATGGCATAGGTCATCACGATCATGAATTTGTTCAGGCGCGACATCGCATATTTCCCGTCTCATCAGTCTGGAGCGCAGGAGGCCGTCAGGGTGAAGGCGTCCGGTTTCCCAGTTTGAAACAGTGGCAGGGAGCTCTTGAGAAAGTGTTAACCATGTGTCGATGCCGGTGTGCCAAATACTCTAAAGGGAAGGAAAAGAAGCCTTCCTGTTCAAGCGTTTCCAATGCATCCGATAAAAGACTGAAGCTTGAGCATGACGGCGGGGCTTCACCTTAAGGGCCTGTGCCAACCACCGGTCCTCAGATATCGTGGCAGCCCGCCAGCAACGCTCTGCCAACACACCTGCTTCCTCTGGCGAACTGCTTCGCCTGAGAAGATGGTCGACGTCGCCCACAAAGCGTTCTTCCATCTCGTCGCGCTCTCCGGCGTAGGCAGAAAGCCGAGGTGCATAGTCATCGAGGACCGCCCGATGGAGCCGCTCATGGCGCCACCAAAGCGTTTTATCATTGTACCGCCCATCCGGTTCGGGCCCAAAACCCGGCACGGCGCCCCCATCCCAACCGGGGCCGAAGAATACCGGCTTGAAAATACCCGTATCCGGCGAGGCGGTGCCTGTGATCCAGTGAACAGCCCGACCATCGCGAAACTCAGTGATCCACGACCCCGTTGTCTGGCCGAACCGTCGCACCGGCCCCCAGGACGCGTGTGCGCAGATGGAGCCTCCTAAGACTCCATCCGGACGCCAGTCCGGGTCGCGGGCCGCACGGGGGCCGTGGTCACGCAGCACACCCATCATGTCAGACACGGTAATTGCCCCCTCTTTCGGTCCGAGGAGCCCGGTCGTCCGGCACCAGCGTTCATGTCCGTTGGCAAAGCGGCTGCGCGTCCGATCAGTAAAAATTTCCGCAAGATGAAATGGTTTCTTGCCCTCGTTCCAGCCCAGAGACCTTGCGCTATCACGCAATCCTCCACTCTCGCCGTCGAGCTGTGTGCCAATTGTATAGGTATTGGAGATTGAGCGAATGCTGGCAACGCGTTCCACTGCCCATTCACGCCCCACTGTTTCCAACACCACCGCCTCGCCAGAGGCATCGGCGATCAAAAACGAATTGTGATACTCAAACTTTGTGGAATGACCGCAATTTCCTCCCTGCCCATATTGCGCAAGGAGTGTCGTCATGACCTCCACCGCCTCATCTACGCTGGCAGCCCGCTCCAGGCCCAGCCGAAGCAGGTCCATGCCAATAAGCGCTGGCTCTTTTTGGGGAGCGATCTTCGCAAAAACAGCTTCGTTTCCGATCACCAGACCTCGATCATTGGCCCCCATTTCTGCGCCCCACATCCAATAGGGCTTGGACAGCAGGACGCCATATGTGTGATCCACCTGCGGGATTTCAATGTAGGTGCACTGAACGAGAGCCCCATCGGCATGGGTGTCTGCTGCTATATGAACCAGCGCCTGGGCTTCATTCGCTTCCCGATCAGAATTTTTTGCGAATATAAGCCCCCTATTTGCAGTTGTGGCCGGCCGCGCTACCATCGTGTCACACATATAAACGCCCCATTCGTTTCCTGGGGCTCATCATATGAGACAAGTCTGGGTCGGTCGAATGATCGTTGACCAATAGGGAGGTAAGCATGAGTGCACACCAATTTGCGTTCCAGAGGATCGGCGGCGGAGAGCTTGCTTTGTCACAATTTGCCGGTGGCGGTGTTCTGATTGTAAACACTGCAAGCGCGTGCGGGTTCACGCCGCAATATCGCGATTTGCAGGGCCTTTGGGAAAAATATTGCGACAGAGGATTTGCCGTGATCGGCGTGCCCTCCAATGAGTTCGGCATGCAAGAACCCGGAACCGAAGCGGAAATAGCAAGCTTCTGTGAGGTCAACTACTCGGTCACTTTCCCGATGACTACCAAACAGATCGTCACTGGCGACGATGCCCACCCGTTCTACCAATGGGTCGTTACCCAGATTGGCAAAGAGGCCGCGCCAAAGTGGAATTTTCACAAATATCTGGTCGGGCCAACCGGTGAGCTCGCAGGCGTTTACCCCAGCAAAGTCAATCCGCTGGATGATGGACTGGTCGCCGAAATCGAAAAACTTCTGGCATGAGCTATAGATCGGTTGCGTGCGAAATGGCGCGCTACAACAAGCGGCAAAATGATACTCTGCTTGGCATATGCGACGAATTGGAAGAGATGGAACTCAATACGGACAAAGGTCTGTTCTTTGGTTCCATTTTTCAAACGCTGGATCACATTCTGCATGTTGACCGAACGCTGATCGGCTTTTTTACGACCGGTGTGCGAAGCGCATTCGACCCTAATGAGAGTGTTTCCAAAAACTATAATGCCTACAAGATTGAACGTCAGG
This sequence comes from uncultured Parvibaculum sp., assembly GCA_964518885.1. GTDB lineage: Bacteria > Pseudomonadota > Alphaproteobacteria > Parvibaculales > Parvibaculaceae > Mf105b01. The sequence continues at coordinate 2,199 of CAZFHW010000187.1, read as the reverse complement.
CGGAGGACACGCACATCCTGTCACTCTGCACAGAGGCGGCGGACAATTGGTTTGAGGAGACGATCCAATTTTACAGTGAGAAATTGGGCAAGAGCCGCCCCATACCGCGCTGATTTTACGCCGCGCAAATGTTCAACCACCAGACCCACCACCGCTCGCAGATCACGTCAGCCCTACACGGTATGAACATTGACTATGGGAACACCGATATGCCGCACAACCCCTTCAGCGAGCTGTAAACCCGCAAGGCATGAAAAAGGCCCGACGCGAACATCGGGCCTTCTCAAACTGAGTAGAAGCGATCAGGACGTCAAAGGCGAGATGCGGATCTCCACGCGCCGATTCCGGGCTTTGCCGGCCGCTGTTCCGTTGGAAGCAATCGGCTGGCTTTCCCCAAGGCCCCGTGCGAGGAACCGGTCTCCGCGGATGCCTCGACCTGCCAGGTAGCGCGCAACACTCTGCGCCCGGCGTTCAGACAACACCTGATTGGATTGCGCTGACCCGACGCTGTCGGTGTGGCCATAGATGTCGACCAGTGACTTGTCGTATTCCTTGAGCACAATGGCGACGGAATTCAACACCTGATAGAAATTGGCATTGATGTCGGCCGAACCTGTGGCAAACGTGATGTTGCCGGGCATGTTGAGAATAATATCATTGCCAACCCGGGTGACCGAAACACCTGTGGACTGAAGCCGCTGACGCAGCTTGGCTTCCTGCTGGTCCATGTAATAGCCGATACCACCCCCGGCGAGCGCTCCAACACCTGCACCGATGAGCGCGCGCTTGCGCCAATCGCCGCCACCGATCAAGGCGCCCGCGACGCCGCCCGCCAAGGCACCAAGCCCCGCGCCGATGGTCGTGTTATTCACGCCCTGCTCGCCTGTGTAAGGGTCCGCCGTTGTACAGGCAGTCAGTGCAAATGCACTCGCGACCACCAACGTTGCGATACGTTTCATATAAATAACTCCTGAGATCCCGTGTCCGCCTAAGCGGCTTGTCTGATCCTGTGTAGGAGCGCCTCCTTGAGGCCGCTCCGGTTCCCGTACCCCCGGGGCCGGTCCGCGAACGGTCCAGCTAGGGCTATCCTACCACGAAATCATGGTTCATGTGTCTGTGCGAATGTCACAAAGCGTGCAAAACTGTCTGAATTGAAATTCAACAGACTTGGCGCTCCTGCGTGCCTGACAAGAAAGAATACAACCCATGGAACTCTTTGATCTCACTGGCAAAGTTGCCGTTATTACCGGTTCAACCCGCGGCATTGGGGAGGCGATTGCCCACCGGATGGCGGAACATGGTGCAAAAGTAGTCATCTCCAGCCGCAAAGCGGATGCTTGCGACAAGACGACAGCTGAGATCAACGCCAAGTTTCCAGATCAGGCCATCTCTGTTCCCTGCAATATTTCTTCCAAAGAAGACCTGCAGCGGCTTGTCGATACGACGAACAAAACCTGGGGAAAGATCGACTCGCTTGTTTGCAACGCTGCGATCAATCCTTTCTATGGGTCTTCCGCCGACATTCCTGATGATGCGTTTGACAAAATCATGGGCTCCAACATCAAGAGCAACCATTGGCTTTGCCAGATGGTGATCCCGCAGATGGTGGAGCGCCAAGAAGGCACCATCACCATCGTGTCATCGATCGGTGGCCTGCGAGGCTCTTCCGTGCTCGGTGCCTATTGCATTTCCAAAGCAGCCGACCTGCAGATTGCGCGCAACCTTGCCGCTGAATATGGCCCGCAGAATGTCCGCGTGAACACGATTGCGCCGGGGCTTGTGAAAACCTATTTCGCCAAGGCGCTCTGGGACAATCCCGAAACGCTCGAACGCACCACCTCCGCCGCACCCTTGCGGCGGATTGGACTGCCCGACGAGATTGCGGGCGCTGCCGTGTTCCTGGCGTCAAAGGCCGGAGCCTTCATGACGGGTCAGAACCTCGTCATTGATGGCGGCGTGACAATCGCCTAAGCCTTTCATCAGAGACCTTCAATCTGACGACAAGGAAGCCTGGCTGACAAAGGACGCGCTGAGAAATGGCAACATATTTACTGGCAAACGGCTAAGGGCAATTTTCAGGCTCAAGCCCTATATGACAGACTGGCGACGCGCACGGACTGGGTTCGCTACGAACTTGATCTCTAGACCCTTTGGGGATGACGTTGCAGACAGTTTCTTGGGAGGATGAAGACATGAAAT
>CAZFHW010000186.1:0-4939 GCA_964518885.1 uncultured Parvibaculum sp. | reverse complement strand
TGGTGATCCTGATCAATCAGATATATCTAATGGCAAAGGCGGGGGAGCTGACCAACTGGCGCTCCTGGGCACGCTCGCTCAATTATCTCTGGGGAAGACCGGGCGTGTGGCGTCGCATTCTGGTTGGCGTCCTCCCCTACTACCGCCCCTCCTTCCATCCCAATGACAGTGACACCCAGGCTTTGCTCGAAAAGTGGCGAGCCTGGTACAAACGAGACATTCAAACCGGTTGAGGTCGGCGATCACCCGCCATAGAGTGCGCCCCTGGGGAGATTTGGTATCTAGGGGGTATTATTGTGAAGCGTGTTCTGGTTGGATTTGTCGTTCTGGCGCTGGTCGCTTTTGGGCTGCTTTACTTCATCGTGCCAGGTGTGTTTGAAAGCACCATCAATGTCGTCGAAGACCACGATGCCTATGAAATTTCTGATGAAACAAAGGCGCTTCATGATCAACTGATCGTCGCTGATCTGCACTCAGACACCTTGCTCTGGGGTCGCGATCCCCTTGCGCGAGGAACCACCGGGCATGTGGACATTCCTCGCCTGCAGGAAGGCAATGTCGCTCTTCAGGTGTTCTCGGCGGTCACAAAAGCGCCCGCTGGCCAGAACTACGACAGCAATACAGCCGACTCCGACCAGATCACGCTGCTGGTCCAAATCCAACTTTGGCCACTGCGCACCTGGAACAGCCTCTATGAACGCGCCTATTATCAGGGCGAGCGCCTGCTCGCAGCCGAGCAAAGCAACCCAGACGCCCTGCGTGTCATTAAGACACGGGCCGACCTGGACACCGTCCTGGAAATCCGTGAAAGCGGCGGCAATATGGTCGGTGGCCTGCTGGCGACAGAAGGCAGCCACGCCCTTGAGGGCGACCTGGCTAACATCGAAGCCCTCCACACGCTGGGCTACCGGATGATGGGACTCCACCACTTTTTCGACAATAAGCTCGGCGGCTCCTTGCATGGGATCAGTCAGGCGGGCCTCACGGATTTCGGGAAAGACGCCGTGCGGGAGATGGAGCGCCTGGAAATCATTGTCGATGTGGCTCATTCAGCCCCAGCCGTCGTCCGCGATGTCCTGGCAATGGCGACCCGCCCGCTTGTGGTTTCTCACACGGGCATCAAGGGAACCTGTGATTCAGCCCGCAATCTCGATGATGATCTGATGCGCGAAATTACAGCCAAAGGTGGCCTGGTCGGCGTTGGCTATTGGGAAGGCGCGGTCTGTGATCATACGCCAGCGAGCATCGTCAAAACCTTGAGGTACGCAATTGACCTTCTGGGTGTCGATCATGTGGCGCTGGGATCGGATTATGACGGCGGCACCTCGGTCCGGTTCGACACATCTGAACTTGCAGTTCTGACAGAAGAAATGCGCCGGGCGAATTTCAGCGACGAAGAAATTGGAAAGGTGATGGGCGGAAATACCGTCCGCTTCATCCGGGACCTGTTGCCGCAGGGATAACATCTGAATGTTGCAGCACTGGACGCCTCTCCCAATCGCTGCTTCAATAGCCACTCAAACTTGTGGAGCACGTAATGGCTGATGATCTGATGCGATATGATTTGCTGACCCAAAAAGCCCAGCGGACCCTCGTCCGCGAGGCACTTCATATTGCCGCCACCAAAGGCATACCCGGCGACCATCATTTCTACGTGTCGTTCCAGACCGGCGCGCCGGGGGTCGAGATTTCAGACCGCCTGAAGTCCCAGTACCCCGATGAAATGACAATCGTACTTCAGCACCAGTTCTGGGATCTAAAGGTCAGCGATGATGGGTTCTCCGTCGGTCTGTCCTTCGACAAAACACCAGAACGGCTGGTTGTTCCCTATTCAGCCCTGGTCAGCTTTTTCGACCCAAGCGTTCAGTTCGGCCTGCAATTCACCCCCGAAGGGGCGGAAGACAGCGACGATTTGGCGACATTGCCGGAAGCGGCCTCGACTGATTCAGACAGTGAGAAGCTTCCCCGAGTTGGTGGCGAGCCGCCTGCTGGAGAAGTCGTGAGCCTCGATTCTTTCCGCAAGGATCGCTAATCGCTCCCCAAGCCCAACCGGACTGAGTTGCCAAATACCAACAACGATTTGGCGACCGGGATGCCCTCATGGTAAAGCAGCAGCACACAAACCCGCTTACGCTGACCCTAAGCTAGCCTGCCGGAGATAATGACCTATGAGCAAGACCCGCACCGAAACCGATACATTCGGACCTATTGAAGTTCCCAGTGACAAATACTGGGGTGCTCAGGCTCAACGGTCTCTCGGAAATTTCAAAATTGGCTGGGAAAAGCAGCCCATGTCAGTTGTGCGCGGTCTGGGCATCGTCAAACGAGCCTGCGCCGAGGCCAACATGTCGCTGGGAAATCTGGACGACAAAATCGGCAAAGCAATCGTCAACGCCGCTCAAGAGGTGATTGAGGGAAAGCTCGACGCACATTTCCCTCTCGTGGTCTGGCAGACCGGGTCCGGCACCCAGTCCAACATGAACTCAAACGAGGTCATCTCGAACCGCGCCATCGAAATGCTGGGCGGCACGATGGGGACGAAGGACCCTGTGCATCCCAATGACCACGTGAACATGAGCCAGTCGTCAAACGATACATACCCCACCGCGATGCACATCGCCTGCGTGGAGCGGATTGTTCACGGCCTCATCCCCTCGTTGAAAAAACTGCACGCTGCACTTCTGGCAAAGCAGGAAGCTTTTTCCCATATCATCAAAATTGGCCGCACCCACACACAAGATGCAACGCCGCTGACGCTGGGGCAGGAATTCTCGGGCTACACCGCACAGGTCGCCTCCGCCATTGAGCGGATTGAGCTGACCCTGCCGGGCCTCCTGCAACTGGCGCAAGGTGGTACCGCTGTGGGGACCGGCTTGAACGCACCCATTGGTTTTGCGGAAAAAGTAGCGGACAGTGTCGCCACTATTACGGGCCTGCCTTTCATCACCGCACCCAATAAATTCGAAAGCCTCGCCTCTCACGATGCCATGGTCTTCTCCCACGGCGCCATCAACGCGGCTGCGACCGCCCTGTTTAAAATCGCCAATGACATTCGCTTTCTCGGATCAGGGCCCCGCTCCGGCCTCGGCGAGCTCTCTCTCCCGGAAAATGAGCCCGGCTCCTCAATCATGCCAGGCAAAGTGAACCCCACCCAATGCGAGGCACTCACTCAGGTCTGCGCCCATGTTGCCGGAAACAACGCCGCACTGAGTTTTGCCGGCAGTCAGGGACACTTTGAACTCAACGTTTACAATCCCATGATGGCCTACAATTTCTTGCAATCCGTGCAACTCCTGGGCGACGCCGCCGCGAGCTTTACCGACAATTGCGTGGTGGGGATCGAAGCCCGCGAAGACAACATCAAGGCAGCGCTCAACCGTTCTTTGATGCTGGTCACTGCCTTAGCGCCAAAGATTGGCTATGACAATGCGGCCAAGATTGCAAAGACCGCCCACAAGAACGGAACAACCCTGCGCGACGAAGCCGTCGGCGGAGGGTATGTTACCGATGAGGAATTTGACGCAGCCGTGCGGCCCGAAGATATGATCGGCCCGAAATAGGGATTGCGAAAACAAAAGCTGTGACCGCGCAGATAAAACGCTCCATGACCATTGCCGGTCACCGCACCTCCATCACCCTTGAACAGCCCTTCTGGACTGAGCTTGAGGAAATTGCGTGCACGCAAAACGCGTCCGTGACGGAGCTTGTCCGCCGCATTGATGCGGGTCGGGACGAACAGGGATCACTGACCAGCGCCGTACGCGTTTTTATCTTGGAACAGTTGACAGCCAAGGCCGCCCCACGCGCCTAACCCAGATATTTGCCATCGGTTAATGCACCGGGCGGTTTGCTGGTATTGGCGTTGCCCCTTGCGTGGGAGGAGCGTCCACACCTTCAAGCGGTGCATCAAGGTTGCCGCCGGGCACAAATGGCTCAATCAACTCTCTCAACTCTGCCGGCAATTCGTCAATGCCCGCTTCTTCCATTTCGCGCACCAAAAGCATGCGCGCAACCGCCAACTGCAGAGCAAGTGTGTCAGTTCGACGGTCCAGGTCGCGCAAAGCGCCGCTAAGAACCATTGTCAGAGGTGGCAGTGGAATATCACCAGCTAGCGTTATCTCGCTCTCAACATCCATTTCAAGACGCACCAGATCAACAAGTCCATTGACCTTAGTTTGCGTCGTTCCGGCTATCTCTGACACGGTTGGAACAAAATGCAACACACCATCTTCAACTTGCACCGGCCCTTCAATCTTGCCAAATCCAGTTAGTCCTTGCCGCAATGTTTGGGCAACAAGCGCTTCGAACCCGTCCATATCCTCTAGCTCATCAAGTCCAACCCGGAAGGTTGGAAGGTCAAGCCCCGACAGACTTCCCTCCCCCAAGACAAGCGTCCCGCGCCCCGCCAGAGATGAAACAAGCCCCAACAAACTGCGGCCACGCCCTTCGAGTTGCAGACTTGCCGTCACTTTGCCTTCACCAAGCAAAGTATCAAAAATCATCGTGCTGGCTTTGCCAATGTCTGCATCTTCCAACGCGACTGTCAGACCGAGACCCGGCACTCCCTGCCCCCCTTCAAATCGCCCGCCCATGGTCACACGACCGTCGGCAAACTGGGCTGTAATGGGTGTGAAAGAAAGCACACCATCAGCAAGCGAGGCGTTGGCTTCAACTTCGGAGAAAACAAGGCCGGCAACGGCGACCGTTGATCCGCTCACGCGAATCTGGCCTTCAACGTCGCTCAAGGGTTGCCACGCGAGCGGACGTGCATCCCATGCAGACCCGTCTTCTGTCTGAAACAGAGGATCAAGCGAGATGTGTCCCAGCTCAATCGTCGCATCGATCTTGGCCGGGCCTTCTGCCTTCAAATACGAACCCTGGCCCGACACCCGAAATGTGCCAGCCACCGCCTCCAATTCGGAGAGCGCAATCCGCTCAA
>CAZFHW010000185.1:0-4944 GCA_964518885.1 uncultured Parvibaculum sp. | reverse complement strand
ATGTCGGCTGCAAACGCGGGCCACAGACCTGGATTAGGCTCGCCCTTGGGTATGAGAAACGGCAGCTCAAGAGGCCGCCGCTCCTGCGGGGTTAAGGCTTGCTAGCTTGCTTGTTGCGCGTCACGATAGACGCAATATGAAGATCAACCATCAGAAATAATAGAAAGAAACAGGTGATGAACGGGCACGGAAGCAATCTTGTATCGACCGCGTGGTTGTCGGAAAATATCAAAAAATCAGATTTGCGGCTCTTTGATACGACAGTGCATCTGAGACCTTCGACCCCTGGCCCCTATACTATTGAAAGCGGACGGGCTGACTACGAGGCAGGCCACATACCTGGCGCGGCGTTCATCGACCTCTACCGTGACCTTTCAGACACGACCGCCCCCTTGCCCTTTACCAAGCCCTCAAATGAGCAGCTCGCTCAAGCCTTTGGTGCAGCGGGCATACAAAAGGGAACGCGCGTGGTCCTCTACTCGACAACGACACCCATGTGGGCAACGCGGGTCTGGTGGATGTTACGCGCTTTGGGTTTCGACAATGTTGCGGTTCTTGACGGTGGATTTTCCAAATGGATGGCCGAAAACGGCTCCGTTGAGACGAAAACACAACATTATCCGTCAACGGAGTTAATACTGGACACGCAGGACCGCTGCTGGGCAGACAAGCAGGCTGTGCTCTCCGCGATTGATGACCAGGAGATTTGCACCGTCAATGCGCTCTCGCCAGGGGTCTATAGCGGCTCGTCGGCAACAAGCTATGGGCGCAAAGGACACATCACAGGGAGCTGCAATGTGCCTTATGCCGCATTGCTTAACGATGACGAGACCTATCGAGACGAGGTCGAGCTGCGCGCCCTCTTCGCGGATACGGGCGCGTTCGACCGCTCCCACGTGATTTGCTATTGCGGCGGCGGCATTGCGGCGACGATGGACGCCCTTGCCCTTACGCAGCTCGGACACCCTTCCGTCGCGGTGTATGACGGCTCCATGTCGGAATGGTGCCGGGACCCCGAAATGCCGATGGAAATGGGTGCGTCCTAGGCCACACCCGGGTCGGGCGGGCGACCATCACGGTGTCTCGGCCCATGCCTCCCTTTCCCCACTAAAGAGGGATAGGTGCCTTTGTCAGCACGGCGCTGGGGGTCTGAACTGCATTTCTTGTTGCCTGTTGCCCGGCCTGAAGGCTAAACAGTCGGCGCAATGAGTAATCTGTACGACGTTATCATTCTGGGTGCTGGCGGTGCTGGCTTGATGTGCGCGGGTCTTGCTGGCCAGCGCGGCAAGCGGGTTGTGGTTCTCGACCACGCCAAGAAGCCCGGCGAGAAGATCCGCATCTCTGGTGGCGGTCGCTGCAATTTCACCAACCAGAACACGCGGTCAGAGCGCTTTCTCTCTCAGAACCCGCATTTCTGCCGCAACGCGCTCGGCGCTTACTCGCCGCGTGATTTCATCTCTCTGGTGGAGAGCTACGGCATCGCCTATCACGAGAAAATGCTGGGCCAGCTGTTCTGCGATGGATCGTCGCAGCAGATCATCGATATGCTGCTTGCTGAATGCGCCAAAGGTGCCGTCGACATTCGGCTTCAGACCAATATTGGCCTCATCACCTCCGATCAGAATGGATTTCTGGTTGAAACGAGCCTTGGCCCCCTCACCGCTCCCAAGCTGGTTGTTGCGACTGGCGGCAAATCCATTCCCAAGATGGGCGCAACCGGGCTGGGCATCGCGCTGGCGGAACAATTTGACCTGGAAGTGACACCGACACGCGCGGGCCTTGTGCCCTTCACTCTCGCGCCTGAAATGAAAGAGCGCTACGCCGCCTTGTCGGGGCTCTCAGCGGACGTTGTCGTCGCGACGAATGGGCAGAGCTTTCACGAGGCATTGTTGTTTACCCACCGGGGATTGAGCGGCCCTGCGATCCTACAGGCCTCTTCCTACTGGTGCGAGGGAGGCGATGTCACGATTAACCTGGCCCCGGATCAGGACCTTTATGCGACCCTGATCGCTGAACGTGATGCCCGCCCCAAAGCGGAAGTGTCGGTGGTGCTTGCCCAGCATCTGCCCAAGCGATTGGCGCGTGATCTGACATCCCATCTGGATGGACGGAGCCGGCTGGCTGACCAATCGAACAAAACCCTGAAGGCAATCAGCGCCAGTGTGCATCAATGGTGCTTTGTTCCGGCGGGGACTGAAGGATACCGGACCGCAGAAGTTATGTTGGGGGGCGTGTCGACCGCCGATCTGGAACCCAAGACGCTGGAGGCTCGCAAGCATCGCGGCCTGCACTTCATCGGTGAAGTTGTGGATGTGACAGGGTGGCTTGGCGGCTACAATTTTCAATGGGCCTGGGCGTCGGCCGCCGCTGCGGCGCGCTCTTTCTAAGGTGCCTGGCTAAGACGCCGAGCTAACCCGACTGGGCGCGTTTCAAGGCCTGGATTTCGTTTTCCAGAGTACCAAGAAAACGAGAGCGGTCCTTGTCGGTGAACCCGGCGTTGAAGGTCTGTGTTTGGTTCGACTCCCGCAGATGCTGATTCAACTCACGCATGCCTAACGCCATGCCGATGTTCTCCAGCGTGAACAGCTTTCCCGTCGGGCCTATGACGCGCGCGTTCTTTTCCAGACACCTTGAGGCCAATGGAATATCTGCCGTGATCGCGATGTCACTTGCTTCCACATGATCGGCAATCCAATCATCTGCAATATCGGGGCCCTCGGGCACCACAATCTGTTTGATCAAGGGGTGGCGACGGGGCCGCAGGGCTGCATTGCTGACGAGAAACACTTCCAGTCCATGACGGTCAGCGACTTTCTCCACCTCATCTTTCACAGGGCACGCGTCAGCGTCTACGTAAATCCGGATCACATTGCACCTTCGGTTGACGGCCTCCCAAACCTCAGACTCGGGAGATGAAGTCCTCGAACTTACCCGAAGCAGAGCGTGCAATACCATCTACTTCCGAAATTTCTATGGCGAAAGGATGCCCAAGCCCCTCTTGAAGGATTTTCGTGAGCGCCACTTTCTGATCCCCGTTCAAGGGGCTCTTTGTCGTGCATCGGAACTCAAGTTTTTCCAGGCTGTGCTGAATGATCTGATATTGCGTCACCCCCGCCGCACTCTCGAAATGCTCATACGGCAGATGAGGCCAATGGCGGGAGCCGTCTGGAAAACTCAACATGCCACGGGAACGGCCGAGAATACGATTAAGCACCATCAGCGTTCGACCACAGGGGCTCGGTCCGCCCAACTCAGCATAGTCACCAATGTCATATCGAATGAGCGGCATCGCATAATTGTGCAGATGCGTCACCACCACGCGGCCGATCTCGCCAGGCGCAACGGGCTGATCCTGTTCGTCCAAAATTTCAACATGGATCACCTCTTCGGGCACCAGATAATGGTCCCCTTCTGGCGCCTGAAGAGCGATGTAGCCCACTTCCTGCGCGCTGTAGAGGTCCATAATAGGTACGCCCCAGGCGTCGCGCACCTCACGTCTCACATCCGCCGTCACGGTTTCGGAAACTGTGATGACCTGTTCAAGGGAGGAGAAAGTAACGCCTCTTTCGCGGGCACGACGCACAAGCGCGGCGAGGTTTGTAGGATAGGTCAGCAAATATTGTGGTGGACGAGCCATCAGCCAATCCAGCTGGCCGTCTATGTCACTTTCAATATCGAGCGCGTAAACCGGGCCCGTCTCCCCAAGGGCTTCGAATGCCCGTCCCCACCCCTGGTGGCAGGCGCCATGGGGAAGAATGGCCGACTTGTTGGTTCGGCGAATGGCATGGAAAGGCGCACTCGCATCGCGCCCGTGCCAACCTGCTTCACGCAGGGTCAGCACATCCCAGAAAAGTTGCACAAGACCGGTCCCCGCCACCGTCAGCGGCATTCCCGTCGACCCAGAGGTCCGTATCTGGTAGGTCGGGCCGTGCCCCTCCACCGTCCCGGAAACCGTCAGCTGATGTGCATATTTGCGCACCTCTTCACGGGTCAATATCGGAATGGCGGACCAGATTTCCCTCGACAATGGTTTTTCTGGCGAAAACCCGGCTTGAGCAAGCCTCTCCTTCACAAAGGGCAATCTGTCAGCGGCGTGGCTCAACAAAGCATGTAGCTGCTCAAACTTGGCGCGGTCCCGATCGTCCCGAGACATTCGCTCGGAATACGAAATCTGTGCATGGAGAGCTAAAAGGGTTGCTTTTCGCCCGGTGGGGAGCTGCGGCCAAACGTGCGTCGACCTGTTGTTGCTTGCTGATCTGGATGAACGGTTCGGTTCAGATTTTGGTGATGGCGCTGCCATGCTGACTACCGTCCGATTGCGCTGATGGTGGTTTCATACTGAGGTTTCGAGGCCCATAGCTTTTCCCAATTTCGTTAATATCCGTTTACGGATTTCAATTTTGCCCCCACGCCCTGCCTCCCTTTCCGAAAAACGACCAGGATTAACGCGGCATTATCTTGTTGGCACTAGAACATTAATGAAATATGTCGCCTCGAAGTGAGGCTGGAGCCACATGAGTATGCAAAGCCTGCCACGCGACAACGTAGCACCCGAGCAACAGGGCATTGGATCGACGGGTTTCGCTAATCGCGCGTCTCAAGACTCCCGTACGAAAGCGCACTCCACACCTGCCAGCTATGACATGCACCGGGTAAGCATGCGGTTTCTCGATTCCGCGGTTGAAGAAAGCTACCGGCAAGACAATTACAACGCGCAGATCGGTGTTACCCGGCTCTATATTGCGCTGGGCGCGCTTGTCTTTTCAGCTTATGGCATTCTCGATCTGTTCATCGTTCCCGACATTCTATTTGAAGCTTGGTTCATCCGTGTTGGCATCGTAGCCCCCCTGCTCCTTGGCATTGTAGCGCTTTCATATGCGCCCTGGTTCACCCACAAGCATCAGTTTTGGCTTTCGGTTTCAATGGCTGCACCTGGGCTCGGCG
>CAZFHW010000184.1:1693-5041 GCA_964518885.1 uncultured Parvibaculum sp. | reverse complement strand
CGCGTGGCCCTCCACCTGGACAAACACGCCGCGAATGAGCCCGAGACAGTCTGCGCCCACGCCCAGCACACTGGCTTGATGCCGGTAAGGTGTGCCGATCCACTCACGGGCGACCTCCACGATCTGGGTTTGTTTTTGGGAAGCACTCAATTCTGACTTCCCCCGTCATTGCCATCGCCACGCAGCGGATTGAAGAGAGCAAAGTCGTTTCCGGGCATGTGGGGGAAGCCCCGAAAATTGGGGGTGTTGGAGAATTTCGCCTGACAGGTTGCAAACTGTTTGTCGCAGCCCGCCACCACCGAAAAGGTGACCCCCTCTAAAAGTTCCTGCGCGGGTGCATGCCAGAACATCAGCGTGGCTGTACCAGCCCGGCGGGTGTGCGCCTTCACTTCCAGCACCTCACCCGTGTTCACGCCTGAGGTGAATGTGCAGAGCCCGCGCGCAAACCACCCATCCTCAAATCCGTCGAGCCCCGAAACAGTCACCTCGCGGTTTTCCGTGACGGTGGCAATGGTTCCCCCGCCGGTGAAGGTTGAATTTGCCAAAGCAATTCCACACCGGGCGTCTCCCAGATCTGCATCGCAGGCATATTGGAAAAGCCGACCGGTGGGCTGATTGAGCCGATGGCTGAGCCCTCGCACTTCAGCGGTAAAGCTCTGAGCGCCCCTGTGCACCTCCCCCAGATTACCTTTGCGCAGCAACACACGCTGGTCGGGGTCCTGCCAATTAACCCGCCAGATTTCGATCTCCGCATTATCGAAAAGGCCCGCGGTCAAATCCGCGTCGCTCAAATGGGACGATGCGAGAGCACCCAACACATCGAGATTGTCCACCGCCAATGTGGCCGATGTGTTCAAGGAACTGGCGGTAAACCCTGCCGCTGCTTCGTACAGCGTTCCGCCAAAGGCCAGGTCCTCGTCATGATCTGTGAACCCCAGCGCGGTCCCGTCATGTCGCTTCAACTGCCAGCAATGGCAAAGCGTTGTCGCCCCACTCGCGAGATGAGCCTGCAATTCAGGCGTGAGAGATTTCATGGGGCTTCTCTAAATCCGAATTTCGATGAGGGGGATGGCCGGAATGTCACCGGCATCAAAGGCGGTGAGATTGATTTCCAGAAAGTCGCTGTCGAAGCGGACGGGCACGTCAAACTCAAACCCGGCTGTTACCGCTGCGCCCAAGGAGGGTTCGCGCCCACTCAGAAACGTCAGCAGACCCGTGGTTATGTCCGCCACAAAATCAACCGCTTGCGTCTGTTCCACCGCGTTCACACTCACCCGCACACTTCCCGCCACCAGCTTGGTGATGGTTCGTTGATAGGAGGTCGGGCCAGAGGCGTAGATTTTGACGAGTTGGAAATCAGCTTGCACCCCATCGCCAAGCCCGAGCGCTTGATCGGTCGGCGTGAGCTGGGCATCCGGTGCCGCGGATGAGAAGTCCACCGCGTCGTGCCATCTGAACCCGTGTAGGCGACCCAGGCGCGCTTCAAAAAACGCCGTCACCTCCTGCAGATCAGCAAGGGACCGCACGCCGTATCCCGCATTGTAGCGCCGCCTGGAATTAGCCCACGATGTGTTGCGCTCTTCGTGCCCTGACCCGAGTGCTACAATTTCGGTGCGCCGCTCGGGGCCTCCGGATGAGCCAAAGGCAATGCCCAGAGGAAAGCGGATCTCATGAAACGCCATTGAATAGCCTTATGTATCTGTCGTTAAAGATTGCGCGTGCCGCGCGACACGGTGCGGCTCAACATCGCGGCGATTTGACTTTGGGAGCGACGAAAGCTGCCTGCATCCGTTGCGGTTACATTGAAGGTGACGGAAATCGGACGCGCCTCGCCCTGCGCCGCGACACCAAGCCTGCCGTCCGGTCCCCGCGCCAAGGGCAGGATCGCTTCCGGGCCGGCTTCACCCGCAAGGCCCAGCCCGCTGCCCATGGGAAACAGGCTGGGACTGGAGAGAACACCGCCCTTGGCAAAAGCGCTCACGCGACTGTTCTTGGCTGTGTTCCCTGACGGACCGTTAAAACTCCCACCACCGAAAAGGCCCGACACATCAAAGCCCCCACCAGCGGACCCGCCGAAGACATTCTCTACGGCGAGTTTCGCAAGATCAGCGGCAAGGGACCGCAACACGCTCTGGAGCGATTGCCCGCCTGCGATGATGTCACCAAAAGCCCCGGTCAAAACCCGTCCAAAGTCCCGACTGCCCGCCGTCGCCCGACCGCTTTCTGTTCGAATATCGACAAAGGCCTTTTTGGCTTCTCTTCCTAGGGTGCCGCTGCTTTTGGCTGCGGCGTCGAACTCGCGTCGCAGTACTGCAATGTCGGCGGGGAGGTCGCCGGTGCCCAGATCATCAAACTCCATTGCTTATCCTTTCTGTTCACGGGTCAGCGCTTCACTGTCCGGAAACTGCATCATCATGTCGGCCAGGTTTTCACAGGTCAGGTGCGTGCCTTCTTGGCGCTGACAGGTCCGTGTGGCCCATTCAATCTCTGGTAGCGTTGCCTTCCAGAGCTGGTCTGGCGACCACTTCAATACGCAGAGCGTAAAACTCAGAAGTGGTTCCCAGGGAAAGGGACCGCCTCGTCCTTACCCTCCCCGGTGTCCGGGCTGCTTGGGACAGATCCGCCGAAGGTCACTTTCAAGAGCTCGGCAAGGGTACGGATCAGCCCTGCCATTCCGTCTTCAAACGAGAGGCGGGCAATGTCGATCTCTTCGACATCATGGCCGCCACCGCCAAGTGCGGCCCTCAGCAGGTTCATGGCATCTGCCGACGAAAGGCGGCCGCTCGAGAAGTGCTCAGCCAGTGCCAGAATGTCCCGCCCCTCGTAGGCGTCCTCAAGTTCTGCGAGTGCGCCCAGGGTTAGACAGAGGGTGAAGTTTTCACCCCCCGCTTTCAGGGTCACTTCGCCGCGATGCCGGTTCGCCATCTCACACTCCCGTAAAGGTCAGAGCCCCGGCGGACTCCAGCGCCAGGTCAAAGCGCAGTTCATCTTCATGAGTGCCTGCATACTCCAGCGAGGTGATCTGGAACGCACCCTGGATGGTGCCGAAGTCCGGCACGATGATCTGCCAGTCACGCACGGTGCCGTCGAAAAAATATCCCCGAATGGTGGCGTCCGATGCGGCGTCCTTGAAAATACCGCTGCCGGTGAGAGCCGCCGATTTAACGCCCGCCCCGCCCAACAGCTCGCGCCACTCTCCGGCGGAACCCGCATGGGTAACATCAACAGCTCGGGCATTGAAAGACAGGGCGCGGGCCCGCAAGCCCGCCACGGTGGTGAAATTTCCAAGGCCATCACTGTCGACCTTCAATAGCAAATCCTTGCCGCGCTGTGCGGTCATGGGACCCT
>CAZFHW010000184.1:0-1593 GCA_964518885.1 uncultured Parvibaculum sp. | reverse complement strand
TCACTGTCGACCTTCAATAGCAAATCCTTGCCGCGCTGTGCGGTCATGGGACCCTCCTTGTTTCAGAAAATCTGGGTTTAGGTGAAGTCAGGGGCTGGTTTCGGTGTAGGCGCGAAACCGCAATTGGCCCCGCACCGCCTCAGCCTCGCCCGCAAAACCGATGCTGCCCCGCTCGAATTGCAGACTGACGAGAGTGTGGCCGGGCAATGACAAAGCCGCGTTGTGAAGCGCCCCATAGATGGCGCTCATGATCTCCTTGGCTTCGCGCCGCCCGTTTTCCCGCGACCAGACAGACAGGGTCAGGCGATGGGCGGCCCCGGCGTCTGCGCCTACTCCTTCTCCGGTGTCAGCGGCGATCACTTCCATGTCGCCGAGCGTGACAAAAGGAAAGGCCACGTCATGTGGTGGCCGGTCGTAGATGCGGTCGCTCACAAAAGCAGCGAGGGGCGCATTGGCGATGAGGGCTGCGTGCATGGCCTGCTGCAATGCCCAACTGGCGCTCAGGGTCACGAGGCAGCTCCTTCTTCACAAGCACAGATCAGCCACCGTCGGCGACCCTCTTCGTCCTGCACCGTGCGAATGTTGAAAATCCGTGTGTCCTGACGAAACCGCATGCCCGCAGTAACGTCTGCTCTATAGCGCAGGCGGATCTTGTAGGTGGTCCGCGCGTCTGCCCGATCGGCTGTTTCGCGTTCACCGCCTCCTACGGCGTCAACAGAAGCCCAGAGGGTTGCTACCGGGACCCAGGACAGGGTTGCGCCACCACCGGTATCTGGTGTGCGAAGCGCCTGCTCCAACGTCAGATGATGTCGCAGGGCGCCAATCATAGCCGGACCTGTTTATGGGGTGCCAAAATGGCTGTGACGGATGTCGGGAGTGTTGTTCCTGCAAAGGAAGCCGGTTCCCGGTTTTCAAACCAGTGGGCGACAAGCATCAGAATGGCGTGACGCAAATCGCGCGGCACATCGGTTTCGCTGCTGCCAAAACCCGCCGCAAAAATGATCTCGATGCCGCCCGCCTTCGTGGTCGGCGGTGTCCATCGCGCGCCCGTGTCTGACAGCAGGCGGGCCGGCCGCCCGGGGACAAGGGTATAGGCGCTGGGGGACAATGGTGCTCCGTCTACTGCCACGCTCACGATTGAGGTGGTCGGCCCGAGGGGCAGCTCCATTACATCACCCGGCCAGGCATCCAGCGTCCATTTCCAGGTCTGGGAAATCAGCGCCACACCCGCGTGAGCCTCAATACTCAACCGCGCGGCGGCAATGAGCCCATCAATCAATATATCTTCCTCTATGCCGCTGATGCGGAGATGAAGTTTTGCATCCACACGGTCCACTGGTTCTGTGGCGGGACCTGTGATCAAGGTAAGCGTCATTTGGGGGAAACCTCTGTTTGGCAGGTAAGCGGACGGGAGCCCTCCCCCGTCCGCGCAGGCGTTTTCTAGGACACCGGTTTGATGTTGGCGTGGCCGAGGAAAGCCATCGCCCCCACCGGCGTGCCGTTGGTGTGAGTTCCTGCCAGCACCACCTGCACCCGACTGTACCGGGCGTCGCCGACATAGCCGATGGACCGGGGGAACCCGTCTTCCGCCCC
>CAZFHW010000183.1:0-5065 GCA_964518885.1 uncultured Parvibaculum sp. | reverse complement strand
CCTCTGACTGGCAGCGCGCATAGGCCTCGTCGATTTCGGATGCGGAAAAGACCGGACGCATGCCACGGCCCCCGCCACCAGCCAGCGCCTTGATCATCATTGCGTCACCAGACCCCAGGGTGTCGAAGAAGGCTTTCGCCTCCGCAAGGCTGGTCACCCCATTTGTGCCGGGCAGCAGCGGTACGCCGACTTTTTGCGCCAGAGCCCGGGCGCTTGTTTTGTCCCCGAACAGAGCCAGTGCTTTGGGGCTTGGACCAACGAAGATCAATCCGGCTTTGGCACAGGCACGGGCGAAATCTGCATTCTCGCTCAGAAATCCGTAGCCTGGATGGATTGCGTCGCAATCTGCCTCTTTGGCAGCACGGATGATCGCCTCTCCGTCCAGATAGGCCGGAACACCGGTACCCGCCAGCTCAACGGCACTATCTGCGACCCGTACATGGAGCGATCTGGCGTCATCTTTTGCATAGATGGCGACGGACCCCATACCCAGCTCAGCTGCAGCGCGCGCGATACGAACGGCCACCTCGCCACGATTGGCGATCAACAGTTTTTGGATTTTCATGAAAGTTTATTGCGCCTCATGTGCTCTGGCGTATGCCCCCTTGAGAGGCCACCGTATTTCCGAATTTCGATGGGCAGAGCCTATCAGAGGGAGGCGGCGGTACCAAAACTCTCCTTGCCTGAAATGCGAAAAAGGCGGTGCCACAAATGACACCGCCGTAAACTCAAATATTTGTAGACTTCGATTAGGCCTCAACTTCAAACGTCAATCCTGCATTGGCGCGGAGACGGTCAATGATTTTCATGCCAAAGGCAGGGGCCGTTGTCATAATGCCACCAGCAAGGTCTGGAACGTCCTGGATCAAACACAGAGCACATTCTGAGATGATTTTTGACGTTGAACCGTAGCCTGGGTCTTTGTCTCCCGTGACACCCACTTTGATCATCTTTCCGTCGGCCATCTCGCCGATAAAGAGCACGTCGTAGTTTCCTGCTTCGCGTTCTTCTTTCGATGGTCCTTCGCCGGGCTTTGGCGCATCATCGCCACCTGTGATGTCAACAGCGGCAATGGCCTCGGCGGTTTTCTTACCCGCGTCGCCAGGTCCCGCCAACATCATTTCATCGTAAGTGAAGTCAGCACCATAAGCGTTATCCATCAGAAAATTCGAGCGATGAACGTTTTTGACATTGATGACGGCCATGAAGAACGGGGCCACCCACATGTTAACCGCTGGGTCTTCGTAAGACTTCATACCATCTGGTTGCTCCACACCCTCGTAGCCCGGTGCGAGAGAGTAAGCATTGAACAAATGTCCCATGAGAACCGGATCGGCAGCGGCGGCTTCCATTGTTGCTTTGCCACTGGCCGCCGTGCCGCCAGAGAGCGTGCCGTTCATGGCGCGAACACGGCCCTTTACGCGGGGGGCTGGTTTGCCAAATTTTTCTTTGGCGGATTCTTGAAGGAAATAGACGCCCATATCGAAAGGCACGGAGTCAAAACCGCAGGAAAAGACGATGCGCGCGCCGGTTTTCTTCGCTGTTTCGCCATGAGCATCGATCATCTGACGCATGAAGGGAACTTCACCGCAAAGGTCCACATAGTCAGTTCCGGCTGCGGCACAAGCAGCAACCAGCGGCTCACCGTAGAGACCATAGGGTCCGACTGTGGTCAAAACGACCTTGGTGCTTTCCACCATGGTTTTGAGGGCCGCAGGATCTGCTGCATCTGCGGTGATCAAAGGAGTGTCGGCAGGGGCCCCGATGAGATCCCGCACGGAGGCCAGTTTTTCGGCACTTCGGCCTGCCATGGCCCATTTGACTGAGCCGTCGGCATAGTTTTGCGCCAGATACTCAGCAACGAGGCGCCCGGTAAAGCCCGTTGCGCCGTAGACGACGATGTCAAATTCTCTGGTTTTTGCCATGTTTGCCTTCTTTTCTCGCAATTTTTGAGGGGTATCCTAGTAATTATTGACTGGAAATTAGCACGGCTTTCCGCGCTTTGTGACACAAACTGAGGCTAGAAATGAGTTCTGACTGTGCGAAAATTTACGACGTGTGAAAATACCGCAGGCAGATGGCTTAAACCCATTGGCTGTTTGAGAGAAAATCGTTTAAGACCCGCACTTCGCCGTCGGAGACCCTTTCCCCTCGGCCCACCATCTGGAATGATCGTCCCCCATGGCATTGCCCGAACAAATCCCAACGGCCCTTGGCCGTGCGCTCGACAAAAAGGGCTATCAGGCCCTAACTGAGGTGCAGGAAGCTGTCATCACGCCGGAGGCCGATGGTGCCGATTTGCTGGTGTCTGCGCAGACCGGCTCTGGCAAAACCGTCGCTTTTGGACTGGCGATCGCGCCCACGCTGTTGGGCGAGCTTGAGACTTTTGATCGATCCGGTGCACCGCTGGCGCTGGTGGTCGCTCCGACGCGGGAACTGGCGCTTCAGGTTCAGCGCGAGCTGGTCTGGCTGTATGGAGAAGCGCGGGGGCGCGTCGCATCGTGTGTCGGGGGCATGGACCCGCGCGCCGAACGGCGGTCGCTGGATCGTGGATGCCATATTGTGGTCGGCACACCGGGGCGCCTGCGCGATCATATCGAACGCGGTGCCTTGGATATGTCGGCGCTCAGAGCCGTGATCCTTGATGAAGCCGATGAGATGCTGGATTTCGGCTTCCGGGAAGACCTGGAATTCATTCTCGATACCGCACCGGCTGAACGCCGCACACTGATGTTCTCAGCCACGGTGCCGCGCGCCATCGCAACCATGGCAAAGCGCTACCAGAAAGACGCCTTGCGCATATCAACCGTGAGCGAGCGTGCGCAGCATGTTGATATTGAATATCGCGCCCTGTCTGTCGCGCCGAACGATAAAGAACATGCGATCATCAATGTCTTGCGCTTCTATGATGCGAAGAGCGCCATTGTGTTCTGCAAAACGCGGATGGAAGTGAACCGGCTCTGCAGCCGTTTTGGCAATCGCGGATTTTCTGTCGTCGCTCTCTCCGGAGAACTCAGCCAGAGCGAACGGACCCATGCGCTGCAAGCCATGCGCGATGGTCGCGCTCGTGTTTGCGTCGCCACAGATGTGGCGGCCCGCGGCATTGATCTGCCAGGGCTTGAACTGGTCATTCATGCAGACCTGCCGACGAATAGCGATATACTGAAGCACCGCAGCGGGCGGACAGGACGGGCGGGCAGAAAAGGTATTTGCGTACTGATTGTGCCGCATACTATGCGCCGCCGCGCCTCGCGCCTTCTTCAGGGTGCGCGGGTGGAAGCGGCGTGGGGCAGCGCCCCCAGCCTTGATGACATCAAGGCCCGCGATACAGAGCGGATGCTCTCCGATCCCACACTTACGGCCACATATGGCGATGAGGATATGAGTTTCGCGCGGCAATTACTGGAGCGTCACGGGGCGGAGCAGGTGGCTGCCGCTTTCCTCAGCCGGTGTCAGGCAGAGCTGCCCGCAGCGGAAGAATTGTTGGACGCGCCAGTCCATGATGACACGGGCCGGTCACGACCCGAGCCACGGGGCAAGCGTGAACCCCGCGAAGCGTTCGGCGAGAGCGTGTGGTTCACCATGACAGCAGGCAAGAAAGAACGCGCAGAGCCGCGCTGGCTGTTGCCGATCATTTGCCGTCTGGGACATGTGACCAAACGCGAAGTGGGTTCGATCAAAATCGGTGACAGCGAAACCCGGTTTGAAATAAAAGCCCGTGATGCAGACCGTTTCATGGAGGCCGTGGTGGCATCCGGCGGAGGTGAGAAATCGATCCGCATCACTCGCGATGGCGGCAAAGCTCCCAAGGTCACGAAATCAGAAAGGCCCGCAAGACCTGACAGGGCTGCAAAACCCTACAAGGCCGACCGTGCCATTCCAAAAGCCGACCCTGCCACTCCAAAAGCCGACCTTGCCACTCCAAAAGTGGACAAGGGTGACAGTGACAGTGCCGATGCCCCCAGCGATGAGAGCTGGGTGCCGGAACTCTCCGAAATGGAACGCCCAAAATCAGATTCCAAAAGCAGGGGAAAGCCTAAGGGCAAAAAGAAAGAAAAGTGGACCCGCGCAAAAAAGAACGCCGCCAAAAACAAGCGCAGTGATGTTGCGAAGAGACAAAAGTCTGACGACAAAGCTAAATCCGGCGGCGAGCAATCCCTCAAGCGTGGTCAGTAGACGACCTAATCTCATTTGAGAATATGGCGGCATGCACATTACCTACCCCTAAGTAGTGGGTTTGCTATCCCCCTTACGGCGAGGCTTCGTTCAAATCTCATTTGAGGGTAGTGGCAGAGGGGGTGGGATTCGAACCCACGAGACGCTTGCACGCCTGCTGGTTTTCAAGACCAGTCGATTCAACCACTCTCGCACCCCTCCACAGGGTAGGGGCGACTCACTTCGCAGCTTCACCGCCCAACCTGATGCACCGTTTAGCAAATAACGCCTGCGGGCACAAAGGAAAGAACGGTTATCTGCGGTGTCTTTGTGTAAATTTTAGGGGTAGTTTGACGGGACGCACCCAATCCGTCTTGCTTTCTATCGCAAGTTCCACGCAGTCCTCCTTCACCACAACCTTTTTTCCCGCCCTGGCAGGCAGGGGAACCTGGTGTTCAATGCAATAGGCAATGAGGGAGGCGAGGATGTCCGTATCGGAGAATTTAACAATTTCGCCATCGTCGAAAGTAAGTTCCGCAACACCTCCCTGGTTGTTGTCGACACCGACCTCCCTGATCTGATGGCTCTGATATCGCACACCGCCCCGCATTTCATTATAACGCATCAGCGCATCAAGAAATTCGTTCATTGAAAAGGCAATTTCACGCGTCTCGTGAGGCATGGAAAATCTCATAATTGAAACAGTTGGTTAGCTCAATACCACAATATGGTTAATGCACCATCCGGTCCGCTAACCACATAAACAAGTGGGTGTGAAATGAGCTTTGCCAACACGGCCCTAGTTTGACACAATGCTGCCAACGAGTTTCGGGCGGGGTGGATATTTCGGGCCGAGAGAAAACGTTCGGGCTGAGTTGGTGTTTCGACTTGTGCCGCAGGGAAATGTAAC
>CAZFHW010000182.1:0-5131 GCA_964518885.1 uncultured Parvibaculum sp. | reverse complement strand
GGTGGAAGAAACCCAGCCCGAGACCGCCGCAAAAATCACCCCTTTTTCGCCAATCTGCAGCTGTCAGAGACGGCACGAGATTTGCGTTACTTAGATGGAAGACGTGAGAACGACAACACAGGAACCTTGTCCGCCATGGCCGTCGCCGCCCCTGCCACTGTAGAACTGCCGCTCTATTTGCAGATGAGCCGGTATACCAGAGGCTCAAAAGCCGTGATGGAGCTGCGGACTGAGCGCTATTTGGCCGAGCAACAGGCTCAGGCGGCGGCAAGCGCCACAGATACCACCAGGATAGACACCCCATCCGACGATCAGCTCATCACCGGGTCAATCGACAGAAGTGACGAAGCAGACGGCCTGTCCTTTGGTGATCTGCTGGACGCCATCAATCCTCTTCAACACCTCCCCATTATTTCGACCCTCTACCGTGAAATAACCGGCGATGGGATAAAGCCCACAGCCCGTATTATCGGAGGAGCCCTATATGGAGGTCCCATCGGCGCAGGTTTTGCCGTCGCCGAAGCTGTTTTGGAAGAGGCAAGCGGCGCGGATACGGGCGGACATATTATGTCGTTGCTGACCGGCGAAAAATCACCGAACACCGCAATGCCAGACAGACCACCTGCCCTTGTGGCACCAGAGCCTGGACCCATTGCCGCAGGCCCCCAGATCGCAGTGCCGGAAAATCCCCGTACCACCACAACACCCGCCTTGCCCGGCAATCTGCCAAGCCTCAGCCCAGAGGCCTTCGCCGCCCTTCTGACCGTAACGCCAGCAAGGATAAACGCCCAACGGGGCCAGCCTGGACCGGGTCTGGTTTCGACAGACCTCAGCTCCCCCGGAGATATTTCTGCGGCCATGAACTCCGCGCTCGACATATACAATGCGCTGCAGGACCAAATGCGTCGCTGATCATTTTGGCGAAAGTTGAGTAGGAGCTTGCTCTAGTATGACTGTATGAACATCACCGTCACAGCAAAACCCGGCGAGACAATGGGAACTCTCTCATGTGGTGACCTGTCATTTCCTTGCGCACTCGGGCGCACCGGGATTATCTCGCAAGCAAGCAAACAAGAAGGCGATGGTGCAACGCCAGCGGGCGAATGGCCATTGCGGCGCCTGCTCTACCGCGCCGACCGATTGCCTTGCCCCTCAACCTCGCTGCCCACATCATCCCTCGACAGGGCAGATGGCTGGTGCGATGCGCAAGGTGACGCGGCTTATAACAGACCCGTCACCCTGCCTCATGGTGCAAGCGCCGAAACGCTGTGGCGCGACGACACACTCTACGATCTCATTATTGTGCTCGGACAGAATGACAGTCCCGTGATACCCGGCAAGGGCAGCGCCATCTTTTTTCATCTGGCCGTTCACAAGGGAGAAGGGCTCGCCCCCACCGAGGGCTGCATTGCTTTGCCTCTCGACGCCTTATGCCAGGTGCTGGCTCTATGTTCACCCAAAACCGTGATGGAGGTCCGCTGTCTTTAGGGGTCGGCCTTCTAGCGTGTCCCAAAGATGGCGGAGCCAACCCGCACATGGGTCGCACCAAATTCGATGGCGGTCTCAAAGTCAGCACTCATCCCCATACTCAGAACCTTCAAGGAACTGCGCTTGGCAATTTTTTCCAGCAGAGAAAAATGAAGAGACGGCTCTTCATCGACCGGCGGAATACACATCAGACCCTCAATCGGCAGGTTTAGATCATCCCGACACAGACGAATAAATGCATCAGCGTCTTCAGGAAGAACACCCGCCTTTTGCGATTCCGAGCCCGTATTAATCTGGATGAGAAGGCGAGGAAGAGCAACGTCCCCTCCTTGCTTGTCACGTTCTTTGGCAAACGCCTGCGCCAACTTCTCACGGTCCAGCGTTTCGATAACATCGAAGAGAGCCATCGCATCAACCACCTTGTTGGTTTGCAGCGGACCAATGAGATGCAGTTCAAGTTTCTCGAACTCATCTCGCAGGCCCGGCCATTTTTCCTTGGCCTCCTGAACGCGGTTTTCTCCAAAGACCCGTTGACCCGCTTCAAGTGCCGGACGGATCTGCTCTGCCGAAAATGTCTTGGAAACAGCAACAAGCGTCACGTCGCTCTCTGTCGGCTCCGCGTCACGGATTGCTTGTCGCACCACGTTAAGGCGGTCCGCTGTAGTTGAGTGTGTCATCATGTCGAGACAATACGGCATCTGGCAGACAAACTGTATCGCTTCCGTGCTTTAGGTCCGCGGGCCTCCATGACATTATCTCCCGAAGATCGAAAACCTCTTTTGAAAGGGGCACGCACCTGGCGCGCCACAGCATGACAAGCAACAAGCTTTTTTCACCCGCAAAAATTGCCATGACGGATGGAGAGCGGTGCATTGATCCTCATATGCAAATCGCAAACCTTGCGCCGGGGGACGCATTGATCTTCCGGCATTACGAATGGGCACGGGCGGAGAGACTGGCGCTCGGGAAACAATTGCGGCACACCTGTCGACACCGCCGGGTGGCTTTTCTAGTGGCCGGCGACCCTCATCTCGCGCACAGGCTGCGCGCCGACGGCATTCACCTGCCCGGATGGCTGTTGAGGAAGGGGTTTGACTGGCACGATCGCCCAGTGCCCAGCTGGCATGTAACGGCCGCCGCTCATAATTTTTCCGATCTTGTGGCAGCGGTTCGATCAGGCGTGGACGCCTGTCTGCTGTCACCCGTGTTTGAAACAACCAGCCATCCGGGCGCGCAAACTTTAGGACCCGTTCGCTTCGCGCAGTTGGCGGGGCAGGCATTGCTTCCCGTCTATGCGTTAGGCGGTGTCAATCACAGAACGGCGCGGCGTCTCAGGGACACGGGGTCCGCCGGGCTCGCAGGCATCGCTAGTATCTAGTAACCCTCGGGCACATACCCAAAGCGCTCCATCTGTTCGCGATGCGCGTCAACAATCTGTTGAATTTGGGCGCCCGTCAGCTGCGTGCGCCACTGTTCGGTTTTCCCCTCGCGGAAAAACGATGTGGCAAACTCCGACTTCTCTTTAAAACCGCTTTTCTCCTCCTGGCGTTTGAGCGCCTTGAACGAAGAATTGCGGATCGAGCGCTCCAGTCTTTCTTTCGAAGGTTTCAGCCCGAGAAAGCCCGTCACCTGTTTGAAGAATTTACGCGGTTTTGCCGTGAGATCTTCGTAGCGAACCACAAGGAGTTGCGGATTGGGCCGGGCCGTCCAGCTCTCCACGTGCCTCGACCAGGAGGAATGAACCTCGGGAACATGGTCCGCACCCGCCGCAGTCAACGCGCCTGTACTAGCCAGCCGGGCAATCGCGCCCTCCAGCCCTTCGCCGTAATGATGCGTCATCGACAGCACAATATCGAGAGGGTTGCGGAGCAGGTAGATCGCACCCGCTGTCACATCCATATTGTGAAGTGGCACCCCATGCCACTCCCCTAAAAAGTTGTGCGTTTTGACAAAAACAGAGTCTGGAAAATAGTGGGTGTAATCCTCCTGCACGCGAGGTCGCAATTTGGCGAGCTCCTCGTGGGAAACCTTGTCGACAGGCACAGACAGGTATTTGGCATATTGCCCGGAACTAGACTCACCAACGCAAAATTGGTCGAGCTCATTAATGTCAGCGGGCTTTTGGGCGTTGCGAAGAAGATTGTGAAGGAAAGACCGCATCCAGGTGTTGCCGGACTTCGGGTACGAGGCCAGCCAAATAATATCGCCCATCTTGTCGGTCCATGCATCGCATCAAAGAGATGCTCATGAATTAGCACAAAAAAAGAGCGGGCCGCAAAGCCCGCTCTTCTAAACTTGAGGTTCGAAATTTCTTAGAAAGAAATTGCGAGAACCACACCAGCAGAAGTGCTGTCGATCGATGTACCACCAGCAGCTACTGCTCTAGCAGTATCTTCGATGATCTGGATATCGAGACCGATATCAACACCAGCGCCGAGCGAATAACCACCACCGATCTGGAGGAAGTTATTTTCCGCATCCGTCAGGAAGCCAACAGATTCAGTTTCGCTTTCAAAGTAAGCGACACCAACTGTCCATGGGCCTGTGCCGTAAGCAAGACCAACGGTCCAGCTATCGGAATCAGTGCTGGATGCGCCAGTTGTCGCAGTTGCCTGCGAAGCTGCCGCAATGTTTTCAGTCTGTGTGTAAGCACCACCCAGTGTGAAGCCACCGAAGCCGACGCTTGCGCCAACGCCCATTTCTTCAGGATCGTTAAACCCAGCAACATTGGCTTCGCCGGTGACATAGAACACATCGACGCCAACAGAAGCGCCGGCGAATTCACCAGCATAGTTTGCTGCGACTTCGAAGACTTCTTCCACATTGGCAGCGTTCGTCGGAGAAACACCAAAGCCGTTAGGGACTGGATCATTGCCAGCAACGTCTGGCGTGAACGACACACCGAGCTGGAAGCCAGCAAGACGAGGTGTGAAGTAAGTGATCTTGTTGTCATCTTCCGCAAGCAGCGAATAAGTCGAAGTCCGTGAGGAGAACGACGTGGTGCCCGCAGCGTTTGTGGAGATGTTGTAGATGTTTGGAGAATCTACGCCATTGCCCGGTACGAACCAAGGTGATGAATAGTGCATCTTGAATGCTGCACCGTCTGTGGCACCCAGTTCAATACGGCCAAAGCCACCTTCAAGGTAAGTATAAATTTCCGAGAATGTCGCATCAGAGGCAGGCGCTGTGGCGCCTTCATCATTGCCGAGCTGAAGCTTCATCGCAGCACCAGCAACGAGACCGTTGTCGAGTGTGCCTTCAGCATTGATGAGAATGTTACGGGCTACGATGGCGACTTTCGTGTCGTCAAAGTCAGTTACACCGACTGTATCATTGTCAACAAAGTAGAAGCCCGTAACAATCGAGCCGCCAACCGTGACGGTAAGTGGATCGCTCGCAAGAGCGGGACCGGCTATAAGACCAGCCGAGACAAGTGCTGTTGTCCCAAGAAGTGTCTTTTTCATTTGTTCCTCGCAGTTCAGCTGTTAGCTGTTCAAACAATTAAGTTTCCAAATCACCGGATGTATCGCTTTCCCCAAGAATAGCTTCTCAAGCAAGCACCACTGGTCTGGACTACCATTACCGCCGGGCCGACAAATCGCCCCCCCGTGCGCGTAAATTGAATTAATCCCGAATAGGGACC
>CAZFHW010000181.1:0-5178 GCA_964518885.1 uncultured Parvibaculum sp. | reverse complement strand
GGACTAGACCTTGATGACAAAGGAGTTAGGCCCTGTGGGCAACTACCCTCCCGTCGTACAATATGGTTGATTGGTGGTGCAAAATCTCAAAAACCCCTATGAAACCGGGGTAATGGGGTTAATCACCGAGAGAACGGAAATACTGCTCGAAATGGCCACTTTATCTTTGCTTATTGCCGATGATCACTGGCTTGTCCGTCAGGGGCTTCGACACACGCTCTCAGAACTGGCTGATGATGTGCAGGTGACTGAGGCTTCCTCGTACCAGGAAGTCATTGATATCCTGGAAAAGGATCAAGCTTTTGACCTTTTGCTTATGGATTTATCGATGCCGGGTATGGGACCAGAAGAGGGGCTTGCGCGGTTGCGTGAAATCGCTCCCTCGGCACCGATTGTTATTGTGTCGGGCACAGATGATCCGGTGACAATCCGGGAATTGATTGGATCGGGGGCCGCCGGTTTCATTCCGAAAACAGCGCCACCGGGCATTATGTTGCGCGCGTTGCAGCTTGTTCTCTCTGGTGGCATATATGTGCCCCCTTCCGCTCTTGACGCCACGCGCAATGAAGGAAAAATTCACCTGACGGATCGGCAAACTCAGGTGTTGCGTATGTTGGCAGAGGGAGCCCCCAACAAGACCATCGCCAATCGTCTTGGACTTGCCCTTCCGACTGTGAAAATACATGTTGCAGCGGTGTTGCGGCAACTTTCGGCCAGAAACAGAACAGAAGCTGTGCAAGAGGCCACCCGTCGCGGCATTCTTTCTTCTGTCTCACCGATCCTCGGCACAAGCGCTTCTGAGTAGACCTCCATCACGCGTCTACTGGTTTACACCTCGGTGGAAGCCAGCATGTGACGAATGACAGCCCGTAATCGTGCGGGCTGAACCGGTTTGTGGAGCATCTGGAAGTCATTGCCTTCAAGCGCGCGCAACCGGTCCGGCCCTGTGTCGCCCGTCACGATGAGCGCGGGAACCTCCTTGCCCAATATTTCGAACGCGTGTGCAACCGCAACATCACCTGTCACGTCATCCGGCAGACGGAAATCAGAAATAATAAGATCAGCCTTGCCGCCAAGTCGCGACAAAGCCGACGTCACCTCGCCAATCTCCGTGGCGAGTTCACAATTCAGACCCCAATCATCGAGCAAAATCATCATCGCCTCGGCGGAGGGCTGATTGTCTTCGATCAGAAGAACTTTTGCGTTGCCGGCAAAATGGTCAAGGCCCGCAGGAGACAGCGTCTCTTTCTCCTCACCACCAGACTGGTTTTGAGAGATCGGAACGCTCACAGAAAAACGTGATCCTTTTCCTGGGACCGAGCGTAGCTGCATGTCGTGATCCAACAAGTCGCATGTACGTTTCACGATTGAGAGACCTAGACCCAGGCCACTTTGCCGGTCATCAGACGGGCTTCGAAGTTGGAAAAATTCCTGGAAGATCTCTTGCTGGTTTTCCTCCGCAATGCCCGGACCTGTGTCCCAGACTTCGATGCGGATGTCTTTTCCGCGTCGGCGTGCCGCCAGCAAAATGCCCCCTTCTTGCGTATACCGCACGGCATTGGCGACCAGGTTTCGAACAATACGCCCCAACATGAGAGCGTCACTTTCCACATCCACCGAGACACTGGAAACCCGAAGATGCAGGTTTTTTTCTTCTGCGACTGCATCAAATTCGTTAGCGATCTGATTGAGAAACGGGCGCAGCGGAATGGTCTCCAAATGCGGCTCAACCACACCAGCATCAAGTTTTGAAATGTCCAAAAGCGAGTCGAGGAGCCCGTTCACGATATCCAGCGAGCCGTTTATTTTCTCAAAGATGCCATCGCGGGTGTGTGCCGGCTCAATGCGACGGTCCAACGCCCCGACGAACAGTCGCAGTGCGTGGATGGGTTGCCGCAGGTCGTGACTGGCGGAAGCAAGGAACCGTGTCTTGGCGCGACTGGAGCTCTCCGCCTCGCCCCGCGCATGTTCAAGCTCATCAACTGTTGTTTCCAGCGACCGAACCAGACCCTGGTTTTCAAACCGCAGTACCAGTCCTTCTGAGATTTGTCGGTGCGACGAACGACCAATATTTATCAACACCACGCAATAGAGCAGCAACATAATGCCCATCTGCAGATGCCCTTCGCCAAGATCAAGAAAGAAACGCAGGGCCAGAAGCAGAAGTGCTGGACAGATGGCTAGTAAAACCGCCGGAAAACGGGGCGCCAGAGACGCGGTGGCTGAAGAGCAGATACCCCCGACGACAAAACCCAAGGCGATCTGATAGACATTATCGTCGGGCGGATAGAGCAGAAATCCAGCAAGGCCCCATGTTAACCCCGTTAGAAAAACAGCTCCCAGGTAGAAACCGTCCCAATAGGGAAGCTGCTGATCTGGCGGGTCCAATTTCTTGAAACCGAATACCACGCTAGTCCGGATAACGGACAGCCCCAGGGCTATGGTAAGCCAAATGTAGAGGCTCTGGCGGTCCGCCACTCCCCAATACATCCACGCCACCAATATGATCAACAGGATGTGGGAAAAACCGGGATAGGCGGCCGCGTAGACCATCCGAGTTTTTTCATTGAGAAACTGCTTCTCCAAAGAAGCTCCGTGAGCGTGCACTTTGGCCAGGTGAGCAGAATTCCCCACCTGTGGAGTGGAAGACACATTTACTCTCGCTTCCATCGACCCTATGCCCCTCTCATTCAATATCACGCCCCAGCGGAAACACCCTCTCGCGGCTTACCGCCAATTCTTGTACCCATGCCCAATGATGGTCCGCGCCGGAGACGATTTCTATGTGCGTCCTTGGGCAAACACCAATTGCCTCTACAAAGGACAGGACCGAAGCGACGGGCACTACTTCATCTACCTCTCCCCAGTAATGGGCCTGTGACAATGCGCAGATTTGGTCAATCTGGTCCAGCGGGTCGTCACCCGTCAGCGGGCTGAGATTATGGTGCGCCAGCCAAGCTTTTAGAGACAATGGCGCTGCAACAGTCGTCAGATGATCGACGTCGTGGCGGTTAGCGGCGATGAGGGTGGCTAT
Source organism: uncultured Parvibaculum sp. (assembly GCA_964518885.1). Classification (GTDB taxonomy): domain Bacteria; phylum Pseudomonadota; class Alphaproteobacteria; order Parvibaculales; family Parvibaculaceae; genus Mf105b01. The sequence continues at coordinate 2,144 of CAZFHW010000181.1, read as the reverse complement.
GACGCCTCCACCTGAATATCCCGTCAGCGTTATTCGGGAGGCGCCCGCCTGCACCTTAAGCTGGTTGATAACATCCTGAATGGTGTCCACGACTTCGGGCGCAAACCGGTGGGATGTCCAATAGACGGGGTCACACTTAGACAGACCTGCAGGTGTCACATACTGACAGGGACGCCCAATATATGCGACGGCCTCAGCTCCTGAGTTGAGCGCAAGCTTCAGAGCAACAGGATCGATCGGGGTGGGGTCATCTGAGGGTTTGTGGCGTGAGGCAAAAGCATACCCATCTCCCTCTATGTAAATGTTCAACGTGTCCGTGGGAGAGCGAAAGCTGTGATAGGTGACCAGTGGCAGGTTCTGATGGGTCCATGATTGTCTGATAAATCCATCACCCTGCGCGATCTGATGCGCGTTCCCTCTCCGCGTCTCAGAAGAGGGAGCACAGGACGCAGTGAGTAATATGGCAAAAAATAAGGCCCACCCCGGAGGGAAGGCCTTAAACTTAACGCTCATGATACATCACTGAAGCTTTAGAACTGGAAGCTGATGTTCCCGCCAATGCCCCATGCCTCATAATCTTCGCGGAATAGAGAATAGTTCCCTGAGATACCACCAGACCATGCGCCTTCGCCGAACAGGGCGATACCGGCTTCAAGCTGCACTTCATCATTATCATTGTCCGGCTGTGGCGGCGTCGTTGTCGTGACGTCGTCGCTGATCGCGTCATACATATACGTCACGCCAAAGTATGGCAGAAGGTTGCTCGTATAGTAGCTGACTTTTGCTCCCGCCTGCAATTGGCCGAGTTGGGACTCAGTGGCTGCGAATGTCGTGCCCACGCTGTCTGTGTAGGAGTCATTGTCAGTGCTGGAGTAGCTGAACCCGGCGCGCCCACTCACGCCCCAATTCCCGTACCACTTTTGTGCATTGAGGTTTGCAGAGACAAAGGCCGTGTCGCCGTCCTGCTGACCGGTTACAATCACACCACCAACAAGACGCCTATTGTCAATGTCGCTACGTGTATAGCCAATACTGCCATCCATGGTGAAAACATCGTCTAGAACGAAGCTGACATAAGGACCGAATGTAAAGGAGTCCGTGTCTGATCCGCCGCCATTGAAGCCGGAGGTGGTTTCTGTTTCGGCGTATGACAGGAATGCGCCAATGTTCACCTTGTCGGAAACTACATAGTCGACGCCGATGGAACCGCTCGTCGTGTCCGACTTAAAGGCGATACCCGGAAAGTCACTTTCAGCTTCAGAATAGTTCACGCTGGTCCAGATGCTCAGCTTATCTGAGATCGCGCTGCCTTCATCACCTGCAGCCATGCCTTCAAAACCACCTGCATAACCTGCTGGTGCCTGGCCATTACCCAACTGCTGACGCAGGATGACGGCGTCGAGATGCGGCCGCATGATAGCCTCGCGGTTGCGTTGCTCCTGCAACTGCAGTTTTGGACCAATGGCGCTGGTGGTGCCCGCCGTCGCTGACGCGACAAAACCCGGAGTGGAACTTGGATGTGGCGCTGCCAGTGCGACCGTCACAGTAGAGAGCAGCACGATGCTCGTTAACGCGCTCGTTGAAAGTAAAATCCGTTTCATCCCGTTCCCCGTCCGACCTGTTCTTGCGTCGGCAAAAATGCCTTCGCTTACAATTTTCCAACCCTGTCAGTGCTAAAATTCAGAATCGCAACGACAGGTTGCTACCTTCCCTTTTTCCTAGCTGGCGCGTGTCGGTAGATAAAGCAGATAGTGCGTTTTTGACTCAAATCGCAGCGTTGTTCTTCCGCCTCGTGGCTAACGTGCAACGTAGGGACTAGTCTCACATTTCTGTCTCTGTTTCCTAAACTGCAACCCCGGGCTTGCTTTCCAGCGACAATTCAAATTTGGCGCAGAACTAGGCCATCTTCCCGTTTGCGGCAAAACGCAATATGCTGATCATATCCGGTAATCTCCGGCATTTCCTCGGCGGTCAAAACTGTAGGGCAATTTGTGAAACCCATCGTTGTCGCGTTATTCATCTTGGGCTTGGCCGCTGGGTCGGCATCTGCGTCCCCTCCCCTCCATCTTCCGCCCATCCATCCACCAGTGCACCCTCCTGTGCATCCGCCGGTTCGCCCCCCTGTTATCAACCGACCACCGACC
>CAZFHW010000180.1:0-5211 GCA_964518885.1 uncultured Parvibaculum sp. | reverse complement strand
GTTCGCCTTTCCATCCAGACAACCGGTGATCTCGTCACACCAAAAATCATTGATGAAATGCTGGAACGCAATGTGTGGATGATCGCCATTGCGGGTATGGACGATTTTCACATCGGCATGGAGGGGGACAAACGGTTACCCCTTATCGATCAGCTCACCGCAATGTTTGAAGCTGCCGGCATGGAGCCGGTGCCGGACGCAAAGAGTGGCCGAGATCACCTAACAGAAGAAGGACCGTTTTATTTCTTCTTTGGCGCCCAGCCCGAACAATGGATTGGCGAGCTGTGGCCGAGGGGTCGCGCCTGGGAAAACAGCCTGACCCGCGCCACTATGGAGACTAAATTTTGCGCCCGGCAATCGGGGGGAAAGAATTTCCTCAATCATGGCTTTGCCGGTGCCGAGGTCGCCATTGAACCAGATGGCTCCGTTTACCCTTGTTGTCTAAAAACCAAAATACCCATCGGCAATGTTGCGGAAGAACCTCTCACCGAGATTCTGGACAGTCTGAAAGGGCACCCCGTGTTTGAGGCGTTGAATGACGGCGCTCCACAGAGGATGGGGCTTTCCCAAGGATGGTCGAAGGAGAGGTTTTTCGACGCCTCTCATACTCAGCTTCCTAACGGAGAGCCCTTCGCCAATCTGTGCATTGGCTGTGACAAGTTCCACGAAGAAGTTATGGGGCCAGTCATCCGCGAGCTCATCGAAAGCCGGCGTGCAGCGCGAAAAACCAGTGTTGCCTAAGCTACAGAAGCGCCAAAAGCCGACAGCAACAAACTGAAACCCAGATGAAATCCGCCGGAAACACTGCCCCAGCATCATAAAGCACGAAACCTCGAAGGGCCCTTGAAATTTCGAAACGAAGCTACTAGCTACTAGATACTAGACCAACCGGTCGGTTTGTTGGGGGAATTCAGATGACTAAAGTGAAAGACCTGACGCCTAAAAAGGCCACAGACGCACGCTTTTTGCGTGGTGAACGGACCCGGCAAGCATTATTAGACGCCGCGTTTAACGAAATTTACCTTCACGGGTACCGGGCCGCCAGCCTGAACGACATCCTGAAAGCAGCTGGCTGCACAAAAGGATCGCTGTACCACCATTTTCCGGACAAACACGCGCTCGGCCTGGCAGCTATCGCGGACAATATTGATCGTTTCATGGAGGTGAATTGGCTGGAGCCCCTCTCACAAACCGATGATCCGATAAAAGAAATCAAAACCATTATCGGCAAGCACATGAACGGCGAAATCGACATAGATGTACGGCTTGGCTGCCCCATGCAAAACATCAGCGTGGAAATGTCGGGATTGGACGACGATTTCCGCTTCTACCTGCAAGGGGTCAACGCCAAATGGCGCGTCGCGCTGACCGGCGCCTTGAGCCGCGGGCAGGAAAGCGGTTCTGTGCGAAACGACATTAATCCTGATGCAATCGCTGCGATGATTATGGCCACCCATCAAGGAACCATCGGTTTGATTAAGGCCGCCCAGGACACCGCCATAGGTGAAGCCTGCGGCGAAGCATTTTTTCAGTATCTCAACAGTCTGCAGCCTGATGGCCAGCAAACGGACGACGACAAAAAGGGACAAGTACAATGAATAATGGATGGGTCGTCGGCTATGCGAAATGGATTATCAAACTCCGCTGGCTTGTCGTTTTTGTCACCGCAGCTGGAGCGCTTTATATGGCGTCGGGCGGGCAATACATCAAATTCTCAAATGACTACCGCTACTTCTTTACCGACGAAAACCCCAACCTTCAGGCGTTCGAGCAGCTAGAGCGAACCTACACCAGTCCCGATACCATTCTGTGGGTTCTCAAACCCGCTGAAGGCAAGGTAACAGAGCCCGAAATCCTGGCAGTCATCCAGGAGATGACAGAACGAGCCTGGCAAACACCCTACTCCATCCGCGTTGACTCTCTCACCAACTATCAGCACACCAGCGCTTTTGAAGACGATCTGCTTGTCCGCGATCTGGTCATTGACCCAGCCAACGCAGACGCTGAAGAAATCTATCAGATTGCAATTTCCGAACCCATCATCGCCAGACGCCTTATCTCAGACGACGGCACCACGACGGCAATTGTCGCAACACTGAAATTGCCAAGGGATGACATTCAGGCAAACGGCCTCTCCGTCGCCCACGCCCGCGAAATTCAAGCCGACATGCGGCAGCGCTTCCCCGATATTCGCTTTGAGCTCACGGGCTCGGCCATGTTGTCAACAACATTTGCTGAAGCCGCCACACAGGACCTGAAGACACTCACGCCGGGCATGTATGTGGTTTTAGCTCTGACGATCTGGCTTCTCATCCGCTCCATCAGCGGTACGATCGCAACCCTTTTGGTGGTAGGCCTCTCCGCGGCGGCTGCAATGGGCTTTGTCATGGGATGGATGGGTATCCCCCTGACCCCACCTTCTTCTGGCGCACCAACCATCATCCTCACAGTGGCGGTTGCAGATAGTATCCACATATTGGTGACGGCGCTCCTCGCCATGCAAAAAGGCATGACAAAAAACGAAGCCATCGTTGAAAGTCTGCGCGTCAACTGGCAGCCGGTCTTCCTGACTTCGGTCACAACGGCCATTGGCTTTGCCAGCCTCAATTTTTCCGATGCCCCTCCTTTCCGCGACCTGGGCAACACATCCGCCGTCGGCGCGCTTGTCGCCTGGGTTTTGTCCATCTCCTTCCTGCCAGCGCTGATGTCTATTCTGCCCGTGACGGCAAAAAGCTCGCTCACACGTCAGAGTGAATTTATGGAACGCTTCGGCGAGATGGTTATTCGCAACCGACGGACCATTTTGACCAGCATGACAATTGTCATAATCGGTTTTGCCACGCTCCTGCCTCAGTTCAAATTCAACGACCGCTTTGTCGAGTATTTCGACGAGCGGATGGAATTCCGGGTGGCGAGTGACTGGGCGGCCGACAATCTGACCGGCATCTACCAGATCAGCTACTCTCTCTATTCAGGGGAACCAGGTGGTATTTCCGATCCAGAATATCTGGAACGCCTGGAGGCATTTGCAAACTGGGCTCGCGCACAGCCGGAGATTGTTCATGTCAGCACATTTACTGATGTCATGAAGCGTGTGAATAAGAGCATGCACGGTGACGACGCTTCATATTACCGGGTCCCGGATGATCGCCAGATGGCAGCGCAGTTCCTGCTGCTATATGAAATGTCATTGCCATATGGGCTCGATCTGAACGACCAGATCAATGTCGATAAATCTGCGACCAAATTCACTCTAACGCTAACGGATGTTTCGACAGAGGAAATGTTAGCCCTCATCACCCGTGGCGACAATTGGCTCAAGGAAAACGCCCCGGAAACAATGTATGCCTATCCAGCGGGTCAAGCCGTGATGTTCTCCTTCATCGGGATCAACAACTTCAAGGCCATGGCGCTCGGGACAGGTATTGCAATGATCCTGATCTCTGCCTGCCTGATGCTGGCGCTGCGCGACATTAAGCTCGGGCTCATTTCACTCATTCCCAACATCACACCACCGATTGCCGCTTTTGGAATTCTGGCGTTGTTCACACAGGAAGTCGGTTTCTGGTCAACCTTTGTCATAGCCACCGCCCTTGGGCTGATCGTAGATGCCACTGTTCACTTTTTGTCGAAATATCAACGAGCCAGAAACGAACAGGGGAAGTCGGCGGAGGATGCCGTTCGGTATGCATTCTCCACTGTGGGGACAGCCCTATGGGTCTCAACCTTCGTTCTCATCCTAGGCTTCGCCCTACTCGCTTACTCGCCCTTCAAGGTCAACGCTATGCTGGGCACTATGGTGGCACTAACGGTGGCCTGCGCCCTTGTCATTGACTTCCTTCTCCTACCGGCGCTCCTGATCACACTTGACGGTCGCCGAAAAACGGAAAAGACGGGTTCAACAGATACGGCAACCGCCGACGCGCCTGCGAGCGCCTGATGGAGGGACAAGACATGACTCGCTTCTCAATTCCCGACGCCACCCCTATCGTGGCCCTCACTGTAAACTTGAAAGAGGAAAATAGGTCGATGCGAATAAAGACCCTGAACGCTTGCACACTAGTAATGGCATGGTTCCTCGCAGCCATGTTGGTCGCTGTCCCCGTTGGCATCACAGCAGCAACTGCTGAAGAGCTTGCTGGTCTCGAAACTCTCCCCGGCGCCGATGACCCAGCCGCCCGCGGTCTTGCCATCGCGCGCGAAACTGAGCGCCGGGACGTGGGTTTTGGCGACACCAGCGCCACCATGACCATGCTTCTAACCAACGCCTATGGCGAAACCAGCGAGCGTGAACTCCGCAACCTTATTCTGGAAATCACAGATGAAGGTGAAGGGGACTGGAGCCTCATCATTTTTGACAAGCCCCGCGATGTTGATGGCACCACCCTTCTCTCCTATGCGCACATTCTGGAGCCCGACGACCAGTGGATGTACCTGCCCGCTCTGAAACGCGTGAAGCGCATCTCCTCGGTCAACAAATCCGGACCGTTTATGGGGTCTGAATTTGCGTTTGAAGATTTTTCTTCTCAGGAAGTTGGAAAATACTCATACGTTTGGTTGCGTGATGAAGCCTGCGGCGACCGCACCTGTCACGTAACAGAGCGCACCCCTCTCTATGAGCATTCAGGCTATACCCGCCAGATTGCGTGGACAGACACCACTGACTATCAGCCTCGAAAAATCGAGTTTTACGACCGCAAGGACCAGCTTCTGAAAACGCTGACCATGACCGACTACCGGCTCTATGCAGATCAGTTCTGGCGCTCCCATGACCTGTTCATGGAGAACCACCAAACCGAGAAAACCACACGACTGACGTGGGGCGAGATAGCATTTCAGACCGGCCTAACGGACTCTGATTTTACGACGAACGCAATCAAGCGCGCGCGTTAAACACACTGCAATCTAGCGCCGTTATGGTAGGCGGGCAGGTAGGTAGCCTCCCGCCGCCAACGACACCCTACTGGGAGGGGTTTTATGAATAAACGACAAACGATGCGTGCCGTCACGGTCTTTTGGGGATGTCTTGGACTGGTGGCACCGGCTGTTGCAGCCGATTTCGAAGTCACCGGATATCTCGAGCCGGAGTTTCAGGTCTTTCCGAGTAGAGGAAATGTTGCTGGACAAAAACGCTGGAACAGCTCAGTCGCCCTGGAGCTCACTTTCGAGATGTTCTGGGACAATTCGGACCAATACATCATCTTCACACCC
>CAZFHW010000179.1:0-5230 GCA_964518885.1 uncultured Parvibaculum sp. | reverse complement strand
CCAGGACACAGAGCGCCGCCCCTCCGGCAGATTGAGCCGGGCAGAACGCCGTGCCCAATTGCTGCGTACCGCCACAGCCCTGATCGAGGAGCGGGGGGCTGACGCTCTGACATTGGGCGCTCTGGCGAAACGTGCCGGGGTTTCAAAGCCTATTGCCTACGATCATTTTGAAAGCCGTACCGGCCTCCTGCTGGCGCTTCTGGCAGAGACGGACAGCCATTACGAGGGTGTCGCCCGCGACCAGCTTGAGGCCGCTCCCAAGACCCTGGAGGCAACGGCGGCCATTATCGCCACGGCCTATGTGGCCTGTGCATTGGAAGCTGGCCCTGCCGCCAGTGCTTTGGTTGCCGCCATCGAGGCCAATGGGGACGCAAAAGAGGTCTGGCTGACATCCCGCGACATTCACGTCGCGCAGTTTGCCGAGGCCTTCGCCCCCGTCCTGGGAAACCCGTCGGAAAGCCTGCGCCTCACCTTCATCGGTCTGGTCGCCGCCGCCAATGCGTTGTGCACCGAACTGACCGCCAAGCGCATCGCAAAATCAGATGCCGAAGCAACACTCACCCATTTCCTGATCACAGCGCTTGCAACTTACGCGCGCTGACATTCCCTCCATCAAAGGAATCCCCCATGATCCTCATCACTGGTGCCACAGGCAATGTCGGCAGCGAAATCGCCCGCCAGCTCCTGGCCAAAAACCAACGCCCCCGCCTTTACGTGCGCGACGCCGCCAAGGCTGCCGAGATGATCGGCCCGGATGGCTATGAAATCGCTATCGGCGATTTCACCGACGAAGCGGCCTTCGATGCCGCGCTGAAAGGCATTGAGGCGGTCTATCTGGTGACCAACCAGACGGATGTTTTCCGCGACGTGCTGCCCCGGCTGCTCAAGCAGATAAAGAGCCACGGCATCAAACGGGTCGTCATGCTGTCGGCGGAGGGAGACTCAGACAGTGAGATCTTTTTTGCAAAACGCACCGGCGAACTGGAAGACATTCTGAAAGCCAGCAATCTGCCCTGGACGCTTCTGCGTCCCGATTGGTTCCTGCAAAACTTCATCGGGTTTGTGGCGATGGGGGCGATTGCCTTTTCTGCGGGGCCCGGCAAGACGTCCTTTACTGATGTTCGCGATGTAGCGGAGGTCGCGATCAAAGCGTTGAGCGAAGAAGGGCATGGGGGTCGCACCTATCGCATCACCGGGCCCGATGCCATGACTTTTGAAGGCGCGGCCAAACGCATCAGCGTGGTGCTGGGTCGCGACATTCCCTACATTCAACTGAGCCCAGAGGACCTTCGTGACGGCATGATTGCCGAGGGCGCAGAGCCCTGGTATGCCGAGATGAATGCAGAGATGACATTTGCCCTGCGGTCGGGTTTCAACTTCAGCCCGGCCAATGACATCGAGTTTCTGTTGGGGCGCAAAGGCCGCTCCCTGGAAACATTTGTTGAAGATCACAAAGCGCAAATGGCTGCCCCATGAAGGTCGTCAGCTTTGCGTCACCGCCGGGCAAGGAGCGCCCGCAACTCAAAATCATTGAGGCGAAAAAACCAACCCCCAAAAGGGGAGAGGTGCTGATCCGCGTCTCCCATGCAGGTCTCAACAATGGCGACTTTGAAATCTTCACCGGACGCCAGAACAAGGCGCTTGCAAAACGGCTCAAAACAAACCCCGTTGCCACCGGCATCGAAATGGCAGGCACGGTCGAGAGCGGCGGCAAGCGTCTGTCCAAGGGCGACCTGGTGGTGGGCTATACCAACATCTTCAAAGGCCCCTGGTTTCACGGGGAATATATCTGCCTGCCGGAAACAAAGCTGGTGGCTGTGCCGAAGGGATGGGACGCGCAAGGTGCTGCCGCCATTATCGGCGGCGCCGTCACCGCGATCGCAGCGCTGGAACGCATAGCCAGCGTCAAATCCGGCGATGTGGTTCTGATAACCGGGGCGACCGGCAGTGTGGGCACGACAGCCGTTCAGCTTGCACGCCACTTCGGCGCACGGGTTGATGTAACCTGTCATTCCTCGCAGCTGGCCTTCGTCGAAGAGGAGGGGGCGGACAACGCCTATGCCTACGATGTGACCGGGTCTTCGGCTGAGCTCATGGCGACCCGTCACAAATATAATTGTGTTTTCGACACGGTCCCCTCGCTGTCGTTTGCACGCGCAAAATCCTTGCTGAAACCGGGCGGCAGTTATGTCACCACCATGCCGCACCTTGACCTGCCCGGATTTCTCCAGAGCCTAGTGTCCCGTCGCCGATGGGGTTTTCCGCTGGAGACTGATACGGATCAAAAACGCCTGACGCGACTTACTCAGTTGATGGAAGCGGACGCCTTTCGCCCCATCATCGACAGCATCTATCCGCTGGACGATGCCGTCAGCGCTTTTGCCCGGCAGGAAGAGCATGGAAAGCGCGGCAAGATCCTGATCGACTTTTCCAGGCACTAAGGCCCTTCACCTTCTTCGTTTGTCCAAAAAAATACTGCCCGGCAGGTAAATGCCGGGCAGCGTGGGGACACGAGGTCACGCGCGAGGAACGTGTCTTCGTACTTTAGAAGTCGAGTTGCAGACGCGTACCGAAGAAATCAACCTCCGCATCGGCCGCACCCGAAGCAGTTGTGAAGTCGAATTCGGTGTTCTGGTAGTTCACCATCATCCGCACATAAGGGTTAAAGTAATAGTTCACACCCAGTGTGTACGAAGTCACCTCAGCAGCGTCGGTGCCAAACCCGGTATCATCCAGGTTCATAACGTCATAGCGGGCAGCAAGCTCGATCGCTCCCTCACCTTTGACCCGACCAAAAGTACCCTTCGCAGCATTGTAGGCGCGGCTTTCACCGGTCAGGAAATAGCTGACGAACACATACCCACCGTCAAAGTTGGTGTCGGTGGCACCAGCACCATTGCCTTCGAGTGTTGACCAGAAATATTCTCCCTGTGCGCTGAAGGGTCCGAAAACAGCGGCCAATTCTGTGCCAATTGTCATCTGGCCTTCGGCAGCGAAAGCGCCGGTGTCGACGAATTTCGTGCCATTGTGATAGCCGCGAACTTCGATGTCTGGACCGCCATTGTCATCAAAGCCCCGATAAGAACCCGAGAGGCCCAGGTGAATGGCCTGTGTTTTTTCTGCAAGTGGCGCAAAGTGAGCACGACCGGTCAGAGCCCAGTCAGTCGTTGTCCCCTTGCCACCATTGTCGACGCCGCTTGTGAAGAACCCACCGCGTGCGCCCCAGTTGCTGCCACTGGCGGCAACGCTTACGCCGAGATTACGGCCCGGCGCGAAGATGTCGCTGGACTGCGCCCGTTCCATGAAGGTGATGTACTTGGAAGACGTCATTTCGTTCATGCCCATCGGTTCGTGATGGTTGCCGAATTTTGCCGCGAGACCGGCAATTTTCGTGGCAATAAAGGCGTCTTTGATAGCGACCCCATTGCTGGCGAAATCAATCTGAAGCTTGTATTTCCAGTCGCCTGCAACCTTGCCCGAGGCAAAGAAGCGTGCTCTGCGGATCTCGGCGCCATTGCCGCCACCGCCACCAGTGCCACCTGCGACGTCTTCGTCGGAGACAAACGCATCAAGCATCAAGCGACCGCCGAAGCGGATCGACCAGTTGCCATCCCGGCTGGAAATCATCAGCTTGTGGCTGTTGAAGACCGGCATATCGGCGAGGCCTTCCGAGGCTTCCTCCAGCGCGGCAACTTTGCTGTCGCGCATCTGCATCTGTGCCTTAAGTTCGCGCAGTTCGTTTTCAAGCGAGTCGATGCGCGCATTCACATCGTAGCCTGCGAGCGCTGTGCCCATCAGGCTAAGGGAAAGGGTCGCTGCGGCCACCCCACCCAGAAGTGCTTGTTTGATCATTCCTAGCTCCTGTTACGCTCAGGGATCGCCCCGTTTCGTGAAGAGGAATAGGAGCGCGGTATGACCGGTCCACAACAAAATTGTGACAGCGCGATGACAGCGCCGCACTGTTGCCTTTCAGGCACACACATCAGGAGAGGGTCAGAGCGGGAATTCAGCCCGGCGCGTCGTTGAAAAAGTCTTTCACCTTGGCAAAAAAGCCCGCGCTTTCTGGGTTGTTCTTCTCCGAAGAGGAGACGTCAAACTCCCGGAGCAGTTCTTTTTGCTTCTTGGTCAGCCCCACAGGGGTCTCAACATGGATCTGGATATAAAGATCGCCATGACGCCGCGCATGCAGACCGGGCATGCCTTTCCCCCGAACGCGGAACTGTTTTCCGGTCTGGGTGCCTTCGGGAATTTTCACTTTGACCTTGCCGCCGCCTGATTTTGCCCCGTCACCCTCGTTGCCCCCAAGCGTTGGCACTTCGATTTCGCCGCCAAGCGTCGCCGTGATCACCGAAACCGGCACATCGCAAAACAGCTCCGTACCGTCGCGCTCGAACAGGTTGTGGGGGGCGATGGAAAGGAAGATATAGAGATCGCCGGTCGGGCCGCCGCGCATGCCCGCTTCGCCTTCACCGGCCAGACGGATGCGGGTGCCCTCCTCAACTCCCGGCGGGATTGTGACGGCGAGTGTGCGTTCTTTCTGTACCCGGCCTGTTCCGTGGCACGACGTGCAGGGATTTTCGATCACCTGGCCTCGTCCCTGGCATCCGGGACACGTGCGCTCAATGGAGAAGAAACCCTGTGCAGCGCGCACCCGACCCACGCCGCCGCAGGTGCTGCAATTCACAGGTTTGGAACCAGGCGTTGCGCCGGAACCCGAACAGGTGTCGCAGCGCACGGAGCTCGGCACACGGATTTCTGCTTTCTTGCCATCGAAGGCATCCTGCAGGGAGATCGTCATATTGTAGCGCAGGTCCGCGCCCCGCGAGGCAGCACCATGGCCGGGTTGGCCACGACGCCCACCGGTAAATTCTCCAAACAGATCGTCGAAAACATCCGACATAGAGGACGAGAAGCCAGGGTTGAAGCCGCCGCGTTGTGCCCCACCCGCACCGCCTTCAAAGGCCGCATGGCCATACTGATCGTAGGCTGCGCGTTGCTGGTCGTCTTTCAACACTTCGTACGCCTCAGAGACTTCCTTGAACTTTTTCTCTGACTCAGCGTCGCCCGAATTTCGATCCGGATGGTATTTCATCGCCAGCTTGCGATAGGTTTTTTTCAGCTCAGCCGTGTCTACGGACCGGTCAACCCCCAAAACTTCATAAAAATCTCTCTTAGACATGGGCTTTAACCGTTCAATTCTTGGGTCAGGTCGACGCCATTAGAGCGCGTC
>CAZFHW010000178.1:0-5271 GCA_964518885.1 uncultured Parvibaculum sp. | reverse complement strand
GATTTTTGATATTGCGACTGGGAGAGCATGATGGTGAATGAAACAGGGTCGGGACTAACGAACAATTCAGGTGAAACGGGTGCCGGGGCTGGCTTCAGTGCTGGTACTGTGTTGTCCAGCTTCGTCGGTGCCCTTGGTGCCTTGCTGGTGGCTGGCGCTACCATGAGCCTGTGGTGGCCAGAACAAGCTGCCCCTTCCGCGCCGGGCGCAACCACCCCCTCCCCTGAGGCACAAAGTCTGCAAATTCCTGCCGAAGGCGTGGAGGAATTTGTGCATATCAGCGGAATGGCGACCAGCATCACGTTGGGCTTTGACGAAGCGGGTACGTACCGCATCGAACTGCGCGCGTTGGATGGGGCCTCCGATCCGGTCCTGACTTTGTTTGCAGCTGACAGCGTCACGCCGGCGGCGACGAATGATGATGCGCCTGGAACACTGGATGCCATCCTGCCCGTACGTGTTGCGGACGCATCCGACGCATGGCGTTTGGAACTTACAAGCTTCGGCGAGTCCGGTGGACCCAGCGTGCTCCGTATTTTTCCCGCTGAGGAAGGCGAGACAATTGGCATTGCCACGACGACCGGGCCGGGTGCCTTCCCTGAGGGCGACATTGCAGTGCTAAACACTGCCGAGCCTGTCGAAGCTACCGTTGGTTATGACGGGGTCTGGTACACATTCCAACCTGCCAGCTCAGGCGTTCACATTCTTTCGGTCCGCGCCGCAGAGGATGGCTTTGATACCATCGCAGCACTTCTGCCAATACTTGCTGGAAATGAAGCCCCGATGCCCGGAACCGATGTAACCCTTCTTCGGTCCGCCTTCTCTTCCGACGATGATGATGGGCTCAACCCGCGCTTTGCCCGCTATCTGCAAGAGGGCGCCACCTATTACCTCTTCGTTCGCAGCTTCGAGGATGGCGCTGAAGGATCTATTGCCATCTCGCTTGATCTGGCGAACGACGACGCTCCGGTGACAATGGAAAGCCCTGAGGATGAAGACATGCCCGAGGAGCATGTTGACCCTGCCCCCCAATCCGGTAGCGGCAAACTGAACACACGCTAAAAATAAACAATGCTTAGCGGGGAGAACGCATAACGCGTTTGCCCCCGCTCTGGCTAGCGCCAGGAATTGCGTCCCGGTCGCTGGAAGCCTCTGTCCTCTAACTCCCGACCACTGGCACTGCCAGAAAACCCAAACAGGCGATCAAAGAAGCCAGGCTCGTCGTCATCTTCACTTTGTGAGCCCGCATTGCCGCTGTTAAAGGGCCAGGCTCCCAAGGACCCCGTCGCCGTTTCAACGCGGTGGTATTCCCCTGGCAATGCTGACACCTGCACCTGACTTTGTGTCTGTTCCATGAAGTCATGCCAGATACGCGCGGGCAAGCCCCCCCCTGTGACGCTCTTCATCGGCGATCCATCATCATTTCCAACCCAGACACCCACCACCAAATCAGCGGTGTATCCAATAAACCAGGCGTCGCGAAAATCCTGACTGGTGCCGGTTTTCCCCCCGCTCGGGCGGCCAGTGATTGCCGCGCGGCGCCCTGTGCCGGTGCGCATTGTTTCACTGAGCATATGGTTCATCATGCCCAAGGTCTGGGGAGACATGATGGGCCCCACGCCGGCCCCACGACGTTGATAGAGCAGGCTTCCCGATAGGGTTTCAACGCTTCTTATCCCGTGGGGGATGACACTTGCACCGCCATTGGCAAAGACTGCGTAGGCAGAGGTTAATTCCAATAAAGTCACTTCAAATGTGCCAAGTGCAATCGAGGGATGAGGACGCATGCGCCCTTGAAACCCAAGCCGACGGGCGCTGCGGATAACGGCGTCACGCCCCACTTCTTCAGACACCTGTACGGCAATCGTGTTGACGGACTTGGCCAGCGCCTCCGTCAGGGTCATGATCCCCTTGAAGGTTTCCGAATAGTTGCCGGGCGCCCAGCCATCAACCACGATGGGCGCATCGACGCGCAGGGTATCGGGTGTGAGCCCTCGTTCCATTGCCGCCAAGTAGACCACGGGCTTAAACGCGGACCCTGGCTGGCGCTGCGCATAAGCAGCGCGGTTATATTGGCTTTGCTGATAGTTTCGCCCCCCTACCATGGCGCGCACCGCCCCGTCGGGGGTCATCACAATCATGGCGGCCTGGGTAACCCCCAAGGCCTGCTCGTTTCGCGCCAACGCAGCTTCGATGATCTTTTCAGCCACGCGTTGCAAGTCAGGGTCGAGCGTTGTCAGCACCGTCAAACTGGAATTGGGCCTGCCTGCATATCCCGGCAATCGGTCGACGACCCAGTCCGCGAAGTAGCGCGAGGACGGTGCCCGCGCAGCGCCCGCAAGGGTGGCCGGGTGATTGTATGCCCATTGCCCATCTCCGTAGTCGAGAAAACCCTCGCGTACCATGACCGCCAGCACCGTGGCCGCGCGGCCTTGCGCCCGGTCAAGATTGGCCGTCGGCGCATAGCGTGAAGGGGCCTTCAGGAGCCCGGCGATCATCGCCGCCTCCGGCAATGTCAGATCACGGGCGGATTTGCCGAAATAGCGATATGATGCGGCCTCAACGCCATAAGCTCCCCCGCCCAGATACACCCGGTTCAGATAGAGCGTCAGGATTTCATCTTTGGTGAACTTGGCCTCAAGCCACAGTGCCAACAGAGCTTCGCGCAATTTGCGATCAAAGGTGCGCTCATGGGTGAGGAAGATATTTTTGGCAAGCTGCTGGGTCAGCGTTGATCCACCTTGCACGATCCTGCCCGCGCGCAGATTGGCAACCGCCGCGCGAACAAGCCCGATGGGGTCGATCCCAAAATGCGAATAGAAACGATGGTCCTCGATTGCCACAACGGCGTCGCCCAAATAGGCAGGAAGGTCGGCAAGTCCGATGGTCGCACTGTGACGCCCCCCGCGGGTGACGATTGGCGTGCCATCGGCGGCCACCACGGTCACGCTTGGTGTTGTATCAATGTCCCAAAGATTGTCTGTGCTGGGAAGCGTCAGGGCGTAATAGAGAACAAGACCACCGAAGCCGACGCCCATCCACACGCCACATACCACGGACCAATAGGCGACACGCCCCCATAGCCTGTCGCGATATCGCGCGGCCTTCTGGCCGCCTCCGTTGCCGGATCGTGCCTTTGTTTTCTTGGGAGGACGCTCAACCTCAAGACGGATGGTCCCTAAAAAGGGGATGCGTCTGGATATGAGCTCGCTGCTGGTGCCGCGTGCACCCCGTCCGTTTCGCTGATTTGGTCGCTGATTTGGTCGCCGATTGCTCATCGTTTCTGACTGTAAGTTCTGCCCAGGTCCGACACACGTTAACAAGCTATGAAGAGATGGTTAACGAGCCGTGAAGATATAGAGCGCTGTCCCCTTAAGAACCTCTCTTGAACGAAAAGTTTGGCCAGAAGATGGCTGCCCTTCCCCGCCGAGGGCCCTTCGCACACCGGGCTGCTTGACGGCCGCGCCCCAGGGCGACTAGTGTCACATCCATGAAACAACTGAGTTGGACATTTCTTCTACGACTTACCGCCCCGGCCGCTTAAAGCGTGCCGGCGATCTGACCGTGCGCGGTCTTAAGTCCTTGTCCTCTCGTTATTTTAGTTGATCCCCATGACTTTCTATTATTGCAGAATTGCTTTCTGTAACCCTTTGCCTGCCGCCGAAAATTCGCCGGGCGTGGTTTCCCGCGCCCGCCATATGGCGCGACTTATGAGCTTCGGTTCCCCGCCTCTCTCTCAACTTTTCCATTATGCGCCATCAAGCACTCGCTCCGGAGACGTCTCATGACCCACGCAGACCCAAAAAACGCCCCCATGAATTTTCACCGATACCGATCTTACGAACCCGTACGCCTCACGGATCGGACCTGGCCCGACAAAGTGGTGACACAGGCGCCGACCTGGTGCTCCGTCGATCTGCGCGACGGTAATCAGGCGCTCATCGACCCGATGAGTGTGGCGGAAAAAAAGCGGCTGTTCCAAACGCTCTGCGAGATCGGCTTCAAGGAAATCGAAGTGGGTTTTCCGGCCGCCTCAGAAACTGATTTTGACTTTGTCCGCGCCCTCATCGAGGATCAGATGATCCCGGACGACGTGACAATCCAGGTTCTGACCCAGGCACGCGCAGAACTCATCGAAGAAACCTTCCGATCACTGCAAGGCTGTCGGCGGGCCATTGTGCATCTCTACAATTCAACGTCTGAATTGCAGCGCCGTGTGGTGTTTGATCTCGACAAAGCGGGCATCAAAAAAATCGCCACGGATGCCGCCGCGTTGGTACGCAAACTGGCGGAGGCACAGACGGACACACAGTGGATCTTTCAATATTCACCCGAAAGCTTCACCGGCACAGAAATGGATTATGCGGTTGAGGTCTGCGATGCCGTGATGGACATCTGGGAACCAACGCCGGAGCGAAAACTGATCGTCAATCTGCCCGCGACCGTGGAAATGGCAACGCCCAACATATATGCCGATCAGATCGAATGGTTTGCGCGCACTGTGAAAAACCGTGATGCGTTGATCCTGTCCTTGCACACACACAATGACCGGGGCACGGGCGTTGCGGCCAGTGAGCTGGGCGTGATGGCGGGCGCTGACCGTGTCGAGGGAACGCTTTTTGGCAATGGGGAGCGCACTGGCAATGTCTGCCTCGTTACCCTGGCGCTCAACCTGATGAGCCAGGGGGTTGATCCGGAACTTGATTTTTCCGACATCGACCGAATTGCGACCATTGCAAAGGAAGTCACCAAGCTGCCTATCCATCCACGCCACCCGTATGTGGGCGAGCTGGTTTACACCGCCTTTTCCGGATCGCATCAGGATGCGATCAAGAAAGGTTTCACGGCTCTTCAAAAACGCAATGATGATTTTTGGGAAGTCCCTTATCTGCCTATCGATCCTAAAGATGTGGGTCGGGACTATGAGGCGATCATCCGGATCAATTCGCAATCCGGCAAAGGCGGGGTTGCGCACATTCTGGCGGAGCGCCACGGGCTGGACCTGCCCCGCGCCATGCAGGTCGCCTTTTCCAATATTGTTCAGGCCGAGACGACGGAAACGGGTAAGGAAGTTGAGGCCAACACGGTTTGGGATCTGTTTCAGGCGACCTACATCAATACGGAAGGACCCTTGCGGTTTGTTGGCTGCAAGGTGACGTCGGGAGCCACCACCTGCCGTATTGAGGCGGATGTGACAATCAACGGGAAGGCAACCCGTTTCACGGGAACAGGCACCGGCCCGATAGATGCATATCTTGCCGGACTGGAAAC
>CAZFHW010000177.1:0-5287 GCA_964518885.1 uncultured Parvibaculum sp. | reverse complement strand
GCCCCCGTGTCGGTAGGCAAAAATTACCGCGTTACCCTAAACAGAGGTTTAACGGGACCGTGTTCTGCGCAAAAAAGTACTCAGGATGTGGATAAGTCGGGCAGAACGAGCGTTTGCTCGCGGTGGTGAAAGCAAAAAAGGCGTTGGTGTCTTTAGGACACCAACGCCTTTCGGCAATAAGTACGCAGATACAGGTCTATCTCACTGCCGGTATTGCTGGACACGGGTTGCGCGCAAGCCTGCCAGACCGTGCTTTTCGATTGAGCGTTGCCAGCTCAGAAACTCTTCCACAGTCAGCGTGTATCTCCCGCACGCTTCCTCCAAGCTCAAGAGGCCTCCGCGAACAGCGGCGACAACTTCAGCTTTGCGCCGGATAACCCATCGCTTGGTCTCCGGCGGAGGCAGGTCAGCTATCGTCAGGGGACTTCCGTCCGGCCCGATCACATAGTTGACCCGAGATGGCTTATGCTCGCTCATTGTCGTCCCGATCTCTTTTACTCACCACTGTTGTGAGAGTACGGGAGCGGCTTTAAGGAAAGGCTAAGTGCGACGGTAAATTTTCCATGAAATCAAAGGCTTAAGTGTGCCAGAGCGGTACAATTTCCCTGGCTACGGGCTGCTGCTCGGGCGAGCTGTGACGGTGGTCACATCTGCCACCCGAACCGGGATGGAATTGACGAGAAGAGCGGGCGGATCGATGGTGAAATCCACTGAATCGACGATGCCGACGATGCGCACATCAGTTTGTACTGTACCCCCATCGTCATCTACGGCTTGAAGCGAGAGGAAATAGGTTCCGTCGGATGCGGTTCCCCCATCGTCGAGAGATCCATCCCAGGAATAGGCGTGGGTGCCTTCGTCGGCTGATATTGTTGCAATGTGGACGGCGGAGCCGTTGGAATCGACAATTGTCAACGTGACTTCCGGCGAGTCTTCCGCGACGGAATAACGCCATTCTGTTGTCTCGCCTTCCGCAAATCTGGCTGCTTGGGAGAGGGCTTCTACCTCTTTCCCGATGTACTCGACGGAATTTTCTGAGGACTGAGATCTGTTGAGTGCGATGAGTGTTTCGAGGTTTGAGTTGGTGGCAATTGTTTGCTCGACCGATGTGAACTGAACAATCTGTGATGTCATTTCACTCGTATCCATGGGGTCAAGCGGGTTTTGGTTCTGCAGCTGCGTGGTGAGCAGAGCTAGAAACAGATCGAAATTTTCACTGAGCGCTTGCTCTGCGGTGTTGGATGCCGTTTCGTTGATTGTCGCTGTCTCTGGGGTTGTCGGCAAAATTGATGAGATTGCTGCTACAGGCATGATATTTTTCCCGGTTGGAGGAGACTAGATGCTGACGTCGATGCCGCCCCGTGCGGCTGCTTCTAACTGTCGGGCGGCAAGTGCTGTGACGATGTTGGCTTGTTGTGCGTCTTCCTGCTCAGTCTCGGCTTGAGAGCCATTTGCGCTTTGGTCCAGATTTGCACCCTCGCCGTCATTACCGCTTTGCAAACTGAAGTTGAGCGTATCGGAGTCGACATCCAGGCCTGCGTCCCGAAGGGCTTGTTCCAGCGCCTTTGAGTCACGTTGCATGAGATCCAGCGTATCGGCTTTCTCGATTGCCAGATGGGCCGTGACACGCCCGTCCTGAGCGAGCTCCAGCTTGATGTCGATGCGGCCCATTTCTGGAGGATCAAGGCGAATTTCGAAGGTGGAGACGCCTTTGGCCACGTACTTTGCGATTTGAAGGGCGATTGCCGTGTTCGGGACCTGAGTAGCCTGGGCCTGCCCGGGCAAGGCACCAAACCGGACCAAGAGCGGGTTGGCGTTTTGGGGGCTCCCCGTGGTTCCGACCTGACCATTGGGGGTGAGACCAAGAAGTTCGAGATCAAAATTGGCTGTCAAATTGGTTGTGTTGAGCCCAAGCGCAGCAAGCGCCTGAAGGGGTGCTGTCGGAAGTGTGGGCGTGGTGGATTGGGCCGCGGTCGTTGCTGTTACCGGCGATGTTTGGCCTGGCTTGTTTTTGCCTGCTAGTGCTTCGGCAGCCTGTTGTCCCAGACTTTTCTCTCCATCCCCTTTGGTATCGGCGTCTCCCTCAAAGTTCTCGTCTGCGAGGTTTGAGAGGTCGGCTGCTTTGTCGCTTCCTTCAGATGCAGATGCAGATGCAGTTTCCCGAGCGGCGTTCTGGCTGCTCGTTGAGGCCTGCTGAACCGTTGGGGTGGTTGCCTTGTTGTTAGAAGAGGCTTCGGTAATAGCAATGGTGGCAGCGTTTGCAACAACCGTCTGATCGACAATCAGATCTTCAGGTGTTTCAACAATATTGGATGTTGTCGCGTTGGTTTCTGTCGAGGCGAGAGCATCTGTGTCTGTTGTGGTCTGTGTGGATTCTGAGGTGCCCGGTACCAGATCAGATAGCTGGGTTGTCTTATCTTGGTCGTCGGTGATCTCTGCTGCGTCCGATGGCACGTGATCCTGCGATGGCTCATCTTCAAGACTGGCGTCGACTGCTTCGTTGAAGATGGGAGCATCTTCACCTATGTCATCGGTGGCTTCGTTCGCGACGGGGAGAGAGGCTGCAACTTCAATAACCTCTTCGGTGGTGCCGTCTGCGGGGGCATCTTGGTTAGCCTGTTCTGACCTGTCTTCGTCGCGCTCGCGCGCACGTGCGGTACGCCGTTCTTCCGCGGCCTCTGCGGCAGCTTCTGCGGTCTCGGCTCTTTCCGCCCGTGCTGAATACCGGTCGGCAGTGGCATTGCGATCATCCGTCCGCGCGCGTGTCTCCGACTGGTTCTCGCGAAGGTGCGTGGAGAAGGCATCGGACCCGAATGTCTGCGAAGAGACGGATCCGAGCTTCGGTGCGGGGGAATTAGCGTTGTTGTTGGTAACTTCCATATCTACAGGCCCTGGTGGTCGTACTAATGTCTCGCTACACAAGCAATAGATGCGCCACAGCGGTCGTCTCCAAAACATTATATAAATCAACTGGTTATCCATTTTGTCTTCCAGGTGTGCTGGTTGACCGGAGGATATGGTCGGCAGGAAATGCCGGGGCAGGCGGCTTTTGCCGGGCGATGTTGAGGGGCCGCATTGCGTTCATGCGACGAGGGCCTATATTCCCGCTCATGATGTCAGATGTAGATCCAAAGACGGGGCTGAACAGTCTTGACCTTCCCGGTGCGCCGGGCGAAACCCGTGTGGTGGTAGCCATGTCGGGGGGCGTGGACTCGTCCGTGACGGCGGCCCTCTTGAAAGAGCAGGGCTATGACGTGGTGGGCATCACCCTTCAGCTTTACGATCACGGTGAGGCTGTGCGCCGGGTTGGGGCGTGTTGTGCGGGGCAGGATATCCACGATGCGCGGCAAGTTGCGGAGCGCATAGGTATTCCGCACTACGTGCTGGACTATGAGCATAATTTTCGCGAGTCTGTCATGGATGATTTCGCCGACAGCTATCTTGCTGGCGAAACACCGGTTCCTTGTATTAGGTGTAATGAGCGGGTGAAGTTCCGCGATATGCTGGCCACGGCGAAAGACCTTGGGGCTGCGGCGCTGGCCACGGGGCATTATGTGATTTCCAAGCCGGGCAGAGCCGGGCGTGATCTCTATCGGGGTGCCGACCCTGATAAAGACCAGTCCTATTTCCTGTTTACGACGCAGCGGGAGCAGCTTGACTATCTGCGGTTTCCGCTTGGCGCGATGTCCAAAGCCGATACGCGCGCGATGGCGGAACGGCTGGGACTGTCTGTGGCCGCGAAGCCCGACAGCCAGGACATCTGTTTTGTGCCCAATGGCAAGTATGCGGAGGTGATTGAGCGACTTCGTCCCGGCGCTGCCAAGCCCGGCGACATTGTTGATCTTGATGGCAAGGTGTTGGGGCGGCACGAAGGCATTATCCGCTACACAATCGGGCAGCGGCGGGGGCTTGGCATTGCGGCGGGTGACCCGCTGTTTGTGGTGAAGCTGGATGCGGAGCAAAGCCGTGTTGTTGTGGGGCCGCGCCCGGCGCTTCTCACCGAGCGGATCGAAATCAACGAGGTGAACTGGCTGGGCGACGTGTCGTTTGACACGCTGTTGGCCCAATCTCCCGACGGCATTGATATCCTGGCCAAGGTCCGCTCCACGCGGCCGCCTTTGCCTGCGCGGTTGATCCCGGGCCCTGGTGGTACGGCAGAAGTTGTGCTTGCAGAAGGGGAGGACGGCATTGCTCCCGGTCAGGCGTGTGTTTTCTACTCAACCGAGGATGAAGGTGCGCGGGTGCTGGGCGGGGGCTGGATCAGGGCTGCCTATAATTTGCTTGGCAATGTGGTTAAGAGCAGCGTACCCGCAGTTACCTCCCAGTTTGCGTAAGTGTTGGCCGCATTTCTGCCTCCTTTTTCCATCTTATTTCATCTCCCGCACGATTGGGTTGTTTCACCGAGATGGAATTTCGTTTAAAACGACCTTAGGAATGCGTTTCTGCCACCGCTGAGCGTTTGCGGTGTGCGATCAGGTTGTGCAATCGGGGCGTGAATTGTTATGCCGCCGCGCGAGGAGAGTTTACTTTGACTGCAACAGCGCGTCTCGACACGTCATCCGTTCTGAAAGCCTATGCCAGATGGGCTCCCATTTATGATTTTACCTTTGGTCTGGTTGCCGCCTTTGGGCGCCGGGCTGCGGTCAACGCGATTAATTCGCGCAGTGGGGCTTTGCTGGAAGTGGGCGTGGGCACGGGCATCACGCTTCCCAACTATGAGCAAAAATTGCGGGTGACGGGGATCGACCTGTCACCAGACATGCTTGAAAAAGCGCGCAACAAGGTCGCCAAGCTGGGGCTCACTAATATTGATGGCATCTATGAGATGGATGCCAGTGCCATGGAGCTGGACGATGGCAGTTTTGACACGGTTGTGGCCATGTATGTGATGACCGTCGTGCCGGACCCGCAGAAGGTCATGCGCGAGCTTGAGCGGGTCTGTGCGCCTGGTGGCGAGGTCATTATTGTTAATCACTTCGCGCAGGACCACGGGGTGCGGGGCCGCATTGAGCGGCGGATGGCGCCCTTTGCCAGGTTGCTTGGCTGGCATCCAGATTTCGTCATTGAGACGATTACGGGCTTCACCGACCTTGAGCTGGTTGAGGCACGCGCGATGCATCCGATGGGGCTTTTTACGATGCTCCGGTTCAAAAAACCCGAGGCTGACCCTGCCTGATTGAGGTTGTTTTCAGGCTGGCATAATAAGCCGCCCCCTTTGCTTGACAGGGGGGTGCGGGGGCCCTTATATCCCCTGACTTTCTAGGGTGCGCCCGCATCAATTTCGGTG
>CAZFHW010000176.1:3402-5351 GCA_964518885.1 uncultured Parvibaculum sp. | reverse complement strand
GCGGGCTGAACGCAAACGATGAAATCCTCGCCAGCAGCCTTTCGGGCGCGATCGAGGGAATGACAGTGCGCACGAGCGGGGCCCACCCCCCAGCCTCCGTCCAGACAAGTCAGCAATAGGAACATCGCGGATGTCGAACAATACACCTGAACCGTTCGAGGAATACCCAGCGCCACAGCGCCAGGGGATCATCGCGTGGTTCGTAAGCAATAACGTCGCCGCAAATCTGCTCATGCTGTTCTTTCTGGGATCCGGGCTCTTTGCGGTCGCCAATATGCGATCAGAAGTGTTTCCTCAGGTTGATTTGCGCAATATCACCGTAACGGTCGCCTATCCTGGCGCCACTCCTTATGAAGTTGAAGACGGGATTACACGCCGGGTCGAAGAGGCCATCAGTGGTATTGAGGGCATAGACAGGGTCCGCTCCACCGCTGCGGAAGGCGTCGGCAGCATCATTGCCGAGCTTGAGGATTTTGCGGACGCAAATCAGGTCCTCAACGACATTAAGGATGAAGTCGACCGCCTTGCAGATTTTCCGCCCGAAGATGCGGAAGAACCCTCGATCACGAAATCCAGCCTCACCTCCGGCGTCGTTACTCTTGTCATCTACGGCGCTGGGTCCGAGATGGCCATTCGCCAGAACGCTGAACGCGTTCGTGACGATCTCTTGCAAATCCCTGGAATATCGCTTGTGTCCCTGGGAGGTGTCCGCAGCTTGGAGATCTCAGTTGAGGTAAGCGAAAACACGCTCAGGCAATTTGGCCTGACCTTGCGCGAAGTGGCCAATGCCATCTCCACCTCTTCCCTCGACCTTCCAGCCGGATCGATCAAAACCGAGGCGGGTGAAATCCTGCTGCGAACCTCTGCGCGTCGCTTTACCGGTCGTGAATTTGAAGACGTAGTCATCCGCTCCAACATTGACGGCTCCATCCTCCGGCTTTCCCAAATCGCCACCATTCGGGATGGATTTGCAGAAAACGACCTTATCAATCTCTTCAATGGTGAACCCGCCGCACGGATCAATGTCTCGCGCTCAGGCGATCAGGACGCGTTAGAAATTGAGGAGAAGGTCAACGCCTATGTTGAGACACTAACCCTGCCAAGCGGCCTCAAGCTCGACATTGCCAACAGCCAGACTGAAATCCTGCGGGATCGCATCAACCTTCTCCTTCGCAACGCCATTTTGGGCTTCGCACTGGTCTTCCTGTCTTTGGTTCTTTTTCTTGATCTGAAGCTGGCTTTCTGGACAAGCATGGGCATCCCCATCTCGTTTCTGGGCGGCCTCATGATCGCATCCATGTTCGGTGTGACAATTTCAATGGTCAGCCTCTTTGCCTTGATTGTGGTACTGGGGATTGTTGTGGACGACGCCATTGTTGCGGGCGAAAACATCTTCGCGGCCCAGGAGGCTGGCGAAACAGGAAGTCAGGCGGCATTGTCTGGTGTGCGGGGTGTTGCCGCACCCGTCACCGTCGGTGTCCTGACCACCATCGCGGCGTTTGCGCCCCTCCTCTTCTCAACCGGCACACTCGGTCAGATCATGAAGCCGGTCCCGATTATTGTGATCGGCGTCCTCCTGGTTTCTCTGTTCGAAGCGTTTTTCATTCTGCCTTCTCATCTTTCCTCCTCAAACAGGTGGAGCCGCGGCATCCTCGCCCGTTTACAAGGCCGTGCCAGCGCTGGTTTGCTTGCTGTCACACGCTCCATCGTCACTCCACTGGTCACTTTGTGTGTACGGTTTAAGTACGCAACCCTCGCTGCCAGTTTCGGTCTGCTCATCATCACGGTCGGCATGGTTCAGGGGGGATACGTCCGCTTTATATTCTTTCCTCAAGTGGAGGGTGACAGGTTGAGAGCAAAGCTCACCATGCCTGAAGGCACGCCTTTTATTGTTACCCAAGCAGCCGCTCAAAGGATCGTCGATGCGTTGGAAAAATTGCGCTCCGACA
>CAZFHW010000176.1:0-3302 GCA_964518885.1 uncultured Parvibaculum sp. | reverse complement strand
ACCCAAGCAGCCGCTCAAAGGATCGTCGATGCGTTGGAAAAATTGCGCTCCGACATCGACGCCCTGACACCCCCCGAAGCTGAAAGCATATTCACAACAACCTCCGTCATCGTCGGCCAAAGATCCTCCTTTGGGGGCGGCCCCAGAGGAGGCAGCAGCGCCAACGGCGCTCACCTGGCAACCATCACGGCTGAAATCATCTCCGGAGATGCGCGCGTTAGGTCCGCCCGCGAGCTTGAGCAGCTTTGGCGTGCGGAGATAGGAGAAATTCCCGGCGCCGATTATCTCGAGATCGAAAGCGCGCTCTTTACCGGCAGCGCGGATATTGACATCCAACTCAGCCACGCTGATGAGAACATCGTTCTGGCAGCAACAGAGCGCTTGAAAGCCGAACTGGCAAACATTGCCGGCGTTGCAGAAATCAAAGACAGTCTTGACATTGGAAAACGCCAACTCAACTTCGAATTGACCCCTGCAGGTTTTGCCGCCGGTCTGACCAACCGGGATCTGGCACGCCAGATACGCCAGTCTTTCTTTGGAGAAGAGGTAGAACGCCTGCAACGCGGTCGCGACGAGATAAAGGTTCTGGTGAAGTATCCCCTGTCGGAACGCCGTTCCCTGTCCCAAGTCTATGATATGCGCATCAGACTATCTGATGGCTCTGAAGCCCCCTTGCTGACCGTGGCTACCATTACGGAAAGTCGCGGCTATTCCACCATCCAACGTGTGGACGGCCATCGCATTGCATCTGTCACCGCTGAAGTCGATGAAAGCCTTACCACCCCCAATGACGTCAATGCGCTGATCGAAAGCGATATCATGCCACGTCTGTTGCGCGACATTCCGGGCCTGTCTTATACCAAAGAAGGTGATTCAAGAAGCCAGTTCGAGGACCTTGCCACCCTTGGCCGAAACCTCCTGGTCGCATTGTTCATCATCTTCGTCATGCTGGCCACACAGCTCAAAAGCTACATCCAGCCCATCATCATTCTAATGGCCGTGCCCTTCGGATTTGTGGGTGCAATCTTTGGCCACCTGTTGATGGGTCATGGCCTGTCCTTCATCTCCATTTTTGGGATGGTGGCCCTGTCAGGCGTCGTGGTGAACGACTCCATCGTCCTGGTGGATTATTACAACACGCTCGTCAAAAGGGGGGTCGAAAAATCCCAGGCCGTCGTCGACGCCGCGACCCGTCGGTTCCGCCCAATCCTGCTCACCACCATGACAACAGCCCTGGGCCTCCTGCCTATGCTGCTCGAAACCAGCAGGCAAGCGCAGTTCCTGATCCCCATGGCCATCAGTCTTGCTTTTGGAATCATTATCGCCAGCGCGATGATCCTGATCCTCGTTCCAGCCATGACCATGATCGTCGAGGATTGGCGCAGCTAAGCACAGCCGTCCACAACAGAGCCACCGTGATCGCACAAAGCATCAATTAGGAGTTACGCGTATCACGGCGCCTGCATCACCGTCTGTCAGGATGTAGAGAGATCCATCAGGCGCCATTTGCACACCACGGATGCGCTCACCAATTTCGGCGAACAGTATTTCTTCTCCCACAACAATACCGTCTTCCATGTCCACACGGCGCACGTCTCCCGGTACAAGCCCCGCGACCAGGAAATCCCCCTGCCACGCCGCAAAAAGATCGCCGGTGTAAAGCTCAAGGTTTGCAGGTGCGATGGAAGGTACCCAGTATTTCAGCGGCTGCTCCATCCCATCCATTTGCGTGAACGGGGTAATCCGAGCACCGGAATAATCAATTCCGTAGGTGATAACGGGCCAGCCGTAATTATTTCCTGCCTCAATAAGGTTGATCTCATCCCCGCCTTGCGGCCCATGCTCGCTCATGTAGATCGTTCCCTCATCCGTCACCAGCAATCCTTGAGGACTGCGATGGCCGTAGGAGTAAATTTCGGGGCGCACGCCTTCTTTTCCAACAAAGGGATTGTCAGCAGGCACGCTGCCATCATCGTTCAGACGAACAATCACCCCAAGCGTGTTGGAAAGGTTCTGTGCCTCTTCCCGGTAATTGAACCCGTCACCGGTCGTGATAAACAATTTTCCATCCGGGCCAAACGCAATGCGCCCGCCATAATGAACCGGCGTGTCCTTAGTCGGCGTGACATCAAAAATAACTTCCAGATCACTGAGCGCCTGTCCGTCAAATTTGGCGCGCACCACCCGTGTCGCGTTGGCGCTCTTGTCGCCATGCGCATAGGAGAGATACAGCAACTGGTTCGTCGCAAAATCAGGATGAGGCACCACATCAAACAAGCCGCCCTGGCTGGCCCGGTACACATCCGGCACCCCAGTGATCGCAGTGGGATCAAGAACCCCATCACGAATAATACGGAGACGACCATCAAGTTCTGTCAGCAGCACAGTCCCGTCCGGCAAAAAGGCCAGATCCCACGGAAACCCGAGATCTTCTGCAATTGTCTCCAACTGATAGCCAATGGAAGGATCAGCCTTGACAGGCATCCCCACCACCAGTGCCGCGCCCAAAATGACGGCGAGGCCCACAGGTTTGCGAACAGACGATATGACGGGCAGTTTCATGGGAGCATACCTTTATTTCTTGGACGACAGCTTGTGCTTTACGTTGTGGCAGCATGTGACCATACTTCGGCAAATATCAATAGGTGAAAGGGGATATGGCCATGCGCTTTGCTCGACCAGTGGGAAGTTTTTTTGTCGTCTTGATTGTGTTGACCATTCTCGGATCAGCCGCCTCAACCCATTTTGTCCTGCAAGGACTCACAGACCTTGGGGTCGACATACCCTTGTCTGACCGCGTTTCTATGACCCTGCAGGATATCGTCGGCATCGCCCCTCTTTACGGCGCGATTTTTGGGCTCGGACTGATCATCGCCTTCACGATTGCCATTTTTGTGACCCGCCTGGCCCCATCGCTCCGGTGGCTGGTCTATCTGGTGGCGGGGGGAACAGCAATTGGGGCCGCCCTCACCATTCTCATCATCGCATTTGACGGGATCATGCCTATTTCTGGCGCACGTACAACGGGTGGGTTCATCGCACAGATCGCTGTCGGCGCTCTCGCGGGCTATCTGTTCGCCCGGCTGACACCCCCCAAAGCCGCCTGATCCGCACTCCCAATCCGAAGCGTCAACCTTCATTCAGTGCTGGTGGGCAACCCGCGCGCCAGAAGGAACGCGGATATCGTCCACCATATCCTGCACCTCCGCAGGGGGCGCGGGCGTGAACCGACTGACGCCGTAAGCCACGGCAAAGTTAAGCGCCATGCCGATGCTCCCGATGCCCTCTGGGGAAATACCAAA
>CAZFHW010000175.1:0-5419 GCA_964518885.1 uncultured Parvibaculum sp. | reverse complement strand
GTGGGGGGCAGACCGTCGATCTGATAGGTGTTGTAGACCGTCTTGCGGTCAAGTTCACTACGGCGAATCGGGTGCCCAAGCGGACCTTTACCATTGGTCAGCCCATAAATAATTGTCGGGTCAGACTGCAGGCGCATGCCGCGGCGCAAGCGATTGATGAAGACAGCCGCCACACGCGGGCGTTCCGCCGCGAGCCCTGTCTCCTTCTCGACGATGGATGCGAGGATCACCGCCTCCTCTATCGTCGTGATCGGAAGGTTCTCGGCGCGCGCCTCCCAGAGGGGTGTGATCGCGTCTTCATGTGCACGCGCCATCTGAGCAACAATGTCAGTGCGGCTTGTGCCACGGGTGAAGAGATAGGTCTCCGGCAGCAATGTGCCTTCCGCCGGGACTGCCGGGACATCGCCGATCAACACGGGGTCGACGGTAATCAACTGGATTGCTTCCCAGCTGGTGAGCCCCTCGGCGATGGTTAGCCGGTGCTGGATGGACTTCCCCTCAGCCAGAATTGCCGCGACATCTTCCATGCTTGCGGCTGCCGGGATCAAATATTCTCCCGCCTTCAGGCCCGCCCCTTTGCCGGAGAGCTGAAGCGCCAGACGGAAGATCAGGGCGTTTGAAATCAAATTGTTCGCTTCAAGCTGTGCAGCGGTGGCATTAAGGCCTGTCCCATGGGCCAGCAGGAACCTCTGATCTGTAGCTGTTTGCCCAGGTCCGCGAAACTCGCCGCGTGCATAGAAAAAAAGTCCCGCCATGACGACACCAACGACGGCGATCATCGCCCCGCCCGCAATCAGCGCGATCTTTGCAATTTTTCGGCGCTGAGGTGCTGCTGTCATTGTTGCAGGCTCAGGCGAAGACGGATCGGCGGCACGGCTCGTGTCCGCACCGTCTTTATCTTCCGGGGATTTGGCGTCTCCGCTCAAGCGTCCATTTTTTTCATAACCAGCGATGCATTGGTACCGCCAAAGCCGAAGGAGTTGGAAAGGATCGCATTGATTTCCTTTTCACGCGGCTTGTGTGGCACCAGATCCATATCCGTTTCAATCGACGGATTGTCCAGATTAATGGTCGGCGGCGCAATATTGTCGCGCATTGCGAGGATGGAGAAGATGGCTTCCACCGCGCCAGCGGCCCCTAACAGGTGACCGATTGACGATTTGGTGGATGACATGGACATGGTTTCAACCGCGTTCCCGAACAGCCTGGAAACAGCGCCCAATTCAATCTCATCGCCCAGCGGTGTTGACGTTCCATGCGCGTTTACATAGTCGATGTCGGAGACATTGAGACCAGAATGCTTCAGGGCCATCTGCATGGCACGGAAGCCACCGTCGCCATCTGGGGCAGGTGCTGTGATGTGGTGTGCATCGCCAGACAGACCGTAGCCCATCACTTCCGCATAGATTTTCGCGCCCCGTGCTTTGGCATGCTCATATTCTTCAAGAACAACAACGCCAGCGCCTTCTCCCATGACAAATCCATCGCGGTCTTTGTCATAAGGGCGTGATCCCTTTTTGGGGTCGTCGTTAAAGCCTGTTGAGAGCGCCCGGCATGCGGCGAAACCCGCCATGCCCAATCGGCTGATTGCCGACTCCGCTCCACCAGCAACCATCACATCGGCATCACCGAACATGATCAGCCGCGAGGCATCACCGATTGCGTGCGCGCCAGTCGAACAAGCCGTAACCACCGAATGGTTCGGGCCCTTCAGACCGTATTTGATGGAGACATAGCCCGACGCCAGATTGATGAGGCGACCTGGAATGAAGAAAGGGCTCACCCGGCGCGGACCTTTGTCGCGCAACGTGATGGCTGCTTCCTCAATGCCCGGAAGGCCCCCAATGCCCGACCCGATCATCACACCGGTGCTGCATTGCTCTTCATAGGTTTTGGGTTCCCAGCCGCTGTCCTTGAGGGCCTGCTCGGCGGCCACAAGGGCGAAAATTATAAATTCATCAATGCGGCGTGCTTCTTTGGGAGCGATCCAATCGTCCTGAATGAAAGCGTCTTCGCCTTCGCGCGGGACTTCACAGGCGATCCGGCAGGGAAGATCATCGACCTGGAATTTGGAGATAACTCCCGCGCCTGATTCGCCCGCCAAAATGCGTTTCCAGGTAGCCTCAACACCACAACCAAGCGGCGTCACCATTCCCATTCCCGTTACAACCACCCGCCGCATAAGTTTCACTCCGCTACCAATAGGACGCCCAAGCGAGCGTCCATGTTCAGGTCAGATCATTCAACTCTAGAGGGGTTTGGCTCGAATGAACATCGTCCAAAACACCCAGACACGCCAAAAAAACACTCTTGCCGAAAAGTTTACCTAGATCAAAAAGATAACGGGCGCATGCACCCAAGTGCAGCGCCCGTCGATAACAAGTTGGATTTTAGGAGCTTGCGGAAGAAATGAACTTCACAGCATCCCCAACGGTCAAAATTGTTTCCGCAGCATCATCTGGGATTTCGACGTTGAATTCTTCTTCGAATGCCATCACCAGCTCGACATTGTCGAGGCTGTCAGCACCCAGGTCATCAATAAAGCTCGCATTTTCCAGCACTTTATCTGCTTCAATGCCGAGATGTTCGACAACAATTTTTTTCACGCGCTCTGCAATGTCACTCATGTTCTGTCCTCAGATCCTTCGTGTTCTCATCCGGTTTTTGTCCGGATTTAAGTGCTGGCACCCATCGGGCACCGGTGACTGGCCTCGCGCAGACGCGCTTGGAATTCTCAAATGCAGCCCCGACCTTACAGAGTTACGTACTCCCAGAGACGGACAGTTCTGCTCGGCGGCTGTTTTGGCCTCTTCGCGCCGTTTTCGCAAGTAGAAATCGCCGGTTAGGTACCACACTTTTTTCCACCGCGCCAGTTTCGGCGCCAAAGACCAAATATGGCCGATTCTCTTCGTTAAGTTCCATCCCTAACCGTATGATCTATATGACTTTTTAGATCATGATCATTCCGCCATTCACATGAATTGTCTGGCCGGTAATGTAAGCCGCTTCTTCGGATGCCAGATAAAGCGTCGCAGCCGCTATCTCGTCGCCCGTCCCCATTCGTCCCATGGGAATCATCGCGTTGACCCGTTCCTGCTGGCCTTCATCAAGGCCGTCTGTCATCGCGGTCTGGATAAATCCAGGTGCGACACAGTTGACGGTGATGTTCCGCGACGCGACTTCCTGCGCAATGGATTTGGTCATGCCGGTCACCCCCGCCTTGGACGCTGCATAGTTGGCCTGTCCCGGATTGCCCATCGCCCCCACAACCGAGGTAATGGAAATGATGCGGCCCCAGCGGCGCTTCATCATGCCCCGCATGCAGGCCCGCGCGAGCCGGAAGGACGCCGTGAGGTTGATGGCCAGAACCGTGTCCCACTCCTCGTCTTTCATCCGTATAAAGATGTTATCTTTCGTGACGCCCGCATTGTTGACCAGAATGTCGAGCTGCCCCATCGCTTCAGCGGCCTGCTTGGGCAGTGCATCAACGGCGTCACTGTCCCCGAGATTGCACGGCAGAATATGGGTGCGCTCCCCCAGTTCTGCAGCCACTGCTTCGAGAGCCTCTAGCCGCGTACCGGAAAGCGCCACGGTGGCTCCCTGGGCGTGCAAGGTTTTGGCGATTGCAGATCCAATGCCCCCGGACGCTCCCGTCACCAGAGCCGTTTTGCCAGTCAGATCAAACATGAACATCTCCTTTTGCCGCTATGGGTGTGCCCGTGAGGCATATGCGTAGACTTAAAGACTTTCCAGGAAGGCGGAAACATCGGCTGGGGACCCCACAGCGCGGCCACTCACGGACTTATCGATCCGGCGCGTCAGCCCCGTGAGAACTTTACCCGTGCCCACCTCTATCAATTCGGTGACCCCTTGGGCACTCAGGTATTTTACGCATTCGCGCCACCGAACCATGCCGGTAACCTGCGCAACAAGCAGCTTTTTGATTTCGCTTGGGTCGGACACAGCCGAGGCGGTCACATTGGCCACAACCGGCACGCAAGGCGCCTTCACGTCCATACCGGCAAGCGCCTCTTCCATCGCATCGGCAGCGGGTTGCATCAGGGAACAATGGAACGGCGCGCTCACAGGCAGCAAGATGGCGCGCTTGGCCCCTTTTGCTTTGGCAAGCTCTGCGGCACGTTCTACCGCCGCCTTGGTGCCAGAAATCACGACCTGTCCGTCTGCATTGTCGTTGGCCGCCGCGCAGACATCACTGCCCGCCGCTTCTTTGGCCACCGCCACTGCGTCCTCAAACGACAGTCCGAGGATGGCTGCCATGGCCCCCTCCCCAACACCGACAGCCGCCTGCATGGCTTTGCCACGGGTCTTGAGGAGCCGTGCTGTATCGGCGACCGTAAAGGCGCCCGCAGCGGCGAGAGCTGAATATTCACCCAAGGAATGACCTGCAACGAAGCTCGCTTTGTCGGCCAGCGTCCAGCCGCCTTCGCTCTCCAGAACCCGCATAGCGGCCAGAGAGACCGCCATCAGCGCGGGCTGGGCATTTTCTGTCAGGGTGAGTTGATCCTCGGGGCCCTCCCACATCAAAGTGGAGAGCTTCTGGCCCAGAGCGTCGTCAATTTCATCAAATATAGCTTTGGCGACCGGATAGGCGTCTGCCAGTTCCTTGCCCATACCCACTGCCTGGGAGCCCTGCCCTGGAAAGGTGAATGCCCGTGTCATGCGTCCCGCCTGTTTGTTCGCACAGCCGCTCCAAACCCCGGAAATACGGCCAATTTCGTTGAGTTAGAGATACAGGCTCCAAAAGAGCTGTCAAGGCTATGCGCAGTCCTTCCAAACGAACGGTAAAAGCCCTTGCATCCCGCCCTTTCCTGATTATAGTGCGCGACTTCAAAGAGGCCCCGGTTGAGGGCTGAAGGAAGCGTCAGTTATCCCTTATCTCGTACTCTTGAGGGGCTGGCAGGAGAGGTCTCCGCGCTTCCGGTGTCTTCGCTTCTTTGTTGCACCTTTAGAGCCTTCCAGGGCTCAAAGGGGGCTTTGCGCCGGGGCTTCAAAATGTTGAATGCGTTTCCGGACAAAAAACCGGTTTCCACTTTTTCTGGAAACGCTTCTTGGAAAGGAAGGCCAATATGTCTCTTTATGAGCATATTTTTATTGTGCGCCAGGACGTGAGCGCACAACAGGTTGAGACCCTGACTGAACAATTCTCAAACATCATTACAGAAAATGGCGGCACCATCGCCAAAGGTGAATATTGGGGTCTGAAAAATCTCGCTTATAAAGTGAAGAAGAACCGCAAGGGTCACTATCAGTTGCTCAACATCGATGCACCGCATGCTGCGGTCGCTGAAATGGAACGGCAGATGAGCCTGAACGAAGACGTTATCCGGCACATCACCATTCGTGTGGAAGAACACGAAGAAGCCCCATCGGCCATGCTGCAGAGCCGCAATGATCGCCG
>CAZFHW010000174.1:0-5490 GCA_964518885.1 uncultured Parvibaculum sp. | reverse complement strand
TTGCTATCGCCAAAGCCATCGCCGACGGCACGCAGGGAACCTTGACTTTGCATTCGCCAGCGGTAGGGCAAGCGGATGGTTTCGAAGCGGTATTCCAGTTGCCAAAATCACACGATGTCTGACGGGCTTTGTCACAAACTCAGACTCCAGGCACGCGGAGACCATTGCCAGTCGGCCTATACAGCCATCATCCCGCGCCACGACGCAAACGCTTGATTGCATTTCGTGTGATGTTCGATTGCAGAAACCAGATGTCTGCGAGTGTTGAAGTGGTTGTAGAAAGCTGCGTGGATCGAGAAGAATCGTTGGGCAGAACTAGGTGACCTGAAGCCTTGCATCGCTCGTTCTCGCTTTCTGATCCGGACGTGCAAACCTTCAATTCGGTTGTTTTTCCACTTGGTTTGATGATGGTGACCGACAAGACCCAATTTACGAAAGGCCGCTGCGTAGGCTTTCGATTAATCAGTAACAATAGTCTTTGGCGCGTGCCTACAGACCTGCGAACAATTTTTTGACACCAACCTAGTCGTCGAAGCCGACGAACACAGCAGCCTCCTCGACACTCTTGCGATCTGAAACCACTTCGTTCGCCGGGAAGGTTTCATCAGGCCAGCCGAGCGCGATTGCTTTCATAATGACTTGATCGTCGGCAATGCCGGCATGTTCACGTACGACAGGAGATTGCATGATGCCCTGACTATTAATGACGGCACCAAGCCCGCGCGACCAAGCAGCATTTACCAGCGCGGTTGTCACCGCACCGCAGTCAAACGCCGTATCGTCGCTATCGGCCAACGCGCGATCGTACGTCACAATCACGCACACCGGAGCATCAAACTGGCGAAAGCCCCGCAACACCCAATCCTGGCGCCCTTTTTTATCTTCGCGGGCGATCCCCATGGCAGCAAACAATTGCTTAGCAACACCAATCTGCCTTTCGCGGTGCTTACCATCAAAGGGCTGACCGATGCGGAACTCACGCGAGTGCGGAATGCCCGCCAAGGTCCGCTCGGTATTGCCGGCGCGAATGCGGTCCAGTGGTTCGCCGGAGATGATGTAGAAGCTCCAAGGCTGGGTGTTCATCGACGATGGTGCGCGCATCGCCAGCGTGAGAATTTCTTCGACTAATGCCTTCGGAACGGGATCAGATTTATAGCCCCGGATACTCCGACGGCCCAGGATTACG
Source organism: uncultured Parvibaculum sp. (assembly GCA_964518885.1). Taxonomy (GTDB): domain Bacteria; phylum Pseudomonadota; class Alphaproteobacteria; order Parvibaculales; family Parvibaculaceae; genus Mf105b01. The sequence goes on along the minus strand of CAZFHW010000174.1, from coordinate 4,304 downwards.
TCATCAAACTGCATGGGTCGTCCCTAAGATTGTTTAGCCTCAAAGAAGTATCGGCTATTGCTACGCAGAACAAGCCACCTTACCCAGAGTGCCAGTCGCATATGCCGTTGGAACTGTTTTCCAGGACGTTCGGGAGTTGGAAGAAAGTGAAGGGGCTTTGTCACAAACTCGGCACCGTTTGTCTGTGCGGTGGGCTAACATGATCAAATGATCCAGAACAGGTATCGTATCCGCACATAAAGGCTTTCGATCCGATTGTTCTTTCATTTTGCCTGTTTCGAGGAGCCGGGCGAGACCTCCAGGAAATACTGCCAATGAACGCACTGAACAAAAGGCTTGTCCAACGGTCGCCTTTAGGCTCCAGATTTCCCATTCTGTTTCAGCCCTTGCCGAATCACTATCAGTAGCGGGGTCAATTTGAATTGAGAAATAGGGATGCGCGGCGAGATGTGGGTCGCGCCTAAATCCCATTTATACGTCGTCGGGGCTTTGTCACAAACAGCCCTTCACCTTGGATTTACTCATCTGTTTGTCAAAACCAGATTTAATAATTTCAATGACTTAGGCGCCCTAGAGACTGGTGCGTGGCGCAAGATAGCTGCTTAGAGTTCCTGTTTGTGACAATGCCAAACGGACATACATCCAAACAGCTTGCTGTACGATGTAAGACCGGAAGTGGAGATTGCGATAGCTGATCTGTTTCATTTGGTCATGCTAACCGATGGTGGCCACAGAAAGAGCTCAGTTTGTGACAAAGCCGTCCAGCAAAACAAGAAAATTCGATAGCGTGAACCGCCAACTGTAACGCCCTGCGTCTATCTCTATTTGGCCCTGTTTTTTGACAGCCCAATTTTGACGCTGTTCGCAAATTCATGTCTATCGACATTCACCGCGAGCACCTTCATTTCAGCAGAAATGGAGCCACTTCCCCGAAACTGTAACGCCCTGCGTCTGTATATCTAGGACCTATTTTTTGGGCCTGTCACCATGACTGAACTCCCTTAGAGCCCAGATCATGAAACCAAGCAACAACGGCGGAACATCTCAGGGAAGTTGAGGACAATGAAAACGAACCGAAAATATTTATGCGCCACTCTCGCCACCACTCTCCTAATGTCGAGCGCATTAACGCCCGCATTGGCAGCGGACCCAAGTTCAGCCGAGAGCGCGACGGATGCGCTTCAGCGCCGTGTCGAGCAGATGGAAAGTGACCTTCAGTTCCTCATGGAGGAATTGAAGCAAACAAAGGAACTGGCGGCCACGGCTACACAAAATGCGACAGAGGCCAAAGCACAGGCAAGGGCAGCAGAAATATCATCTAGCTCAGGCTCCTCTGCTTCCGGAACCTCGTGGCATCTGGCAGGATATGCCGACGCTAGCTTCGTGATCTCAGACTCAGACGCGCAACGAGATACGTTCAATTCCGGAAAATTTAATCCAGCTTTCCATTTCATGTATCAGGATCTAATGCTGTTTTCATCTGAATTGCAGATAGTCATCGACAGTGCCGGCAGCACAGAAATAGAACTCGAGTATTCCCGGTTCGACTTATTCCTCAATGACTACGTTACTTTGGTCGCAGGCAAATATTTAAGTCCCGTCGGACTTTTTCAAGAACGTCTCCACCCAAGCTGGATCAATCGTTTGCCCGATTCACCCGCGGGGTTCGGTCACGATGGACTACAACCTGACGCAGATGTCGGTGTTCAGGTTCGCGGCGGAATACCTATCAAGGACACCCGGTTTACTTATGTTCTCGCGGCGGGCAATGGGCCACGCATCAACGCAACGGGTGCCCTAAACCTGGAGGGGTTTGGCGGAGATGATAATGACAACAAGTCGATCAGCGGTCGCTTCGGCTTTCTACCAGTTCCTTATGTAGAGATCGGCGCTTCGTTCTTAACTTCAACGCTCAAAGGGGCCGACGGCACCGTTCCCGGCGCTCTTGCTTTGGCTTCAACCAGCGGCGACTTCGACCTGTGGGGGCTAGACGCCTCTTATACAAGGGGCCCGTGGAACGCCCGTATAGAATACCTAAACGGTACTCGCGGACGTATATCGACGGCCATTCCTAGCGTGGCCACTCCCGGACAAACCGAAGTCGCAGCCCTCCCAACCTTGGATTTGGAGGCCTGGTACACTCAGGTCGCGTATCGACTGTCAGGAGTGACGGATAATCAAATTCTGGGGAATTTTGAGCCCGTCCTAAGGTATGGCCAATACACTGTAAGTGGACTCGACTCTTTGCAAGACGAGGCAGCTGAAAAACGTTTCGACGTGGGTCTCAATTACTGGGTCGCCCCATCTGTTGTTCTGCACAATAGCATACAGTGGCGAGATTTTGACGAGGCTGGAAAAGACACCGAACAACGCATTCAATTCCAATTCGCATACGGATTTTGATCCAACCACACAGGGAACCTGTTCGATGAACATCTATTTGAAAAAAGCAATGGTCCTCGTGTTCGCGCTAGCAGCAGGGCTCACAGGAGAAATTTCATTTGGCAATGCCGCGGAGCAAAACCCAGACCCCGCCCAAATCGCCCGCGGCGCCAAAGCCTGGGCGTCTACATGTGGCACCTGTCACAACATCAGGTCGCCAGGTGATCTGACTGATGGAGAATGGAAATTGACTGTCGCCCACATGCGTGTCGTCGCAAATATACCCGGAGACACGGCAGAGGACATCAGAGCATTTCTGCAAGCAAGCAACTAACAACAAGAAACACTGCACCAGTACAATTAACCGTTGGGGATTAGAGACCATGTCTTCCGCCAGAAACGCATCGCTTCCAGGTATCTTCGTTTTTGCGATGATAATCGCATTATCGAACACCGCTGCTGGCGCCGATGAAATTGACCTGTCGTCCGCCGATATCACAGCAGGCGAAACCATATACAACGGAACCTGCGTCGCTTGCCATGGCGAAACAGGCACCGGCGAATTCGATGGTATTCCCGACTTTACGGATAGCACTGGCCGACTATCGCAAGATGACAAAACATTGCTACGCAACATCACCGATGGATACCTAAGCAAAGGGTCGTTTATGGCAATGCCTGCCAAAGGAGGAGACCCAGGTCTGACGGATGAAGATATTCATAATGTCCTCGCCTATATGCGGGCAACCTTTGGTACCCAATAAGGCCAATTGGACCACGCACCTTTCGCCCTCCTAATTTCTATCTGGAATGATAAATCTGTGCCCGTTTCAATACCTCTCCGGTCGAAACGGGCATAATAATTTCAATTCATAGTGAGTTGGAGAAATCCAATTCATTTGTCCTTTTGACTAATCAATCACACGCTTCCTGACCAAAAGGTACACATCTGGGATCACGACAAGAGCGAGAAAAGTTGCGCTGATCATTCCCCCCACCGTACGGGCTGCAATACGGCTCACAACCTCCGCGCCAGCGCCAGGCCCATACATGATGAGCGCCAAGCCAGCGATGATGACCGCAAAAGTCATCATAATCGGCCTTAGTCATCGAAGCGCGCCTTTACCAATAGCTGCACGGAGCTCATCTACGGTCATACCGCGCCCATCTTTTTCGGCCTCTTTTTCCGCTACGGCCAGTTCCTGACGCAAATACATAACCATCAAGACTCTGATCTCAACCACAACGCCTGCAAGGGCAATAAAGCCAACGGCGACGACAAATGACCTATTACAGTCAAGTATCCACATCAACCAGATTCCGTCGACCAAGCCAAAAGGCAGTGTGCCCATGATAATGAAAACATCTGTCACATCTCTGAAGTGGAGGAAGAAAAGCACGATGATGATGGCAACTATAACCGGACCGACAAGAACAAACCGCTCTTGAGCCCGTCGCATGTATTCATACTGACCTGACCAGGCGATTGTATACCCTGCTGGCAACTCAACCTGTTCATCAACAACCCTACGTGCCTCATCAACATATGAGCCAAGGTCACGGCCAGTTATGTCCACATACACCCATCCGTTGAGCCTGGCATCTTCACTACGAATTACATCGGGGCCTTCTGAGGCTTTCACCTCCGCCACCCATCCAAGCGAAATTACAGCGCCATCGGGGGGCACGATAGGCAACGAACGCAACTGCTGAGGTGAATTTCTTGTGTCGCGGGGGTACCTCAGGTTTATGGGATAGCGTTCTAGCCCCTCGATGCTCTCGCCGATGGTCATGCCGACGATTGCCGTAGGAACCCCGTCGTGAACGTCAGCAATGTTCAGCCCAAACCGTCCGGCCGCTTCGCGATTGACATCAATGTCGACGAACCGTCCGCCAGTTACGCATTCAGCATAAACCAAACT
>CAZFHW010000173.1:0-5509 GCA_964518885.1 uncultured Parvibaculum sp. | reverse complement strand
AAGGCGCAGCCGCTTTACATCTATTCCGAACGCTCAGGCGAGGTGGAAACAAGCGCTTGAGCGTTTGATAATTTCCCATAATTCTTCAAGAAGATGGCCTTGAAAGCAGCGACTTTCGAGGCCATTTGCATGATAACTGATGCGAAATGCAGTAATTTGGACGAAAACACCCTCAAATTGCGCGAATCTAGTTAGATTTGCAGTCAGCATTCGTTCAGCACTGGCGTGCCATACTGTACCTCTGTTGCTTTGGCCGGGAATGCCCCAATCTCCTGGACCCAATGGGAGGTGGGGTTGCCTGTCCAAGACGACTGATGCGGTGAACAAGTAAAAGATAAGGGTTAAGACATGAGCGACAATCACGACAACAACCCAGATGATGAAACTGCTTCCACGACAGCTGATGAGGTGGTGAAGGAGTTTACAGGTGGAGTGCTTCCGGTACTTCCGCTGCGAGATATTGTCGTGTTTCCCCACATGATTGTTCCGCTCTTTGTCGGGCGGGTGAAGTCTGTTCGCGCACTTGAAGAAGTGATGCAGGACGACAAACAAATTCTGCTCGTGGCACAAAAAGATGCCAGTGAAGATGATCCTTCATCGGATGATATTTATGAGGTCGGCACTGTTGGGAAGGTACTGCAGCTCCTGAAGCTTCCCGATCAAACAGTCAAAGTGCTCGTTGAGGGAACCTCGCGCGCGCGGATCAAACGGTTTACCGACCGGGAGGACTTCTTTGAAGCAGAGGTGGTTCCGGCCCCAGATACCAATCACGACGATGATCGCCTCGAAGCACTGGCACGCACGGTGGTCAGCCATTTTGAGAATTATGTGAAGCTCAACAAGAAGGTTCCACCGGAAGTGTTGGGCGCCGTTTCACAGATCGACGATTACCCAAAACTCGCAGATACAATTGCCAGTCACCTCGCGATTAAGCTCGAAGAGAAGCAGGAGCTTCTGCAAATCGCGAGCACAGCCGAGCGGCTCGAGCGGGTCTACTCAATGATGGAAGGTGAAATCTCTGTCCTTAATGTGGAAAAGAAAATCCGCAGCCGTGTCAAACGCCAGATGGAGAAAACCCAGCGCGAGTATTATCTCAACGAGCAAATGAAGGCGATCCAGAAAGAGCTGGGCGGCGAGGGCGAAGATGGCCGCGACGAGCTGCATGAGCTGGAGAGCCGTATTGAGCAGACAAAACTGTCCAAGGAAGCCCGCGAGAAAGTTGACGGCGAGATGCGTAAGCTGCGCCAGATGAGTCCCATGTCGGCTGAAGCAACGGTCGTGCGTAATTATCTCGATTGGATTCTCTCAATTCCGTGGAACAAGCGCGGGCGCGTGAAGAAGGACCTCATCAAAGCTGAGGAAGTTCTGGATATCGATCACTATGGTCTTGAGAAAGTCAAAGAACGGATCATTGAATATCTGGCCGTGCAGCAACGGACGAACAAACTAAAGGGCCCGATCCTGTGTCTGGTTGGACCCCCCGGTGTCGGTAAAACCTCATTGGGCAAGTCGATTGCTAAAGCAACAGGCCGAGAATTTGCGCGTCTCTCTCTTGGTGGCGTCCGCGATGAGGCTGAAATTCGTGGCCATCGACGTACCTACATAGGCTCAATGCCTGGCAAGGTCATTCAGTCGATGAAGAAGGTGAAATATTCCAATCCTCTCTTCCTGCTTGATGAAATTGACAAGATGGGCGCAGATCTCCGGGGAGATCCCTCCGCGGCGCTGCTGGAGGTTCTTGACCCGGAACAGAACAACACGTTCCAGGACCACTATCTTGAAGTTGAGTACGACCTCTCCGACGTCATGTTCATCACAACAGCGAATACACTCAACATTCCAGGCCCTCTGATGGACCGCATGGAGATCATCCGTATCGCTGGATACACCGAAAACGAGAAAGTCGAAATCGCCCGTCGGCATTTGATTCCAAACGCTATCAAAAACCACGGGCTGAAAGCGGGAGAATGGTCGATTGACGATGAAGCGCTTCTTGATCTGGTGCGCCTCTACACGAGAGAGGCGGGGGTTCGCTCCCTTGAGCGAGAACTTTCCCGGCTCTGCCGCAAAGCAGTGAAGCAACTTGTCACGACCGACATCAAGGAAATCAAAGTTTCCCGGAAAAACCTGAGCGACTATTCCGGCATCACCAAATTCCATTACGGCGAGATTGATGGTGAGGATCAGGTCGGTGTTGTAACCGGGCTGGCTTGGACCGAAGTTGGCGGTGAATTGCTGACCATCGAAAGCGTGATGATGCCCGGCAAGGGACGCATGACGGTGACGGGCAATCTCAAGGATGTGATGAAAGAGTCCATCTCCGCCGCAAATTCCTATGTGAAGTCGCGGGCAACAAAATTTGGTGTCGAGCCGCCGGTCTTTGATCGCAAAGACATCCACGTGCACGTTCCGGAAGGGGCAACCCCCAAGGATGGTCCGAGTGCCGGTGTTGCCATGGCAACGTCTATTGTCTCGGTTATCACCGGTATCCCCATCCGCAAGGATGTGGCGATGACCGGCGAGATCACCTTGCGGGGGCGTATTCTGCCAATCGGTGGGCTCAAAGAGAAGCTCCTGGCAGCGCTTCGAGGCGGCATCAAAAAGGTTCTGATCCCCATGGACAACGCGAAAGACTTGGCGGAGATTCCGGACAATGTGAAGGATCAGTTGGAGATTGTGCCGGTTGAGACTGTGGATGAGGTGCTCGCCAATGCGTTAGTTCGGATGCCAGAAGCAATTGAGTGGGATGAGGAGGCTTATGTTGCTGAACAGGCTGCACGCGGCGGAAGTGGTACTTTAAGAGAAGATCTTACTGCCCACTAACAAAAAGAGAAAAGTGGCTCCCGCACTATGAAGCTAAGTGTGGGAGCTTTTTCATGTCTGCTGCTGTCTGCCTCTATGTAAAAACGCTGGATTTTCGAAAATTCCCGGAAATCTGCGCATTTCGATGCTTAATCCTTTGACCCGACAAAGCAGCCACGTTTACACTTTTGGCTGATTATCTGGGGATTCGCTCCCCGTAGCCTAGAGGGGCCGAACGTGAACAAGAATGATCTTATAGCCGTGGTATCCGAAAAATCGGACCTGTCAAAAGCCGACGCAACCAAAGCCGTCGACAGTGTATTTGAAACCATTACGAGCACGTTGACAGCCGGTGAGGAAGTCCGCCTGGTTGGATTTGGTACATTCAACGTAACCCGCCGGAATGCTTCGGAAGGTCGCAACCCGCGTACCGGTGAGAAAATCCAAATTCCTGCATCGAATCAGCCAAAATTCAAAGCAGGTAAAGGACTCAAGGATGCCGTCAATGGGAGAGGCCCAGGCGGCGCCTGACGGTTTTACCCGAATTAGACGAAAAGGCCGGCATTGCCGGCCTTTTTTGTGTCTCCAGCCTTTTTCATATTTGAAGTCTGCGAAAAATCAGGGCTTCTCTGCGTCATTGATTTCCGATCGTGGATCAAGCTCCAACGGGGTCGCTACTGACCGGGTGAGGGGGACGGCGACAAAGTCGTCTCGTTCGTCGGTAGGGATAGGGTCTCGAATGAGTATCCGGGCGAGGACCATGAGGATGAGAGGCACGCAAACAACGAGTGAAAAGCCGAATATGGCCCCCATCCCCAAAAAGGGTATGAGCAGGGAAACGATCAAGGGGCCTATCACCGCCCCTGCAGAAGACACCAAGCCCAGCCCGCTGGCGACCATCACAAATTGATCGGAGGCCGCGTGATCGTTTGCCTGTGCGATGCACAAGGCATAGAGCGACAGAGCCGACGCACCGAAGAAGAATGCGCCCACGTAAAGGCCCGCTTGTCCAGCAACGCCAATAGCGCCGGCAAGGTACAGGGCAGCAAAGATCACGCCGACCAGAGCACCAATCAGCACCCACCGTCGGTCAACGCGGTCTGACAGACGGCCAACCGGGACCTGGGCCAGGGCGCCACCGGCAATAGCTGCCGTCATAAATAGAGATATCCCCTCAATGTCCAATCCGGCGCTACCGGCATAGACCGGCGCCAGAGCCCAGAAGGGACCGTTGTTGAGGCCGACAACGAAACAGCCCGCCATGCCCACCGGGGATATGCGCCACAGCGCCCGAAGGCTGACCTTGTGGCTCTCAATGGGAGCAGGCTGGACGGCTCGGCTCATGGATACTGGGACCAAAGCGAAGGACGTCAGAATGGCAACAATTGCAAACAGTGTGAAAGCGGATGGTTCGGCAAAATTGAGGGTGAGCTGCCCCAACGTCAGGCCGACAAGGCACACCGCGCGGTAGGCGGCAAAGATGCTGCCCCGGTTCTCGTTTGTTGCCTTTTCGTTGAGCCAGCTTTCAATAATCATATAAAGCCCGGCGAGACAGAAACCCGCTGCAATACGCAGAAGGATCCATACCGCCAGGTGGGAGGACAGCATGTGAATAAGGGGGACGGCTGAGGCGATGGAGGCAAATGCCGCAAATGCGCGGATATGACCAACACGCCTCACCCAGGCCGGAGCGAACAGCGCACCCAACATGGAACCAGCAAAGAATGCCGCCCCCATAAGGCCAAGGCTGGCCGTTGAAAAGCCCTCCAGAAGCGCCCGGAGCGGCAATAGTGTTCCAAACAACCCATCTCCCACCAGGAGGATGGCAGTTGAGAAAAACAAAGAAAAGAAAGGGGTAAGGCTTCGCATCATGCCTGAACTCCACAGGGGCTGCCGGGCGCGGCAGGAAGGTCAAAGAATAATTTTTGCCGCTGTCAGACGTTATTGCGCTCAAATCGTCATTTGTCGCAATAGCTAATTTCACCCGCCGACGAGTCAACTTTGCAGCCTGAGAAGGGCCTTTCCAGTAAGAGCGGGGCTCCGTAGAGGCGAGGCACGAATTGAACCTTGACGGGCGGGGGCGCATAGCTTAGTTCAAGCCCTTCTTCGAGCCCTTCATCTACGGGTTCAGACCGGGCGGTTAGCTCAGCTGGGAGAGCATCTCGTTTACACCGAGAGGGTCGGCGGTTCGATCCCGTCACCGCCTACCATTTTCCTTATCCCAAAAGCCAAATATCAAACCTCACCTAGAGGCCGACCGTAAGGCTTGGCGGCAGCCGATGCCTTCGAGGGCTTCCGCCTACTTGAATTGCCGTCACTCAGCTGTGATCAGCGTTGAATTGCTTGGTGACGGCGACCGGACACCCTTATCATCATTCCAACGGAGGAGTGGTTGCATGGTGTGTTGGCGGTTGGTGGCGGTAGGTCTTTGTACATTTGCGCTGGCAAGCCCGGTTGCAGCCTTTGAGGCTAGTCTCGAAGACGGCGGCTGGGAGGTGATCGGCGTACCGGGCCAGGCCGAGACGACATTCCAGCTCATGGGCGATGGCGTTCTGAAAGTCGTGTCCGATCACTCCGTCGCTTTCCTCTACAAACGCATAGAGGAGGCTGGTACCCGCCTGCAATGGCGTTGGCAGGTAGATGAAATGGGGCTGCCGAGCGATCTGGCACGGGTTGGAGAGGATGACCGGCCGATTGCCATCCATTT
>CAZFHW010000172.1:0-5613 GCA_964518885.1 uncultured Parvibaculum sp. | reverse complement strand
CGATGGTACTGCATCTTAAGGTGTGGGAGAGTAGGTCGCTGCCAGGTCTGCAAAGGGCAGAAGCAAACAGATACGACGACAGATCAATACATTGTCTTGGATCCCTTCTTTACACCAATACCAAAACGCCGCTTGAGCCTCACAGCTCAGGCGGCGTTTTTGCGTTGTATGAGGTTCTTCTTTTACCATGGTGAGAGGGGCGGATTATAATCGGCTTCAAATGCGTCTGTTCTTTTTTTGTTCTCAATGGTAGAGTTGGGCTGGAGATAAAATAATGAAGGGTTTTTATCGGTTCCTCTTCCTTCTTTCCTCATTTGGTCCGCTTTTCGCGATACTCGGTGTGAAAGTATGGTTGAGCCATGGGATCGAACATTGGCTGGTGACAACGGCCGCTGCCTTTTTTGTATTTTCTGCAATTTCGCTGTGGATTGTGATCAGAAGTTTCAATAGCGGTGTGACCGTGAGGCATCGGATTATTGATGTCCGACCAAGGGATAATGATGTCATGAGCTATTTGATGACCTATATCCCTCTTCTAATTTTTCGAGACATTACGGATCCCGTTGTCTGGATACCGCTCGCGATACTCTACGCCCTAATATTTTTGATCTATTTTCTCCTGGAGGCTCCGTTTGTGAACCCTGGTTTGGCTGCTTTGGGCTACCGTCTGTATGAGGGAAGGATGGCTGACAGCCGAACTTTGTTTATGGTGTTTGCTGATAGGAAAAGCTTCCTCGTTGAATCTGAGGAGGTAATGATGAGGGAAATAGCAAACTCTTCAGTATACTATGCAACCGGAGATTGATTCTTTGGAAGAAACACATAAATGGCAGAAGCTGACAAGAAGAAGCCGCAGGAGTTGCTTGAGGATTTGCGCTTAGCGCTAAGCGAAAGTAAAGGCCATTTGGTTGCCCTACCGATGAGTTTTGCTGATCTGGGCAAAAAGAAGAAGAATTGCTGGCGACGCCTCAAGTTGACAGAAGAACTGGCAGGAGAGTTCGGCGAGAGAGTGTCAGGTTTTCTTGTGACGAAAATCGCAAATGGCGCCGTACAAGCCTTTACTTACGACAATATGCTGGAAGGACATATCGGGGTGTGGCCAGCGACGGAAGATGCACTATTGCAGCCGTGGATTGCTGAGCTTCCGGTGAAGGATTGGCCTTACGAGTTCGACGGTGATGAAATTTACCGGAAAAAGCTAAAATTTCTGGCCACGCGAATTCAGCTGCCGGATGGCGCAGATGATGTGGTTGTATACATGCGCCATACACAGAGTTCTTTTGCCCAGAAGAAGGGGAAGCTCGCGGCGCTTTTGGATAATGCAAATGAGTTTAAGACGTTTGATAGTTCGCACGTGATTGAACTAAACCACCATTGTGATTTTCTAGTTTGGCAAGAGACGGTTTTCATCTTCAATCAGTTAGCTTTTGAAAGTCTCACAAAAATTCGAGCCGCCACGAAAATGAAGGCTACCTCGGGGTTTGAGCAAATTGAGAAAACTGAAAACCTGAATATTGAACATCTGAAGAAAATTTCCGCCAAGATAATGAGTAATGCTGTCTTCGCGCGTAAGGTAGCTGGGGCGGAAGTACTGGGTGTATTCAGGGAATTGGACATAAAGGCGATAGCGGAAACTATAGAGAAACTCAATTTGTCTGTTGGAGTTGAATGGGTCAAAGGCGAGTTGCGTCTTTCAATTGACCTGGAGGAACGCGATCAAGTTAAGGTGCTTTTGAACCTTCTGACTGATTCATATACAGAGGGCCGAGTGACGCATTTCGACTATCTGTCGCACGCCAAGGAGCTGGTGAACTAGCACTGAAAGTAGTTGTGGAATGAAAGTCGGCAATGTTGACAGTACTTTCTGTGCCACCGGTCGGAAGATGATGGATATAGAACTCACCTCAGAAGACAAGGCGCTTCTTGTGCCGAAGCTTGTCGACTATCTGGCGAAGGAGCTGGACGTTGAGGCGGGGCAGTTTGATGCGGAGTTTCTGCTCGATTTTCTGACCAAAGAAGTCGGCGCGCTGCTCTACAACAGAGGGCTGGCGGACGCCCATGCGGCTTTGGAAAGCCATATCGAGGCATTCAGCGAAGTGATCTATGCCTTGGAAAAAGATGTGGGTGAGCGGCGCTAGTCTTAAGGTTGCTCGAGCAATTGATCGAGGTCCGCGCGGGTCAGCAGCTCACCCCGGATGATGACGCTTTCTATGGTGCGCGTGTTCTCAATGTTTTCGAGTGGGTTGGCATTGAGCAAAACCAGATCACTGCTTTTGCCGACCTGGATGCTTCCCATCTCTCCCTCCAGTCCGAAAAACTGTGCCGGGCGCAGGGTTGCACTGGCCAGCGCCTCTTGAGGCGTGAGTCCAGCCCTGACCAGCATTTCCATTTCCAGATGCAGACTGAAGCCCGGTGTCAGAAGTCCGATAGGAGTGTCGGTTCCCGCCATGATGGGCACGCCGGCCTCGTGCAACTGCCCTACCATGTTGAGCGACCAGTCGGCGAAGCCTGCGTAGGCGGGATTGACGGGTGTGTCTTTGGCTTTGTCCGCGACGGCGTTCCACCGCGCTGTCACTGTTGCGGGCAGATACTTGAACGGCTCGCGCCACCGGGGCTGCAGGAACTGGCGAAAGGCGCCGCGTGTGTTGAGGGCGAGGGTCGGTGTCTGGAATATTCGGGCGTCCGCCAGCGTGGCAATCACGGCGGCGCATTGCTCTGTGTCCTGGGTGGTGAAGGCGACCGGGCGTTGCGCCCCGTGGATGTGAGATCTTAGAGCGCTGCCCTCTTCAGACGCGCCGTTGCGCAACATGGTTTTGCGTTCTTCCAAAAGCCGGTCCGCCTCTGACGAACAGGCAAGGCCGATGTTGCGCAGATGCTCCATGCCCCTGATCCCCGTGGCAGCCACGGCCTGCAGGCTCATGCCCAAAGGAACATGCGCTGTGACGGGAAGTCCGTGGGCGGTTGCGCGGGCAACCAGGGCTTCAAATGTGTCCGGGCGCAGCATTTCATAAGCCTTGATGAGACGGGCTCCTGCTTCGGCAAGTCTGTCCACATGGGCCTCTGCTTCTGCGGGTGTGGCGGCGCCGATCGATATATCGGGAAAGCGGGCGGGTGTGCCGTCATAGACACGGGGGATGCCGTCAATCAGGGGGCCTGCGAAATAGATCTCGGGTGCCTCGCTCCCTTGGGCTTGGGCAAAGGTGCGCACAGCGATCATCTTATCCAGCAGGCCGCCCGTGTCGCGAACACGGGTGACGCCGTTGGCGACAAATAACGCCAGTGCGCGGTTGCCGATTTCAGGGTCAAAGGTCAGGTGGACGTGGGCATCCCACAGGGCGGGGATGAGAAATTTTCCGGTGCCGTCTATCATGTCGACGGGTGTGAAAGTCGCGATGCTTCCGGTGTCGCCAATGGCGCCAATAATCCCGTTGCCGATCAGGATGTCCTGGTGAGGGGTGGCGCCAGAAATGGGATCAATGATCGTGACATTCCGGATCATCAGTTCGCTGGCTTGTGAGGGAGTTCCCCCTAATCCAAACAGCGCTATGGCAGTGATGAGCAAACTGCGCAGACTGCGCTTCGCAAAACGTTTCCCTGACATCCCTTCATCCCCCACAAAATAGGTACTCATCTTCGGCGGGATGGGCGGGAGATGCAAACCTCTGGCGTCAAAGTCGGCGACTGACGCGCTTCTTATCTGCGCGCTAGTCGTCGCCGAAGGTCTCTTCCCTCTTCCTTTTTTCAAAACCGATGGACCAGAGGTTGGTGATGACGAAGAAGCTGAGGGTGATGAGGAACAGAGCGGGGAGCCGTTTCTGCAGGCGTGCCCCTTATGTTTTTCTCAAGACTAGGACAGGTGCACCAGGGTTGCTGCTGCCCAACTTTTTTTGAATTCTATACGATTTATACGGTTGTTTAGCAAATTTTTCATAATCGGCTGGCTAGGGTGGCACCTAGTGGTCGGGGATATGGGTGAGCGTCTGCAATCAGATATGGCTATTGGCTCTCTTCGCTGAGAGATGGTGTGCTGCTTGCAAAAACGCGGAATTCCGACATATTGGAGGGTGAAAAAATGGCATCAGAAGGTCGCGAAGTCTTTTTCGATAAGGACGAACTCATTGTTAGTAAGACGAACCTTAAGGGTCATCTTACATACATGAACCACACATTTCTTGATATTGCGGGTTACACGGAAGCTGAAGTTATCGGCAAGCCGCACAATGTTATCCGGCATTCTGATATGCCGCGGTGCGTGTTCAAGCTTCTCTGGGACAAGCTGCAAAGCGGCAGCGAGATTTTTGCTTACGTCGTAAATACGACGAAGTCCGGAGACTACTATTGGGTTATCGCGCACGTTACACCGAGCTACGGAAGTAACGGCCAGGTGATTGGATATCATTCAACCCGGCGCTTGCCCAATCCACAGACCATTAAGAATGTGATTATCCCTCTCTATAAGGAATTGAAGAGCATCGAAGACGGATTCAGCAGTCGTAAAGACGGTTTGGCCGCATCCTTCCAGAAGCTTTTGGACGTCCTTGCCGAAAAGGAACTGGAGTACGAAGAGTTTATTGCCCAACTGGAAAAAGCAGCCTGAAGGATAGAAGCATGTTTGAATTTCTAAAAAAGTCTAGCGAGCGTGGGTCGAATTCTTCGTCGGGTGCAGAAGCCACAGGCAACAAAATTGATGAGGCAATTGCCGTCTGTGAGCGCGTAGCGCTTGGCGATTTCGAAGCGCGTGTTCTGGATATTCCAGAAAGAAGCGGGAAGAGAACGCGACCTTTGCATGAAGCTCAATGAGTTGATTGACCGGACGGATGCTTACATTCGTGAGTCTACGGCTTGTTTGGGGTATATGGAGCGGAACCAGTATTTCCGCCGGATTAGTGAAACCGGTATGCGGGGATCCTATCTGGTTGCAGCACAGACCATCAACACGGCTGCCGATGGTATTGAAGGGATGATGGGCGACTTCGGGACACTGGCAACGTCTCTGTCTAAGACGTCTGACACTTTGCGCCAAAGTGCGGATGGAATGATGCGGAGCACGGACTTGACCGGCGAGAAGGCGACGACTGTGGCTGCGGGTGCGGAGGAAGCACTCACAAATGTGCAAACTGTTGCGGCCACTGCTGAAGAGTTGAATTCTTCCGTTGAAGAGATCAACCGACAGGTCATTCAGTCAACTGAGATGACCTCGGGTGTGGAAGTAGAAAGTAAAAAAGTTGGTGCCGCCATTGGTGACCTTTCGCAGACGTCGGAGCAGATCGGCGCCATTGTTGAGCTGATTAGCGGTATTGCTGCGCAGACCAATTTGCTGGCACTGAATGCGACGATTGAAGCTGCTCGCGCAGGAGAGGCCGGAAAGGGATTTGCTGTCGTGGCCAGTGAGGTGAAAGCTCTGGCGTCTCAAACAGCTAAGGCAACTGAGGAAATTGAAACCCAGGTCGGTGCTGTTCAGGACGTGACGAAACGTGCCGTCTCCTCAATTGCTGAGGTTACCGACATGATCGGCAAATTGAACGAGATTTCAGGTGCCATCGCTGCTGCTGTTGAGGAGCAGGGGGCTGCGACAACCGAGATTGCGCGCAGCATGGGGGAAGCCTCCAAAGG
>CAZFHW010000171.1:0-5763 GCA_964518885.1 uncultured Parvibaculum sp. | reverse complement strand
AAAAAGAGTGGTCTTCAAAAGTAGAATTTTCTCATAATGTTTATGCAGGAGATTCAGATGAAGAAGTCACGATACACGGACAGTCAGATCATCCATATTTTGAAGCAGGAGGAGGCAGGGACGCCGGTTCCAGAGCTTTGCCGTGAGCACGGGATGAGTAACGCTAGCTTTTATAAATGGCGGGCCAAATATGGCGGCATGGATGCGTCTCTGATGGGACTGTCAACGCCGGAGTAAAAGTGCGCCAATCGCCGGAGTAAAAGTACACCAGTTTGGCTGATTTGGCCGGAGTAAAAGTGCACCACGGTTGTGGTGTTTGGGTTGTGTAAGGAGCTGTTACTCTTGGGACAGTCGATTTGTTGATTATAGTTTTTCTCTGAGCGCTTCGTAAGGTGTTTTTCCATTATGCGCCCCGTGTGGTCTGTGGAAGTTATAAAAGCGTTCCCATTCGTCCAGTTTTGCTTCGAGATCGACGTCGCCTTTGTAACTGAGCAGCTGATAGAACTCCTGACCGTCGGACCTGTGTGATCGTTCAACCTTGCCATTGAGTTGAGGTGTGCCGCGCTTGATATACGCGTGTCGGATGCCCTTATCCTCGACATGCCAATGGAACTTCGCCTGGAACTCATGGCCGTTGTCGGTGCGCACTTCACGAATGCGGAAAGGGAACTTTTCGATGACATGGTCGACGAAGTCGATCGCATTGGCCTGGGTGTGCTTCTCGTAGACTTTCAGCGCTCGAACCCGCGTTGCATCATCGATGGCCGTGTATTGGAAACGACGTACCTTTTCGCCCTTATTGCCTATGAATGTCAGGAACTTAACATCCATCTGGATTTGGTGACCGGGCACCTGCTTGTTGTAGCGTTTTGTGTGGACCTTACGCATCCGCGTTCCGCGCGGAAGTCGGTTCAACCCATGCCGACGAAGGATGCGCGAAACAGTCGCATCAGATATCTTGATGTCATGATAGCGCTCCAGATACCAAACAATCCGTATCGGTCCGAGATGGTATTTGCGACGAAGATACAGCACCTTCTCTTCGCGCTCGGGAGGTGTCCTGTTGGCATGCCACTTTGGGATCGGTGGTGCATTGATTAGGCCTGCTTCGCCACGCTCGGAGTAGGCTTTCCGCCAGCGATAGAAGCTGCTCCGGCCAACACCGAAATACCGGCATGTCTTGGCAATATGGCCTGTCTCTTTAGCATGGCGCAAAATACGAAGCTTGCGCTGAATCTCGCGTTGATCCTTGGTCATGAACATCTCCTTCATCCCAATCCTGGGAGGTTAAGGGAAATGTCCCGCGAGTAACGACATATCTACAGCGAAACATCACCTACATTCCTGTAGTGGAGTTTCGCCAGCTTTCATTGCGATTGCGCGATAGAGACCGCAGAACCAGACAGAGCTGGTTGTTGGGTGCCTTCCTCAGTTAAGGCTCCATATACCCAATGTCTCAGCTGGTGGCCGCTTGGAAGAGAACTTTTGGGATTTTGAACTTACTACCGCCTGAGGGCTTCAAAAATTCCTCAACGGCGTTGATAATATCCTCTGCGTGGCCGACCTCAACGGTCTGTTTATTGAAGTGCATTTTGACAGGTGCTGGAAGCGGAATCGCCGCCACAAGTGGGTCGGTAACGTGTGATGTGGCAGCCAACAGACCCCATTTTCCAACATGTCTGATGGCCTCCACGTGCGTCCAAAAAGGGTCTTCAAGGGGGTCGACCGTCTTCACTCGCTCCGACTTAGGGCAAGCAATTAGTAGACGGGCATATGCCTTTTGGCGAGGTGCCAACTTTACCCAATACTCTGGATGTCGTTCATATGGTTGATCAAAATTCGATGGTTCCAAGCAGGAGAAACTTACCGCAAACGATTGATCAACTAGGTCTGCGCACTCAGATGCGGGCTCCTTAAGCACTGCCTTCCAGAACTCAGACATCATGTCGTCGAAATTATCTTCAATCATATCGGGGGACTGGCTGAAGTCGAACTTTCCAATGCATGCATCCACTAGAAAGAGTTCGTAGTTTGGAAGGCCATGAAATGCATGGAAGGCGGTTGATTGGAAGTTTCCTTTCTCTTCAAAGCCAGCGATTATTTCATCTACATTATCTGCAATTGTGTTCATAGGGTTTGCTCCTCTAGAGCTGTTACATGCCGGACAAAGTGATCCGGCGTTTGAATTTCTTGGTCCTCGGTTCCCTTTGGGGGAAATTGGGAAGCATTGGTTGCAATGTCTGATGTCCGACCATTGCAATGTGCATGTGTATTTAGGGGTGTTGTAAGCTGCTGCTCTCGAAGTTGAGATATTTCCTCTGGCGTCACGTGATCTCGCGTCTTATCGAAGAACAGGTACATCTGACTGAGGTCGATCAAGATCAGTTGAGAGCTACCAATGCTCTTAGCTGCGTATGCAACACCCCTGTCCGCGTGTTCTTCGTCATAAAGTTGGGATTGCATTTCATATGTTCCGAAGGTACGGCACGTCGGGACATCTGGTTGGATGCGCGTATTCGGATTTAGTAAGAGAAATCCATGGGCATGAAGATTTCTAATTGGTCGGCCTTCTGCTTCCCGAAGAAGATTTCTTTGGGAAGCACCCGAACCTTTTGAGCCCTCTGTATCTAACCCAAGCAATAGAATTGGTTTGAGATGCCTTGGAAATCGATCCCTGTTTGAGTTTGTAGATAGGGTGCCCACAAGGATGTTATAAATTTTGAACACGTCTGATATCAACTCATTGGGTGCTATACAGCTACCAGGATTTTTCGGTGTTATTGTGACGGCGTACCGCTTGTAAGAACTCAACTCATCCAACAACGACTTTGTTGCTTGTTCATAACGTTGCTGCAGGTCTTTTGCGTATGTTCTTCGGCTGCTTACCAAAGGCTTTGCCTCTCTGTAATTGCACTGGGTCATTCATAATCTCTCTTCCTTTGGTGCTTGAACATTCAATCATCGATCCTCTCAACTCCATTGAATTGGACACACATATCCATACCGGCCGCCCGCTGCTTTTCGGGGGTCGGGGTGTGTTTTGTGACTAAGGGAGGCACGGCTTACATACGATGCAGAACCTGCCTGGTTCCCTTATTTCTATTTAGGCTTTCCCTGGAATCTTGGGGACCAAGACTTCGGCCATGTCAGAGGTCGACAAAAGGCATCTGGCTTTGAGGGAAATCTCTTCATTCCGGCATTCAAAAGCGGCCTGAGAAAAGTCTGAGTGCCGTCTTTGAAAGTGGATCAATGTTCGTAGACGAATGGATCATATGCATTGTCCAGTATTTCGTCAGGCGTGAGGTTTTGGCGTGCGCTGCCACGTTTTTTATCCTTCATCATTAGCACTCCAATTTTCTCTTCTACTAATGATATAGGACAGTGATTGCAGAATTTTCACCTAAACATTTTGCCAATCAGACCAGTGCCTTGGATGTGTCAATGGCATGACGACGTGATCACTGTCCGTCCCAATTCTATTTACCCAAAGGGGCTAATCAACCTGCTCTATGAGAGAGTGATGGAAGGAAGAACAATTGATCCTGCGATCTCAGGTGAGGGTTTGATTTCAGCAAGTAGTGAGACAGGTTTTTCATCGACGTGATCGGTTGAACATTTACGCTTCCTAGCTTGATGAGCTTTGCCCACACGTCCTCTGCAATTTGCGAAAAGTCTTTTTCAGGACGCCGAAATTGGTCACGAATGACCAGATGCCAATGTGGATTAGAATGGACTTTCTCAATGACAGCGATTGCACCCAGTCGTTCCTTCGATTTCAATTGCCATTTCTTTCCAAGAAATTTGTGATCGATGCATGCCTCTCACTCCTCGAGCCGATCAAGCATGAATTGAATTCTACTCTGCGGAGAAACGGGCAATGGTTTTGAAGATTTCAGGGACCGAGAGCTTTCATTTAAAGCAGAGTCACAAAATACGTCCAGTCGCCATCTTGGAGCCATTGACGGTATTCGTTTTTCAATCAGCCATCTCTAAGCGTCTTACCGTATGTATGGGTCATGCGGAACTCTTCTTGAGTGCGGCTTCTCCATACGCAGTTTCAGGAGGGCATTGGCTATGGCGGGATACACCTCAATCTGTCTCAAGGGCGTTGACGGGATACAATCTCCCCCCAGAGACACGCCTGAGAAGCTCCGGCGTAATTGATATCGAAAGAGCATTCTCCTCTTTCTTTGCCCAGACCCTAACAGCCTGCGGCAGGCGGCGGAAGACAACAAAAAGGGCCATTCAAAATCGAACAGCCCTTCTTTGCATGCCTCGGTTGGCAATTTTACCACTCGATACGCTCGATGCCCTCAAAGGAAATTTCTGAGCCGTCTGCGAACGTGATTGTGCCCGCGGCATCGTCAGACAGGTCATACGCCCCTGTATCACTACCATCGATCGATCCAGTATCCAGTTGCAGTGTCCAATCGACATCAGCGTACCCGCCATTATTCGATTGGAGCTGGATCGTATCCGTCCAGCCGCCGCCGTCGCCCCCGATAACGGTATCGCTGTCACCGTTACCGGTCTGGAAGATGAAGAGGTCGGACCCATCTTCGCCTTTCATCAGGTCATCACCTGAGCCACCGAAGAGAACGTCTTCGCCCTTGCCGCCTTTCAGCTCATCATCACCGGCACCGCCGACGAGAATGTCGTTGCCATCCTTGCCCTCAAGCTTATCGTCGCCAGAGTCACCGTAAAGCGTGTCGTTTCCGTCTTCGCCTTTCAGCTTGTCGTCTCCGGCCGCGCCGTACAGCGTGTCATCACCGTCGCCGCCTTCGAGTTTGTCGTCGCGGGAGCCACCCATCAAAATGTCATCACCGTCCTTGCCATCAAGCTTGGCTCCTTCGCCGCCCAAGTATCCCTCACCACCAGCGAGCATGATATCATTCCCGCTGGTCCCGTTGGTCGTCCCTTCACCGCCGATGATGGTTGGCGTGTCACTCGGCACCATATCGCCAGGATCGGTGATCGTATAAAGATCGGTTGACGTGCCGTCTTCAGAATTACCGACCAGCATGATGTCGTCGAGCGTAAATAGTTCGGAGCCAGACGTTGTTTTTGCCTCGAACTCAATGACCAGCGTCGAGCCATCACCAATGTTCTGGAAGTTATAGACATCCTGGATGCCACTGTCTCCATCCTGTGCCAGCAGCTCTGTTCTCACACCGTCGATGACGGCAAAAACCTTGAATGTATCCTGCCAGGAACCACCTTCCTCCATGTCACCGGATTCAGAAAGTGAGAAGCTGAGATCCAAGTCAGACTGGCCAGATATGTCGATGGCTTCGCTGGACCACGTCACTTTCGACGTACCGTCATACGCGTCGTTGGTGACCTGACCAAACTCATAGGCGCCGTTTTCAACGCCGTGGTTTCCGGTTATATCGGACCCTGCGTCACTCGCACTCCAGGCCGTGTCGCCCTTGTCAATCGTCGTGCCATCTGCCAGACCAGAGAAATCTTCACTCCACAGGACAACCGGTCCCTCGCTTACATCACCGACCGCAATCGAGAAACTCTCGGAGTAGGTCTCGCCACCAGAGTCTGTCGTGGTCACGGTCACATCAACAGAGTCCGCGGCTTCGTGATCCAATGAGACACCGGCTTTGAGCTTCAGCTCGCCACCAACAACTTCGAACCGACTGTCATCTACAGAGTAGGAGTGGGTATCGCCTGCATCCACGTCCGTGGTGGAGAGAGTACCAACAGTGGCACCGGCGGCATTCTCAGCCACAGAAGCATTGGAGAGAGATATAT
>CAZFHW010000170.1:0-5801 GCA_964518885.1 uncultured Parvibaculum sp. | reverse complement strand
TTGCCCATGGCTCGATTACTTCTTCTTGCCTTCCTTGCGGAAGATATATTCATCCACGTACTTCACACCCTTGCCCTTGTAAGGCTCCGGCGGGCGATACGCGCGGATATCAGCGGCCACCTGGCCAACCAACTGCTTGTCGATACCCGAAACCTCAATCTCAGTCTGCTTCGGGGTCTTGATCTCAATCCCTTCCGGGACCTTGTAAATAACGTCATGGCTGAAACCGAGCTGAAGCTGCAGGTTTTTGCCCTGCATCTGAGCGCGATAACCAACACCGTTGATCTCAAGTTTCTTCACGAAACCTTCGCTGACCCCAGTGACATTGTTCTGCACCAGTGTCCGCTGCATGCCCCACATGGCACGCGCCCGCTGAGTTTCGGCCCGAGGAGCAACAACAAGCCCCTGCTCACCATTTTCAATACTCACATCATCAACCAGCGTGAGAGTGAGTTCACCCTTGGGTCCTTTTACAGACACGTTCTGGCCATCCAGATTGACCGTAACACCGCTAGGCACAGTGATGGGCTTTTTACCAATTCGCGACATGGCGTTTTCCTAAACCGTCCGTTTGCCTTGCGTCTTCAGAAGACGCGACAGAGAATTTCGCCGCCGACTTTTTCGTCACGCGCAGCAGAATCCGACATAACACCCTTCGGTGTCGAGAGGATGGAAATACCCAGTCCATTGTGTACAGACGGAATATCTTTCACCGATGAATAAACCCGACGGCCTGGCGTGGAGATACGCTTAATCTCCCTGATAACCGGTTGGCCGTCATGATACTTGAGTTCGATTTCAAATTCGGCTTTGCCGCCATCGAAATCTGTCCGCGAGTAACCGCGAATATAACCCTCTTCCTGAAGCACATCGAGCACGCGTCCGCGTAGGTTCGATGCCGGAGTTTTTACATTGCCCTTACCGCGCATTGCCGCATTGCGGATGCGTGTCAGCATATCTCCGAGGGGATCTGTCATTGTCATAAGATCTATCTCCTCACCAACTGGACTTGACCAAGCCGGGGATAAGGCCCTTGGAGCCCAATTCCCGAAGCGCAATACGCGACATCTTCAGCTTGCGATAATACCCGCGCGGCCGACCACTCAATTCGCAACGATTACGAACACGAGTTGCTGCCGAGTTACGGGGCAACTTCGCGAGCTTCAACCGGGCCCGAAAGCGCTCTTCTACGGTTAGAGACCTGTCCTCTGCAACCGCTTTCAAGACAGCGCGCTTGTTTGCATATTGCGCAACAAGACGCCGTCTTTTTTCATTCTTTAGAACGCTGCTCTTTTTAGCCATTCTTACCTCCGGTGATCCTGCACAATCTGGTGCAGATCAGCGCATAAATCTTCAATTCGAGAACGGGAAATTAATCCCCTTCAACAACTCACGGGCTTCGTCATCTGTCTTCGCAGTTGTACAAACGATTACGTCCATACCCCAAATTTCATCGACTTTGTCATAGTCAATTTCCGGGAACACGATGTGCTCTTTAAGACCCATCGCAAAATTACCGTTCCCGTCGAAGCTCTTTGCATTGAGACCACGAAAATCTCGTACGCGCGGCAGCGCAACAGTTACCAGGCGGTCCAGAAATTCAAACATCCGGTCCCGGCGCAGCGTAACTTTACAGCCGATATTCATTTCCTCACGAAGCTTGAAAGTCGCAATCGACTTCTTTGCTTTGGTCGCCACCGGCTTTTGGCCTGCGATCAGCGCGAGATCTGCCAGAGCGGACTTGATCTTCTTGGAGTCAGCGACAGCTTCGCCGACACCCATATTAAGAACAACTTTGTCCAGTTTTGGCACCATCATCTCATTCGCGTAGGCAAACTTCTCCTGAAGAGCTTTGCGAACTTCATTCTGGTAAACGCCCTTGAGGCGGGGTTGATAAGCCTCAGCCATCGATCACTTCTCCTGATGCCTTCGCAAAACGGACTTTCTTGCCGTCTTTCAAGACCTTAAAACCAACCCGCGTCGCTTTTCCCGACTTAGGATCAACATAGGCAACATTGGACAGTTCAAGCTTCGCTTCGCGCGAAACAATTCCGCCTGTGTTTGTCTGGCTCTGCTTTTCGTGCCGTTTCACCAGGTTCACACCCTGCACAAGAAGACGACCTTCCTGCGGAAACACACCAATCACTTCGCCCTGCTTGCCCTTGTCCTTACCAGCAAGCAACACAACCTTGTCACCCTTCTTAATCTTCGCAGCCATCAGATCACCTCCGGTGCGAGCGACACGATTTTCATATGATTTTTCGCGCGCAACTCACGTGTTACCGGTCCGAAAATGCGAGTACCGATTGGCTCACCCTGCGCATTAATCAAAACAGCGGCATTTCCATCAAAACGGATCGTGCTGCCATCGGCGCGGTGAATATCCTTAGCGGTCCGAACGACGACGGCTTTCATGACGTCACCCTTCTTTACACGACCGCGAGGGATGGCTTCTTTCACACTGACAACAATAATGTCGCCAACAGAAGCGTATCTCCGCTTTGATCCGCCCAATACTTTGATGCACTGAACACGTTTTGCGCCTGAATTATCAGCGACGCCCAGATTTGTCTGCATCTGAATCATGGCTAGTGCCTGTTTTCAGTGGATAGAAGGAAAGTCTTGCGACTTACGCATCTGTCCCGATTACTTCCCAAGTTTTATTCTTTGATACCGGCCGGCATTCCCGGATCGATACCCTTTCACCCACTTTGCGAGAATTTGTCTCGTCATGTGCGTGATATTTCTTTGACCGTCTAATGGTCTTTTTCAACAACGGGTCGGTAAACCGACGCTCGACTTTAACCACTACGGTCTTGTCGTTTTTGTCGCTTACCACGACGCCTTGCAAAATTCGCTTCGGCATTATCGAACCCTCACTTACCGGCTGGAGCAACTGGCGACTGCTGAGTGGTTCTCACCCGAGCAATATCGCGACGTACCCGCCGAATGCGCGCCGTATTTTCCAACTGACCACTCGCTGATTGAAACCGCAGGTTGAACTGCTCTTTCTTAAGTTTCACGAGCTCGTCGTCGAGCTGGTCTGGCGTCATATCTCTAATTTCACTGGCCTTCATGGCCTCATCCTCTTCTCAACCGTGGGGTGCAACCCTTAAGCCTGGTCACCAGGCCGTGTTACAAACCGTGTCTTGATCGGTAGCTTTGCCGCACCGAGGCGCAGTGCCTCTTCAGCGATGTCAGCTGGAACGCCGTCAATTTCAAACATAATGCGACCAGGTTTCACCCGTGCCGCCCAATACTCAGGCGTACCCTTACCTTTACCCATCCGAACTTCTGTCGGCTTCTTCGACACAGGCACATCAGGAAAAATCCGGATCCACACGCGACCCGCACGCTTCATGTGCCGAGTAATCGCCCGCCGAGCGGCCTCAATCTGTCGCGCCGTAACCCGCTCTGGCTCCAGTGCTTTCAAACCGAAAGCCCCAAAATTAAGCGCGGTGCCACCTTTTGCAATTCCATGAATCCGACCCTTATGGGCCTTACGGAATTTTGTACGTTTCGGTTGCAGCATCGTTTAACTCTCTTCGCTTAGCAGCCAGCCCTAATTGCGGCGACGGCTATCTGATCCTTCAAGTGCCCGGCGTTCGTGCGCCATTGGATCGTGCTCAAGGATTTCACCCTTGAAAATCCAAACCTTGATCCCGCACGTTCCATAAGCCGTATGAGCCGTAGCAACGCCGTAATCAATATCTGCCCGCAACGTATGAAGCGGCACACGACCTTCGCGATACCATTCCGACCGCGCAATTTCTGCACCGCCCAAACGGCCGCCACAGTTGATCCGAATGCCTTGAGCACCCAGGCGCATCGCAGACTGAACCGCCCGCTTCATCGCCCGACGGAAAGCAACCCGTCGCTCAAGCTGCTGCGCGATGTTATCGGCAACAAGCATCGCATCAATCTCAGGCTTACGAACTTCAATGATGTTCAAGTGAACCTCAGAGTCCGTCATCTTGCCAATTTCGCGACGAAGCTTTTCGATATCTGCACCCTTTTTGCCGATCACGACACCAGGCCTTGCTGAGTGAATAGTCACGCGGCATTTCTTATGCGGGCGCTCGATGACAACTTTGCTGACACCAGCCTGCTTGAGTTTCTTCTCAAGAAACGTCCGGATCTTCAGGTCTTCATGCAACAACTGACCGTATTCATGGCCTTTCGCATACCAACGTGAATCCCACGTTCTATTGATGCCCAAACGAAGGCCGATTGGATTGACTTTGTTACCCATCAGGCCTGTTCCTCAGCTTGCCGCAAAATAATCGTAATCTCGCTGAACGGTTTCAAAATCTTGCCTACCCGACCGCGAGCCCGAGGGCGCCAGCGTTTCATCACAAGGTTCTTACCGACGTATGCCTCGGAAATAACCAACTCATCCACATCCAGATCGTGGTTATTCTCGGCATTTGCAATCGCGCTTTCCAGCACTTTCTTAACGTCCTTGGCAATCCGCTTCGGTGAGAAAGTCAGATCAGCAATCGCGCGATCAACCTTCTTCCCACGAATGGACTGCGCGAGCAGGTTCAGCTTCTGACCGCTTGTCCGAAGCATCCGGCCTTTGGCCATCGCCTCATTCTCGCCCAGGCGCCGTGGTATTGACGTCTTACCCATGGCTACTTCCTCTTCGCTTTCTTGTCTGCCGTGTGCCCAAAATAGGTACGCGTCGGAGAAAATTCACCAAACTTGTGGCCGACCATGTCTTCCGTCACAGCCACAGGAATGTGCTTGCGGCCATTATGGACCCCAAACGTCAACCCGACGAACTGAGGCAGGATCGTGGAGCGGCGGCTCCAAATTTTGATCACTTCCTTACGACCCGACTCGCGAGACGCATCAGCCTTTTTCAAGATGTATCCGTCAACAAACGGACCCTTCCAGACAGAACGTGTCATGACCTACTACCCTATTTCCGACGCTGGTGACGGCTGCGTACAATGTACTTGTCCGTCGACTTGTTGCTACGTGTCCGCTTGCCCTTGGTTGGCTTACCCCAAGGAGTAACCGGATGCCGACCGCCCGACGTCCGCCCCTCACCACCACCATGAGGGTGATCGACAGGATTCATTGCCACACCGCGAACCGATGGACGTTTGCCAAGCCAGCGATTACGGCCCGCTTTGGCAAGTGTGATATTCGACTGATCCGGATTTGATACCGCACCAACTGTCGCCATGCACTCACCGCGGATGAGGCGCTGCTCACCGGACGAGAGACGTACAATCGCATAACCATGATCACGACCAACGAGCTGAACATATGTTCCAGCGGAGCGTGCGATCTGACCACCCTTACCAGGCTTCAATTCCACGTTATGGATGATCGTCCCAACGGGCATGTTCTTCATCGGCATTGCGTTGCCGGGCTTAATGTCAGCCTTCTCCGAAGAGATTACCGTGTCACCGGGCGCCAGACGCTGCGGTGCAATGATGTAGGCCTGCTCGCCATCTTCATAACGCAGAAGCGCGATAAAGGCTGTGCGGTTTGGATCATATTCCAGACGCTCAACAGTCGCCGGCGCATCGAACTTTGTCCGCTTGAAATCGATAATGCGATAGGTCCGCTTGTGCCCACCACCACGACGCCGCGACGTGATCCGACCGTGATTATTCCGGCCGCCTGATTTCGAGAGCCCCTCAGTCAGCTTTTTGACTGGCTTACCGCTCCAAAGCGCCGACTTGTCGACGAGAACGAGGCCACGCTGCCCGGGGCTTGAAGGTTTGTACTGTTTAAGTGCCATAACGTTTGCGCTTTCGCTTCTTCTTTCCGCTGCCCTTAAAGAC
>CAZFHW010000169.1:0-5823 GCA_964518885.1 uncultured Parvibaculum sp. | reverse complement strand
GTCACTTCATGAACGCCACAGCGCGCCAACCCGCCACCGGGAAGCCGGGCATCAACCGCCTCAAGCCCAAACTTGAACCGCGCTTCAGCCTGTTGCTGGGGCGAAGCTTCCAGTGCTGCAAT
Organism: uncultured Parvibaculum sp.; assembly: GCA_964518885.1. Lineage (GTDB taxonomy): Bacteria > Pseudomonadota > Alphaproteobacteria > Parvibaculales > Parvibaculaceae > Mf105b01. The sequence goes on along the minus strand of CAZFHW010000169.1, from coordinate 5,701 downwards.
CTGCGTACGCAGACCAGCTACCAACTCAGATTTTTCTCTTGAGAGCATAGAACACAACCTAATGTTCTCTTTATGTTCTCATTCAAATAGGAGAGAGTCAAGCCACCTTCCGCGCCAGCATCTTCACTAGGCCCTGTGTCGTTGACGCATGCACAATCTCAAATCCAGCCGCTTTGAGCTGTGTCCGGATCTGGCTCTCTCCCAGACGCAATTTTGGGTAGGAACTCTTGTGCAATGCCCAGCCCTCCCCCTCGCGACGATAAATCAGATCGTGCACCTCCACCCTGTCGCCCAGATCTTCCAGAAAACAGGTCATGATGCGGTCCTGCGTCGCGGCAACGGGGATGAACCTGTCCATCCCTTCCAGAACAATGGTCAGATCGCGAAAGCTCAGCAGTAATTGCCCCCGTGGCGCCAGCGCTGCCCATACCGCACCAAAGAACCGGTCGACAACTTCTCTATCTGTCAGGTGAGAGAGCGTATCTCCCAGACAGACGGCCAATTCAAAGCCCGGCATCAACGTGCCCAGCAGCGCCGTCATATCGCCCCTCAGCGCCCGAACATTGAGCCCTTGGCACCGACGTTCCAGTTCAGCCAGCAGTTCCTCTGACAGGTCCACAGCTGTGACCAGATATCCAAGTTCTGCCAGCGCAACACTTTGGCACCCAGGCCCGGCACCCAGATCCACTGCCCGTGCCCGTCCCGTCTCGCATTCCAGATCAAAACCGCAAAAAAGGCCCTTGTCCGCCCGCACGCGCGCATCAAAATCGCCGACCTCGGTGAGATAATCAGCCGCCAACAGATCTCTGTAATGGGTCTCAACATCTACCATCGAAACAATTCATATAAGGACATAAAGAAGTCTTTATATAGATTTCCGGGATTTGTACAACCAGAGCCCTACTGCACTCTGGAAAACGGCATCGACAGAGAGACAAATGACCAGACCCCAAGTTTCCGCCGCGCCTGAAAAACCATAAGCCCCGTCGCCAATATTTGCGTCGCGACGGTAGCAATCGCGGCTCCCTCCAATCCCCATATCGGGATCAACGCAAAATTTAGCGCAATGTTCAGGGCAGCTGTGGAGCAAAGGATGACAGCACTCGCATTCTGCTCACTGGTCATCGTCATAAGAAATTTTATCGGCCCGGCTGCTGCCTGAAAGACAAGACCCAGAGCCAGAATACGCAGGACAGGAAGACCAGCCTCAAAACCAGCTCCAAACAGCATCAAAATCCGGTCACCAAAAACCGACATAAGAACCGCGAGAACAAGCGTTGGCCAGAAACTCCAATGTGCAAACCGGCGCACAGACCTTTCGAAATCCTGTCCGTCCTGCCGCTCAAAATCCTTTGCCAGCACCCGAGCTCCAATGCCGGAAACAGCAAACGGCACAAACCAGATCAGCGCGACAATTTTCACCGCAGCGAAATAGACCGCGACGACCTCCGGCGCCACAAACAGATCCAGCACAAGCAGATCCATATAGGAGACAAGCAGGAAATGGCCATCGACCAGGATCATAGGAAGTGAAATCGCCAGCCAGTGGCCTGCATGCCAGCGCCGCGGCACCTTTGCCCCCGCCTCATTCCGGTGCCGCAAAATGCGTGCCCATTGGACAAGCGCAACAATCACCAGGCTCACACCGACCGCCCCAACAATCAACGTCCCGTCGATTGGCAGAGAAAACCAGAAAGCAGCACCAATGAATGAGAACAAAAGAGCTGGCCGCAACAGATAGCCGGGTGCATAGGCCATAACGCTCTCGCCCAGACCGCGCAGAACCCCCTTCCCCAGCTCACTAAGGGCGTAGAACGGCACAGCCACCATTGCGAGCAGCAATGTGACATTCAACACGGTTCCGCCAAAAACAGACTTTGAATAGATAACAGCTGCCGCGACCAGCGCAGTTACAAGCCCAAGCCCCAGGACAAAAAGCCCGGAGAAAATGACGGCCTGCCACGCCCGGGCGGATCGACCCCGTTCTTCATACCGCGCAACAAAACGGGTTATCGAAATCCCGAACCCCGCTTGAGACAAAGTGCCCAGCACAATGATCCAGGTCCAGGCGACGGCATAGATGCCAAAAACGTCGGCACCCGCCCACCGGGCAATCGCGATTTGAGTCAGAAAGGCAAAAGCCGCTCCCCCGCCGCGAAGCAGAAACAGGAAAACAACATCCCATTTCTGGCGGGCAACAGTGTCCCTACGCCTCAACAACGCAAAGAGACGAGCGCGAGCACTCTGCACAACTTGTATATCTGCGCCTGTATCTGTCATCACATGTCATCAGTCATGGTTTCAGAACCAACCCATCCGCTGGAAGCGCAATGGAAGGTTTTTCACGTTTCTCTCTAACCATGCGGGGAAGCGCAAGAATTTCAGCAAAAGCGGGCCGCACATCATCCCGCACCCAAACGTCGGATTTTTCTCTGCCAATCAGGACATTGATGGGGTGGAAAACGAGGCCCCCAATATCACTTACCAGTTTGCCCCATCCACGCGCCGTACCTCTATCACGCACCAGCGTATCATAAGCTGCGATCATCAGATTTCGTCCCCGGACCCCAACTGGATAGTTTGGCTGAGTGGGCTTTCGTCCTTGCGTCAGCAACTCGAAAAGATGGTAGGGAAAATCAACGCCGAGCCCAACCGGCAAAGGCAGCGACCCCCAGAACCGCGCATTGATCTCAACAAGAATCCAGGACGATCCGTCAACCGCCTCGCGAAACTCAAACATACAGACACCTGTATATTCGAGTGACCTCAAAACTTTCTGACAGGCCTCAAGCATCATAGGATTGAGCGCTTCACTTTTCCGAAACGAGCTACCCCCGCCCCCGCGCGGCTCTTTGAGACGTCGATGCTGGAATGCCAGCAGCATTTCGCCCTGTTGAGAGAGCGTCGACAATCCCACGCCCACCCCATCGAAATAGGCCTCGGCCATAAATTCGTGTGGTGGCAATGCTTTGGACAAGGCATCAACCAAAGAGGGGTTGGTCCGCGCCACAACAACCTGTCCCCGCGACACGAGGTTGTTCACTGTGTAGGAACGTCTTGGCTTGATGAGAACCGGTCGCCCGAAATCATCAATGAGAGACTGCACATTGTCGTGGGCTGCAAGTGCACGCCCCTCAGCGACATCAATGCCCAAATTTCCCGCCAACTCTTTAGTCAACATCTTGTCGAACAGAATGGGGATTGCATGTCGTTCAGGAAGTGCCATCCGAACGTGCGAAAGCTGGTCGCGATACCGGTCCAGCGCCAGGATTGTTCTGTCACAACAGGGGATCAGGAGATCGTAAGAAACGGATGAGAGGCGTTTCTGAAGGCTGGAGAACCAAGCACGCCCGTCTCCGTGGAACGTGGGGAGATTCACAATCTCATTTATATAACGCGAAGCCAGCGCCGGGGCATTTGGATCGAAGGGGGCCACATCCACAATAATGGACTGGCGCCCCAAGGAGCGCACCACTGTAAGAAAGCTCCGTGTGTCATCTCCGAACACAAGAACACGTGGTTGCCTGTCGGACTGTTCCATTCTGGTACGCCTTGCCTGTCGATACTGTTTTTCTCCATTCAACAGAGCAAACAGCAGGCCAATTTAGCGTCCCAGAAACAGTCGTATAACAAACCAGAAAGCGGAACTATCCCTCCACAAATCCCTTCCATTGGCGCATATATTCGACGAACCGGGCACTCAGCCCCTGATCCTGCAGGTACTGCGCAGAGACAGGAACAACGACCGGCGTAAAGTCAGCTGCCTCAGCCAATTGATTGGGAAAATCATGGGTGAGAATGGCAGCACGCCCTAACAAAACAAAATCACATCCCTCATCCAGACACCGTTGCGCGTCTTCAGGACGCGCAACTTTACCAGCCACACCCAGCCGAACGTTACCGCGGTCGAGCTCAGTAAAATAGGACATGAGCGTCCGGCCTTTGAACGCCTCGTCGGTTGGTTCCTTAAAAACATTCCACAGAGACATATCCAGGTAGTCGATTTTGTCGTCGCGCATAAGCCGCTGCGCGACTTCCACAATTTCATCCAGCTTGACGTCGAACCGCTCCGGCGAAAGGCGCACGCCGAGCTGAAAATCAGCACCACATCGGTCGCGTATACCATCGATAATATCAAAGAGAGGCCGTGCCCGATTTTCCAGCGAGCCGCCATATTTGTCATGCCGCTGGTTTACCCCGGGGCTCAGGAACTGACAAAGAATATACCCATGAGCGCCATGGAGTTCCACCCCATCAAAGCCCGCCTTCTCTGCCCGTTCCGCTGCAGAAATAAAATCTTCAATCAACTGCTCGACTTCACCGGTCGTTATCGCGCGAGCATCAAACTCCGCATTATCGGACGGGCAATGAGGCTTTTCACCAATCAGGTCGGCGGGCGAGCGCATACCCGCATGATGCAGCTGCACCACCGCCACACTGCCTTCTGCCTTGATAGCCTTCGAAAGCCGCGTCAGACCTTCAAGATGGTTATCGGAAAATATGCCCAGCTGACCTGGAAACCCCTGTCCCGCCGCCTGCACATGGGCAGCACAGGTCATGGTCAGGCCAAAACCACCTTTTGCCCGCATGGTGAGCCAGTGAAATTCCTCATCGGACAGCCGACCATCTTCATGGCTTTGAGTATTGGTGAGCGGCGCGAGCATGAAGCGGTTCTTCATGTCCGGTCCCCGCGTGAAAGAGAGCGGTGCGAACAGATTTGTCATTTTTCCAAGCTACATTTTTTAGAAAGATTCAGGCTTCTTGAGCAGTGCCCCAATAATTGAAACCCGCAAACTGCGGCGTGTTGGGCAGGTACATGGTCTCCAAATTGCGAACTTTAAACCCCCCCTGTTCCAGCAATGCCGGGATGTTACGATTGACATTGCATCCACCAGCTAAGCGTTTCCAAATCGGATTAATCCGGCTTTGCCATTTTTGAACATTCGCATCGGGTGCGAGTCCATGTTCACAGAAGATGAGATTTCCACCAGGTCTCAAAACCCGGCGCATTCCTTCCAGGGCCTTTTGCGTATCTGGGATCGTGCAAAGAGCATATGTAACAAGCACTGTATCAACGGAATTTGCCTCCAGCGGAATCTCTTCTCCGGGCAGACCGATAAATTCAACGTCAAAACCCAAGCCCTTGGCGCGTTCGCCAGCAATCTTCCAGCTCTCCTCCGATGGATCGAGACCGATCACTTTCTCAACCCGGGAGGGATCATAATGCTCAAGGTTGAGGCCCGTTCCAATACCGATCTCCAGCACCCGACCCTCGGCAAGCGGCACCACTTTTTTTCGCTGGTATGCGATTGGCGGCGCACCACAGGCAAATTTGCTGTTGATGATGCGGGGTACAATATATTTTTCGTAAAAGCCCATCAGTTCCTCCCAATTTCATTTGAGCGGAGTATAAGCCAAAAAAGGTGGGTCAGCGCCAGTCAGAAACACCAAATCGCAGAAGTCCATCACCAGAGATGGGTCCAATGAGGCGCCCACGCCCTCGAAACGCGAGGATTCCCCCGCGTATTATGTTCGCTTGCTTGAATGGCAAGAGGGTTCGAATGCCTTTGGACAAGGCGTCCCAGACATCCTCTGATGAAGGAATCGGAGGACGGCTGGCTATGGACGTTAGCTCCACGGCATCCGCCACCAGGACAGCGCTAAGGGCAGCTTCCGCAGCTGAGCGTGCATAAACAGCCAC
>CAZFHW010000168.1:0-5920 GCA_964518885.1 uncultured Parvibaculum sp. | reverse complement strand
ACCCACAAGCATCAGTTTTGGCTTTCGGTTTCAATGGCTGCACCTGGGCTCGGCGTCGTGGCGATGATTGCTCTTGCAGAAGCCCCCGGCAGCTACCTCTACTATGGGGGGCTCGTCGCGATCATTTGTTTCAGCGCCTGTTTGTGGCGATTGAACTTCATGTATTCGCTGGCCTGGGCGCTGGCGACGCTGGTCGTGTTCGAAATCGTGGCTCTGTACATCAATCCACAGCCGCACAATGTGTTCATCAATAATACAGCGTTCATGCTGCTCGGCATCGGAACCTGTAACTTCCTTACCTATGTTCAAGAACACCAGATGAGGAATGCGTTTGTCGACCACGAGCGGCTCAAGTTTGAGCGTGCGCGCTCGGAACAGCTGCTGGAAGCATCTGAATCAGCGAACCGGTCGAAGAACGAATTCCTCGCCATCATGAGCCATGAATTGCGCACACCTCTCAATGCAATTATTGGGTTCTCCGAAATCATCTCGACCCAAATGTTTGGGCCGGTCAATAACGAACGCTACGTCGACTATGCGGGCGACATTCTCAGCAGTGGCTCCCATCTGCTGAGCATCATCAACGATATTCTCGACCTCTCTAAAGCCGAGTCGGGCAAGCTCGAACTTGATGAAAGTCCCGTCGACCCCGTCAAGTCCCTCAACCAGACCATGCGTATGTTCCGACCAAAAGCGGCGGAGCTCAAAATCAAATTGACGTTCCGGGTGCGCGATGACATCCCCTGGATACTTGCCGACCCGCGCCTGTTTAATCAGATCGTCATCAACCTGACCTCCAACGCTCTCAAATTCACACGCGAAGGTGGTCGGGTAAGCGTGGAGCTTGGCTTGGCTGATACTGGAGAGCTTGAGTTGATCGTCGAAGATACAGGCATTGGCATTGAGGAAAAAGATATGGAGCGCGTGTTTGAACCTTTCGTTCAAATCGAAAACGCGATGAGTCGCACTCAGCAGGGCACAGGTCTCGGGCTACCGCTGGTGAGAAAAATTCTGGCGCTCCATGGGGGCGATATCCGCATGGAGAGTACAAAGGGTGTGGGAACAGTTGTTACAGCGACCTTCCCCGTCAGCCGGTTCGTTGACGGCCCCGCCGAACATGGAAAGCGTTGGGGGACTCGATAAGTCCGAGCCCCCTCCCGGTCTCAGTTGGCTGGTTCAAACGGCTTTCTTACGACCATGACATACACGCATTTCGTCTCGTCTTCTTCGAGCGAAATACGCTCACAGTCGAGGCCGTCCACCATGTCCCACATCTCCTCGGCGGTCCGGTAAACCAGGCTCCAATCGGTGATGAACTCCAGCGGCCACATGCATGTTTCACGGCCCACCTTCACGTTGGCCAGGACCAGATAACCGCCTGGGATAACCTGTTCATAGAGCGCATGGGTTAGAGCCTTTGCGCGCCTGGCCGAGAGATAATCATACAGCCCAAGGCTATAGATCACATCTTGCGGAGGTAGCGAATTGAACAACGGCCCGGCCTTCAGCAATTGTGCGAAAGAAGCCTGCAGGCACTGGATACGGGCTTTACCCTTGTGGCGAACGACCTGAGGGTGTGCGTGCTCATAGGCAAATGAGAGCGCGTCATGGTCCTGGTCAATCAATGTGAAATTGACCGGACGCGGCAACGTGTCGATCTTGAGATATTCACCGACTTCATATGCCGACCCACATCCCAGATTGGTGATGTTCATGGTCGCGGTGCCCGGTGTCTCTGCAATTTTCTCAGCGAGAAATTTTTGCGTCATGCGAAGTCGCGTCCCCACACAAGCGCCCGTTTCAACACCCACGCGATGCAGCAGTTTCTCGAAGGGCGTATCGCCAATTCGTTCCCACCGATAAACGTAGTTCATGATTTGGTAGTCGCCCGGGTAACCCAGGGGTTTTTCGTAGCACCGGCGCATGACTGGGCCAGGTACAAATTCAGGTGTGAGTACCTGTTCTGTGTATCGCTTGTGTTCAGCGAGCGCGATGGGATCCCCTATCATCGGGAAGGTAATATCGTTTCCGCGATACCACAGTTCTTTCCACTGTGGGATCATCTTGTCTTCACACGCGATGAGTGCATCGAGAAGCCGCGCGGACCGCTCGTTCTCTGGTAAATCTCCCAGGCGTGCCTCAAAACGGGCGAGCAAATCCCTGTAGGAGCGGAACAGGTAAACAATTTCTGCTGAAAGCTCCCTGTATTCGGGAAGAATGTTGGAGGCCACCCCAAATTGCGGATCGGCGAGTGACCGCGCCAATAACAGCTGGTCATGGCTTGTCACAACAGCTGGAATGTCCACATAGCCGGCCGTCAGTTCCACCGCTACAGTGGTGCGGATGCCACTGGGCTCCACCCGGCGAATACGACCCGTGCCCTCGTAGAGCGTATCGTCGGCAATGCACAAGCGAACCGGAATTTCTTCGCCAATGCGTCCCGCCCAAGCGTCCAGTTCGCTGCTTTGAGCCGCCAATCCCGTCATCGACAGATTTTTGAGCGCCGCCCGGTCGCCCCCAAGGTCGACAGCGGGCACAATGTCTTTGAAAAGTTGATCGGCCCGATATCTTTCAGCGCGGTAGAAAACTTTGCGGCCGGTGGCCCCCGTTAGCTGCTCATATGTACGCATCAATACTACTTCCCTTTGCAGGCCCCTTCTTCGAACCCATCACGAGCTCAGTCGTTTGCCGATCTGTAAGCTGACTTTGTCATTTCATAATAGGACAAACGATTCTAGGTTTCTTAATGAATTTCCGAGGTTAAGGTTAGTTTTGCAAGAAAATCATTCGTCATGACCGCCAAGCCACACCTGCCTTATTCGTCTGCATTGAATTGGTTCATTTTTGACCCATCCGAGCGATCGATCAGACGTAAAAGCGGTGGCAACATGAACCAACAAATCGCCAGGGCAGCAACAACAATGATCGATGTCTGTATACCCAGCGCCCGATTGATCTGAAAACCGGATAACGCAAGTACTGAAAAACCCGTTGCCAGAGAAATACTTGTGATGGCCATGGCCACGCCAACGGTCGCAAAGGTTGCTTCAATGGCCTCAGCCGAAGTGGCCCCCTCGGCCCGCAGACGTCTGTATTTCATCAGAAAGTGGATTGTGTCGTCCACGACGATGCCCAGGGTCATCGCTGTGATCACAGCCCCTGCGATCCCTATATCCTGGATGAGATATCCCCATATCCCAAAGCCAACCACCGCCGGTAGCAGGTTTGTTGCCAAGCTCAGGGCCCCATAGGTGAGACTGCGAAGCGCCAGCGCGATAATCAGCCCGATAATGAAAATGGAGGCCAGCGTACTCGCCATCATCGACCTTATGTTCGTGCTCGACAAATAGGCAAAAAGGACATTGATGCTGATGCCGCTGATCTGGCTGGGCGGGGGCGCATTTTGCAGAAGCCAGGCTGTCGAGCGCTCGTGCAGGTCGCGGATCGCCCCAGAGGTCAGCCCCTGCATAATGATTGTTACCCGACTTGCGCTCCGGCTGACGTTGATGCGATCGGTGATGGCTGCCCCATAGGGCAATGACAATTCGTAAAGTAAAAAATATTGTGAGGTCAGGTCTGCGTTTTCAGGAATTCCCATCCGAGCGGGTTCATCCTCAACCCGCATGGCAGCATGAATACGCCTGGTAATCTCGGAAATGTCGGCAACACTAACGACCCCAGGCTGTGCTCTCAGCCAATCGGTGAAACGTGCCAAAAAATGCTGGTAGTCAGCCTGGTAGACCCCCCCATCCTGGCCGGTCTCCAGATCAAACTCCATCAAGTTGAGGCCGGTCAGCCGCTCTTCTGCAAAGTCCGAGGCCACCCGATAATCAAACCGGCTATCGAAATAGCGCACGAAATCGTCATCCAGCCGAATTTGCGACAATCCGTTGACAGAGAAGAGAACGCCAACAATAGACGTCACCAGAAGTGGCCATCTCAACCGATTTACCCAACGCCCAAAACCAGCCATGAGGGCAGACGATCCATCCACCGTGGGTTTTATTGGAAGCAACGTCAGTGCCGCCGGCAGCCAGGTGAAGGTCAGCAGATAACTCAACAGGATGCCGACAAAGACGATATTTCCCAGGTCGTTGAATGGGGGAGCGTCCGCGAGGTTCATCGCGAGAAACCCAACCGCGGTGGTGAGATTTGTGAGACCAACAGCCGTCGCGTTGGCGTGGATAGCCTCTTTGATCGCAACTCTACTCTCAAGTCCCTCCGCTAGCCCATGCATCACTGCGATCACCACGTGAATGGTTGAAGCAAGTGCAATGGAGATCACGATGATTGGCGCGGCAATAGAGGCGGGTGTGATGACATGGCCAAACCAACCCGCGACCCCCATCGCTGATCCGCTGGCAACACCCAGAATAGAGATAACGGTCAGGCTTGCATTTCGGGATCGCAAAAAGATGACAATAATAAAAGCTGCGACCAACAGCGAGATGGGCACAAGTAGAAGCGCGTCAACATGCGAAGCCTCATTGTAAGTCGCCATCAACATGACGTTGCCGGTGACGTGAACCTGCAAATGGGGATAGTCCCGCTCGATTTCTCTAGCAAACGCAAGAACAGCCTGCTTGATTTCCCGAACTTCTTTTGAAGCATACCGGGGAAGCTGAAAATTCACATTGATGCCGGTAGCACGCCCATCTTCCGCCAAAAGTCGCTTGGCGATTAGTGGGTCGGCCAGTGCTTCGAGTTCAATTTCGCGCGCACCTGCAGGCGTCAGTCTCTCTGCATCCGAAACCATCTCCACAACAGCAAATGCGTCGTCATCCGAGACGATGCGGGGGAAATTTGACAGTGATTCCACGCGCAACGAATGAGGCAGACGCCAGGCGCGTTCCGTTATATCCACCAGCGCGCGAAGCGTCTGGGGAGTTGCAATTCTTTCGCTCCCCCTGTTGCGCGGGCTGAGAACGAAGAGAACATTGTTGTTATCAGAGAATTTCTGCTCAAAATCACGAAGCTGGAGCAAAAATGCGTTTTGTTCGGAGTAAAAGATCCGAGTGTCATAGGAGACAGTCAGCCTGAGACACCCCAAAAGCATCACGACTATCAACGCACACCAAGCGACCAATATCGTTTTCGGGTACCGCTGACTAAATTCACTAGGCCACATACGCTTCAAACACCCTACAGCATGTCATATCTGTTTCACTCGCAACTTCCGGGGCGAATCAGCCCATTTTGCCCACCTTCCAGCACTACAAAACCATGTAAAGATATAGAAAAACTCGTGTTTTACAAATAGGCACCGGGCCTGGCCTGGGAGCATGAAATCAATAGGAAAATCTTAATTAAATGAACTGATGATGGAAATCATGTTGGTCTTCTCACTCATGTGTGCGGACCGTCCATTCTAATTATAGGGTCTGTTGCAAAAGAGGCTCCAAGAACGTAGAGGCAGCGTGCCGCAAACATGTCGAGTTTGGCAACCATAAGTTCCGGCGAACTCCGCAATATGTCAGCACGCGAGCTGACTGACGGTCTGACAGCCATGTCGCCAACTGCGATTGATCGCTTCCGCCGCATGCGCCGCCTGTCAACTGACCACAATGAAGCGCTCAACACATTTTTACGGCAAAACCCGGAGAAGCGTTTGACGGCGGAAAACAGTAACAGCACGGGTGCAAAACCAATAAAAGCAAAAACCAAATCAGCCGCCAAACCCAAACCGCCCGTAAAAAAAGCGAAGGTGGCAGACGACGGGTATGTCCAACTGTGGATACGAATGCGCGCCTGGTGGGACGGTGTCGAACTCGAGCAACCCAACCAAGCGCCTGCCGGAAAAGCGCCCGGCCAACAAATGGCGATCAGTATTGATGCCGATGATGAGACCAACTACCGGCTCCAGATCATCCAACAATTATGGGGCGAAGCCCTATCCCTCCCAGGCGGAAAATCGTTTGCA
>CAZFHW010000167.1:0-5923 GCA_964518885.1 uncultured Parvibaculum sp. | reverse complement strand
CAATACTGCGTCATTCTGCGGGACAGAGGAGTGAGCATGACTGAATATGACGCATCGAAAATCGGCGAGGAAAAGGGCGACAGCGCCTTTCAGCGGACATCCCCCTATGGTGGCTCTTATGAGCCAACCTATTCGGGCGCGACCAGCTTCCTGCGCTGTCAGTACACACGCGACCTCGCCGAGATGGATGTGGCTGTGTCCGGTGTCCCCTTTGACCTCGCCACAACAGGTCGCCCCGGCGCCCGGCTCGGCCCTCGTGCCATCAGAACCGCATCATCCAACCTTGCCTGGGACTGGCCCCAGGGATGGGACTTCAACCCGCTTGATCGCCTGAAAGTCGCCGACTGGGGCGACTGCGTCTTTGACCCCGGCCTGCCGGACACCTGGATTGAACGGCTCGAGGCCCACGCCTCTGATATCCTGGCGACCGACACCGCCATGTTGACGCTGGGCGGCGACCATTTCATCACCTATCCCCTGCTGAAAGCGCACGCGGCCAAACACGGCCCCCTCTCGCTGATCCACTTCGACGCACATTCAGACACCTGGGACGACACACCCGGTCGCATCGACCACGGCACCATGTTCTTCCACGCGAAAGAACAGGGGCTCATCGTGCCCGAACGTTCCATCCAGATAGGGTTGCGCACCCACAATCCAGAAACACAGGGGTTCCACATCATCGAAGCGCGGGAAGCCTGCCGCGCAACACCCGAAGACATTGCCCAAAAAATCAAAACCACCGTCGGCACCCACCCCGTCTACCTGACCTTTGACATTGATTGCCTCGATCCGGCCTACGCGCCCGGTACGGGAACCCCGTGTGCCGGAGGTCTAACCACACGCCAGGCCCTCGACATCCTGCGCGGCCTTGAAGGGATCAATCTGATTGGCATGGATGTTGTGGAGGTGGCGCCTGCTTACGACGTCAGCGAAATCACAGCCCTTGCAGCCGCCACCATCGCCTATCAGTTCCTATCGCTCTACGCCGCACGCCCATGAGCAAACGGATTACAAGCAAGTAGGCGTGATCTGCCGATCACCACAAACTAGAGGCGGCCTGAAAATGTCTCCCTCTTCGCGGGCTGCTTTTGCCGTGCTAGCTTGCGCGCCATCAAAGCAACAAAAGACGCTGCGGCGTCAGACAGTTAAGACAACACATACCGAAAAAGGCAGGGAGAGACATGAAACATCTGTTCGACATTGAGGGCAAAGTGGCCATCATCACCGGCGGCTCACGCGGCATCGGCGAAATGATCGCGCAAGGCTATGTTGAAAATGGCGCCAAGGTTTACATCACCGCACGCAAGGCCGAAGCCTGCGACGCTACCGCTGCCCGCCTCAGCGAATTCGGCACCTGCATCTCTGTGCCTCAAGACCTCTCCACTGTGGAAGGTGTGACTGTCTTTGCAGCCGAGATGGCAAAACGCGAAGAAAAAATCGACATCCTCGTAAACAATGCGGGCGCTGCCTGGGGCGAACCTCTGGAGGAATATTCTGAAAAAGGATGGGACAAGGTTTTCGACATCAATATCAAAAGCCCCTTCTTTCTCATCCAGAAAATGCTTCCCCTGTTGCGCAAAGCGGCAACCTACGAGGCCCCAGCGCGCATTATTAACACCGCCTCGATCAACGGCATCAACCCACCCATGCTGGAAACCTACGCGTACTCTTCTTCAAAAGCGGGCATGATCATGTTGACCCGCCATCTGGCACAGCGTCTGGCGTCAGAAGACATTCTGGTGAACTGCATCGCACCGGGTCCATTCCCGAGCCAGATGATGGCGGCAACTCTTGCCGAAATGGGGGACGTCATTGCAGAGGCCAACCCGCGCAAGCGCATCGGCCAGCCAGAAGACATTGCAGGTGTCGCAATCTTCCTGGCATCGCGCGCCAGTGCCTATACAACCGGCGCTTGTGTGCCCTGTGACGGGGGTGTCAGCCAGGTCGGCGGCGGCATGTAATCAGACGACGCGGTCTCAAATAAAAAGGCGGAGCATTAGCTCCGCCTTTTTGGTTCAACCGCAATCTTGTCAGTCAGCAGCCGCAGCAAGCTGGCCACGTGCATGGCTCACGATCAATTCAATAAACCGCGTGCAAAGCCCATCGGGCAGATCGTGCCCCATCCCCTCAATCAATTCCAAACGCGCGCCGGGCACGGACTTGGCTGTATCAACACCGCCGTCAACCCGCACCAGATTGTCGTCCTTCCCGTGAATGACGAGTGTCGGCACAGTCACGCTTTTGAGGCGCTCAACCCGATTGCCATCGGCAATGATGGCGCAATATTGACGCATATAACCTTCTGGATAAAACATCCGGTCATAGGACTCGCCGATCAGCTGCTCATATTCCGCATCGGTCTTGCGATAAGCCGGGCTCTCGTATGTCCGCCGCCCTTTTGTGGAATGCACAATCACATCCCCGCGTTGCTGGCTTGGAGCAGGCTCATTCAACGCTGCCTGCGCTTCTGCTGTGGCTTGTGGCAGCTTCGGGTTGCCTGTCGACGACATAATCGAGGTCATGGAGTGCAACCGGTCAGCGTGATTGATCGCCATCAGCTGCACGATCATGCCCCCCATGGAAACACCAACAACATGCGCCTTATCAATGCCCAGCGCATCCAGAACACCCATGCCATCTGCCGCCATATCTGCCATGACATAAGGAATGTCGGGCACTTTACCCGCAATCATCGCATCAAGGGTCTCGCGTGGGTTTGGTGCGCCCTCAAATTTCTGCGAAAGTCCCACATCGCGATTGTCATAGCGCACCACCCGAAAGCCAGCCTCAACAAGCCCATCAAGCAACAGTTGCGGCCAGTTGATCAGTTGGGACGTGTAGCCATTTACCAGAAGAATGACAGGCCCATCCTTGGAGCCCATATCTGCAACCTCAATCGAAATGCCATTCGCTGTTACCTGCATGAAACTACTCCGCCGCTTGAACTGTTGAGGAAGAACCGGAATTGCCAGCGCGTGCTACCGCACTATCAATCGCATCCGCAAAAGCGGATACCAGTTGCAATGGCATATCGTGCCCCATACCCGGAATGGTGATGAGTTCCGCACCGCGAATATATTTCGCCGTATCACGCCCACCCTCAAGCGGCACAAGCGGATCATCCTCACCGTGAAGCACAACGGTTGGTGCCGTAACCTTCTCGCAGGCTTCCCGCCGGTCTCCGCTCGCCACAATGGCGGCAATCTGGCGCACCATGCCGGTTGGATGGTACGAGCGTTCCAGCTGCGCTCTCAGCATATCGCGCCGTTCTTCGTCGCTTGAGGTGTATCCCGGACTGCCAATCGCGCCAAAAGTCGAGAGCATTCGTTCCTCAATTGCAGCCATATCATTTGGGTCTTTAGGCGGCGGTGCCAGAAGGGCGGCTCGCGCGGCTTTTGTGGGCTTGGGTAACGAGCGATGTCCCGTTGTCGACATGATCGAGGTCAGACTGAGCACCCGTTCCGGGTGATCTGCCGCGATCAGTTGAGCAATCATGCCGCCCATCGACACGCCGACAATGTGGGCCTTGTCGATACCGAGTGCGTCCAGTACCCCCACAGCATCTTTAGCCATATCATCCAGCAGATAGGGAGCCTTGGGACGAATGCCGAAAAAATCCAAAGCCATCAGCCGGAGGATGCTGGGTTGCCCCATATGATCAAACTTGGCGGACAGGCCGACATCGCGATTGTCGAACCGGATAACGTGGTAGCCACGCGCCACCAGCTCTTCGATAAGTTCGATGGGCCAAAGGGTCATCTGCCCGCCCAGCCCCATAACCAGCAGGACCGGTGGCCTGTCTTCCGGGCCAAACCGCTCAACCTCAAGGGAAATACCGTTTGCTCTCACCTGCATCTGCTTTGCTCCGACCGTTATACCTGCGCCATAGCTGCGCACTGGCCGGGAGCTTAGCAGGGGTTGCAAACCAAGCGCAAAACCCCGACCCTGAAGCCCACAAAAATATCAAAAACCGGCCCAGGGAATTGTTTATGTCAGACACTGCACCACTTGAATTCGACGTTTTTTGGTCATTTCGCTCACCTTATTCCTACCTCATCACCAAACGACTGGTGGCGATGGAGCAGCGGTACAATGTGAAAATCAACGTCCGCCCGGTCTATCCGATCGCGGTGCGGATGGATGGGTTTTTCAAGACCGTCAATCCCATGTGGCCTCCTTATCTCTTCAAGGACACCATCCGGGTCGCGGAAATGGAGGGCCTGCCTTACGCCTGGCCGAACCCAGACCCTGTTGTCATGGATCTGGCAAGCGGCGAAGTACCCAAAGAACAACCCTATATCCACCGCCTGACCCGGTTGGGATGCGCCGCAGCAGAGGAAGGCCGCAGCCTTCCCTTCGTCGATGCCATAAGCAGCATCATTTTCGGGGGCGTTCAGGATTGGGATCAGGGAGATCGCATGAAGGAAGCAACCGCCAAAGCAGGCCTGGACCTTGCCAAACTGGATAGCAAAATTGAGGCTGACGTCGATCATTTTGAGGCGATTATCACGGCAAATGAAGCCGCCCAGAAAGAATCGGGCCACTGGGGTGTGCCCCTGATGGTCTTCCAGGGAGAACCCTTTTTCGGTCAGGACCGGCTTTCCCACCTAATATGGCGTCTGGAACAAAACGGCTTGCAAAAACGGGCCTGAACCGCGACAAAGCCAGCTTCACCCAACGTCTTTCCTAAGGCCCCCCCAAAAATGCAACGCAATCTGGATACCATGAGCAAAACCTCCTATGACCTGATTGTCATTGGAGGTGGTATTTCAGGGGCAACCATTGCCTGGGACGCAAGCCTGCGGGGCCTGAAGGTGGCGTTGCTGGAGAAAAACGATTTCGCCCATGCCACCACCGCTGGCTCATCCAAGCTCATCCATGGTGGTCTGCGCTATCTGGTGAACGGTGAAATCGGTCTCGTGCGGGAATCCCTGCGCGAGCGCCGGACCTGGGAACAAAATGCCCCGCATCTGGTTGATCCCCTCCCCTTCATCCTGCCGACGTATGGGCGGGGACTTAAAGGCTCACTGATCCTGGCCATCGGCCTCACCATGTATGACCTGTTGGCCTATGACCGCAATCGCCTGGATGATCCGGATAAGAAAATCCCAGCCTATCGCTCCATTTCACGCGATGAAGTGCTCAAGCTCATGCCTTCCTTGCAAAAAGAGGGTCTGACGGGCGGAAAAATTTATTACGACTGCCAGATGTTTGCGCCCGAGCGCCTGTGTCTTGAGTTCATTCTCGGCGCTGTCGAAAAAGGAACCGACGCCGCAAATTACGCAAAGGTCACCGGCTTCGTAAAAGAAGCAGGCCAGGCTGGCCGGAATGAAATCAAAGGTGTGATCGTGCAAGACACACTCACCGGCGACACCCACACCATCAAAGGGGCATTGACGATCAACGCCGCAGGCCCCTGGGCAGACATCACGATGGGCCACGCGGAAGAGAATGGGAAACCGTCCAGGCGCCTCATTCGCTCAAAAGGCATCCATCTCATCACCCGTGATCTTTCAGGTGAGTATGCGATGGCCCTCCAATCAAAACTCGGCGGTCACTTCTTTGTTCTCCCCTGGCGCGGCAAGACCATCCTTGGCACAACCGACACCATATTTGAGGGTGATCCTGACAAAGTCGGCGTCACCGAAAAGGATATTGAAGATTTCCTTGCTGTGGTGAATGACGGGCTGCCTGGCCTGGGGCTCAAACGCAGTGATGTCGAACACTATTATGTTGGTATTCGCCCTCTTGTAGACACCACGCCCCAAGACGATAGCGACGACGCCGACAGTTACAACGCAAGCCGCGCAGCAGAAATCGTAGACCATTCCGAGATTGATAACCTGGACGGGTTTATCTCGGCCATGGGCGGCAAATGGACCACATCGCGACACCTTGCAGAGAAAGTCGTGGACAGCGC
>CAZFHW010000166.1:0-5924 GCA_964518885.1 uncultured Parvibaculum sp. | reverse complement strand
AGATCGTACGGCGTCGGATTGACGAGTTGGGGACAACAGAACCCAGCATTCAACGACAGGGCGACAACCGGATTGTGGTTGAGGTTCCAGGTCTGGATGACCCTGAGCGCCTGAAAGAACTTTTGGGTCGGACCGCGAAGCTCACCTTCCGACTGGTCGATCAGACCATGACAGCACAGCAGGCCTTGGCCACACGTGTGCCGCAGGGCTCGGAAGTTCTCTACATGCCTCAGTTCGATCCACCGCAGCCTATTCTGGTTCGCAAGCGGATCATGGTGGGGGGAGAGAGCCTGACCGATGCGCAGCCGGGGTTTGATCAACAGACCAATGCACCGGTGGTGAATTTCAGATTTGATACCGCAGGTGCGCGTCGTTTCGGGAAAGTCACGTCGGAGAATGTTGGAAGACCGTTTGCCGTGGTGCTGGACGGTGAGGTGATTACCGCCCCCGCCATTCGGGAACCTATTCTGGGGGGCTCTGGCCAAATTTCTGGTGGGTTCTCTGTTCAGCAGGCCAATGACCTTGCTGTTCTTCTGCGGGCGGGTGCGTTGCCGGCGCCCCTTAATATTTTGGAAGAGAGAACCGTTGGTCCGGGACTTGGTGCCGACAGTGTGGCAGCCGGCAAGATTGCCGCCATCATCGGGTTTGCGGCGGTTATCTTCTACATCACCATTTCCTATGGCCTGTTTGGGGTGTTTGCGAATGCGGCGCTGATTATCAACGTGGCGATGATTGCAGCAACACTTTCGATCCTGCAGGCGACACTTACCCTGCCGGGTATTGCCGGTATTGTTTTGACCATTGGCATGGCGGTGGACGCCAACGTGTTGATTTTCGAGCGTATCCGGGAAGAAATACGTAACGGCAAAACACCGATCAATGCGATCGAGCTTGGCTACAGCAAAGCGCTGACCACCATTCTTGATGCCAATATCACGACTTTTATCGCAGCGGCCATTCTGTTCCAGCTTGGTTCCGGCCCTGTGCGGGGTTTCGCCGTGACGCTGGGTGTTGGGATTATTACCTCTGTATTCACGGCCTTTGTCGTCACCCGGTTGATGGTGGCGCTTTGGTTCCGCTTCAAGCGACCAACTGAACTGGTTCTTTAAAGGGTAAGATGATGTTCCGATTGAAACTGGTTCCTGCCGATACGAATATTGGCTTCATTCAATATCGCCGAATTGCCTATATGCTATCCGGGCTGTTGGTTCTTGGATCCGTGGTTCTGTTTGCGACCAATGGTCTTAATTATGGGATCGATTTTCGTGGTGGCACGATGATCGAGATCACCACACCAGAGCCTGCTGACATTGGCGACATTCGTGCGCGCTTGTCATTGCTTAATCTCGGGGATGTGCAGGTGCAGGAATTTGGTGCGCCAACAGAAGTGTTGATCCGCGTCGAGCAACAAGATGCCGATGCCGCGAGCGATCAGAGCGTTGTCGCACTCATTCGCGCAGAACTTGGCGATGGCGTGGTGTATCAGCGTGTTGACGTCGTTGGACCCAAGGTCAGTGCTGAGCTCGTTGAGGCGGGGACGCTTGCGGTGTTGATCTCTGTGATCTTGATGTTGATCTATATCTGGTTCCGCTTCGAGTGGCAGTTTTCGGTCGGGGCGGTCCTTGCTCTTGTGCATGACGTTGCGCTTACCATTGGCATTTTTTCAGTGCTGCAACTCGAGTTCAACTTGTCGATCATTGCCGCGATCCTGACCATTGTCGGGTATTCGATGAACGATACGGTCGTTGTCTTCGACCGCGTGCGTGAAAACCTGCGCAAGTATAAGAAACTTGAACTGGGGCATCTGCTCGACAAGTCGATCAACGAGACGTTGTCACGCACCGTCATGACATCTATCACCACGCTGCTGGCACTGATCGCACTTTATACATTCGGTGGAGAGGTCATTCGTGGTTTCACTTTCGCAATGATGTGGGGCGTGGTCGTTGGGACGTATTCGTCAATCTTTATTGCCTCACCTCTGCTTTTGGTCCTTGGCGTAAAGAGAGACTGGAGTGTTGCTGCAGGCGAGACACCTTCTGCAGCTCCTTGATTCTCGGCTGAGGCATGGAACTTTCAAACACCAATTTCGGCGGGACACCCCCCATTGAAGCCTATGGCGATGGCGGTTTTCGGCTGGATAAAAAGCGCGTTGAGGGGTCGATGATCCTGTTGCCAGCGCGTGGTATGTTTCCCTGGTCAATTACTTCACCAGATGAAATGACGGCGGATGCTTTTGCGATGTTCGTTGCGGCGCAGGGGACGTTTGACTTGATCTTGATCGGGTCGGGAAAGCAATTGGTTCTGCCCCCCAGAGAAACGCGTGACTATCTAGCCGGTATTCCAATACATATTGAGGTTATGGATACGGGGGCTGCGTGTCGCACCTATAATGTGCTGCTGAGCGAAAACCGTCGCGTGGCCGCAGCCCTTCTTGCAGTTGGATAACGACTTGCTCCCGGTAAACTTGGCTTTTGCTGTGGAAACTCTTACCCTCTGCGCAGTCCAATTTTTCGATTCATCCGATCACCATGGATCGAGCCTTAGCGGCGCCAACCACTGGAGGGGGCGACGTTAGCGCGGACGGTTTGATGAACCGTTCCGTGTGTCAAACAAGAAGGGGATAAAGACCCATGTCTGTAATTCTAGATTCCCTGCGAAACACCATCATTGCTGGTTTTGTTCTCGCAGCTGTACTTTTTTTCATGTTCCTCAATTGGGGCGGCACAATCGATCATAGCTTTGTGGCGTTCATTTTCCGCTGGTTCCATGTGCTGAGTGGGGTGATGTGGATTGGCTTGCTTTGGTATTTCAATTTCGTTCAGATCCCGAATATGGGAAATATTCCTGACGAGCAAAAACCTGCCATTTCGAAAGTTATCGCGCCAGCCGCTCTTTGGTGGTTCCGGTGGGGTGCTATGGCAACCATCCTCACGGGGATCATTGTTGCCTCGATGAATGGTTATCTGATCCAGGCGTTTACGCTTGGCGCTTCAGAAGGATTTGCTGTCGAGAAACACATCATGATCGGCATTGGTATGTGGTTTGGTGTGATTATGTGGTTCAACGTCTGGTTCATTATTTGGCCAAACCAGAAGATTGCATTGGGTATGGTCGAAGCCGATGGGGATGCGAAAGCGAAAGCTGGGGCAACCGCCAAGACGTTCTCGCGGATCAACACTCTGCTGTCGATCCCTATGCTGTTCGCTATGGTTTCTGCACAGAACCTGGCGTTCGGATAGAAGCACCAAGACGGGTTATTGTTTAATCCTGCGGGGCCGCTTTCAATACGGAAGCGGCCCCTTTTTATGTCGGACCATAGACTGTGACGATCGATCATTTTCAATATTGTCTGGATCAGCTGAGGCGGTTCGATCACGACCGGTACCTTGCCGTCCTTCTGACGCCTAGAAACGTTCGTGCGCCGCTATGTGCGCTTTATGCTTTTGAGGCGGAGATGGCGCGGATACCTCACAGCGTCAGTGAGCCCATGCTGGGGGAAATTCGGTATCAGTGGTGGCGGGAAACACTTGAGAAGATGAAGCCCGAGGAGGAACCTCCTCATGAGATTGCAGGTGCGATCTACGAGGCTTTCACGATGTATGAGATCGACCCCAGGGCCCTGATCCCCTTGATTGATAGACACGCACTTGAACTCACTGACGACGCGTTCGCCACATTGGATGATCTTGTTGAGCATGTGAGGCGGGTAGCGACGCTGGGTGTTGAGTTGGCGTTTCGACTGGTGGGGCAGAAAAATGAATATGAAACGTCGAAAGATGGGATTGGAAAACTCATCACTGCCTACGGAATCATCTCCCATGTGCGGCGGTTGCCGGTTGATGCCTCACAGTTGCGGCTTGGACTGCCGCTTGATTTGATGGGGAAACATGACATCGACCCGCACGATGTTTTCGGAGCCGTTATTCGCCCCGGGTTTTTGGCAGCACTCGGTGAGATGTTGGCGCAAGCCAGACAGTTGTATGAGGAAGGGCACGAAGCCGCGCGGCGGATGAGCCCCGATCTGTTGGCGATACTGCTGCCCTCAAGTCTTACGCCACTTTACGTCAATCGCTTGCAACACCCCGACTTTGATCTGTTTCGGCATTCGAGCGAGATACCTGCCTTCCGGCGCCAATTGCGGTATCTCCATGTTCGGTGGCGCGGTCGCCTTTGAGGTATTGCCTCCTACTCCGCAGCTAGCTGTCCACCGGAGATCCAGGTTTCGAGGTCGCGAAGGGCCCGGTGGCTATGGGCCTGTTTTCTGGCCCTTTTCTTTTCTTTTCCGCGAATTCTTTTTCCGTCTGTTGGTTTTGGAATTTCAACGGCGGGGAAGAGACCGTAATTGACGTTCATAGGCTGGAAAGTTTCTGGGTCTGCTCCACCTGAAATATGTCCGAGGAGAGCGCCGAAGGCTGTTGTGGAAGGCGGCGGTGTTGCCACAGCTCCTCGTGCTTCGGCTGCTATGAACCGTCCTGCAAGCAGACCCATTGCAGCGCTTTCAACATAGCCTTCGACGCCCGTAATCTGCCCGGCAAAGCGGATGTCGGGGCGGACTTTCAGGCGCAGTGTATCGTCAAGTAGCTTAGGAGAATTGAGGAATGTATTGCGATGCAGGCCGCCAAGGCGCGCAAACTCTGCATTGCCGAGACCTGGAATTGATTGAAAAATTCTTTTCTGTTCGCCGTGGCGCAGCTTGGTCTGAAACCCGACCATGTTGTAAAGCGTGGCCAATTTGTTGTCCTGGCGCAACTGAACGATTGCATATGACTTCACGTCAGGGTCATGAGGGTTGGTGAGACCCACGGGTTTCATCGGACCGAAGCGCAGCGTTTGTCGTCCGCGACCTGCCATGATCTCGATGGGAAGACAGCCTTCAAAGTAGGGCGTGTTGGCTTCCCATTCCTTAAACTCGGTCTTATCGCCCTCAAGCAACGCATCGATGAAGGTATTGTATTCGGCTTCGTTCATCGGACAGTTGATGTAGTCCTTGCCAGTGCCGCCAGGACCAACCTTGTCGTATCGCGACTGATACCAGCAGATGTCAAAGTCGATTGTTTCTGTGTAGATAATCGGCGCAATGGCATCAAAGAAGGCCAGTTCATCTTTGCCGGTGATTTCACTGATCGCATTGCCAAGGGCTTCTGACGTCAGCGGCCCTGTTGCGATGATTGTTGGGCCCCAGCTTTCGGGAGGCAGGCCTTCCACCTCTCCGCGCTCTATCGTGATGAGTGGGTCGTTGGTGAGGGCTTCTGTCACACCTTCCGAAAACATCTCCCGGTCAACAGCCAGGGCGCTGCCTGCAGGAACCTTCGTGGTCTCGGCGATTTGCATGATGAGTGAATTGCATCGGCGCATCTCTTCATGCAGCAGGCCGACAGCATTGTTTTCCCAATCGTCCGAACGGAATGAATTTGAACAGACCAGCTCTGCCAACCCATCGGTCTGGTGAGCATCGGTTGTGCGATGAGGGCGCATCTCATGCAGGATGACGGGAAGCCCGGCGCGCGCGATCTGCCAGGCCGCCTCGGACCCGGCCATCCCGCCGCCAATGACATGGACTGGGACGTTGATTGGAGTATCTGGTGTTTTTGTCATGGCGGCAGGGGTATCAGGCTTGCCGCTTTACGGCAATAACATTGCGCTTAAGCCCAGATTTGGGGGCGCTTGGCGATCCAGGGCTGTTCTTTCTCCAGCTGGCCAGCAAGGCGGAACAAAGTTGCCTCGTCCGCATACCGCCCGGTAAACATCATTCCGAAAGGAAGTCCCTTTTCGCTCCAGCAAAGGGGAAGCGACAGGGAAGGCTGGCCGGTGAAATTGAACGGCGGGGTGAAAGGAAAGGCTTTTCCCTGGCGTTTGTTGACTTCTCGGGGGTCGAGCCTGACCGGATCAATGACGCCGATTTCCGGCGGCGGGGTTCCCAG
>CAZFHW010000165.1:0-5933 GCA_964518885.1 uncultured Parvibaculum sp. | reverse complement strand
TGTCGAGCTCATGAACGGCACCCTTGAAGTGGCCTCAGAGCTTGGAAAAGGCACGCGCTTTACCGTCCGCCTGCCTCTTCTCGTTTCTTCGCACGCACAAACCGCCAACATCGAAACTGCGGAGATCGAACCCGGCCCGGGTGCATCCCTCAAAATATTGGCGGCTGAAGACAATGATCTCAATCAGGAAATTCTACGCCGGCTTGCCAGGGCGCTAGACCTCGACATCACCATTGTGGAGAACGGCGAAGAAGCCCGCGACGCGGTCCTGCAGGGCGATTACGATGTTGTTCTGATGGACGTACAAATGCCGGTGATGGATGGCCCCTCTGCCACGCGCGCCATTCGCGCGGCCGGCGAAACCATCCCCATACTCGCGGTGACGGCTCATGCCATGGCAGGCGACAAGGAACGTTTCCTCGCCGCCGGCATGGATGGATACGTCACCAAACCCTATGAGATTGCGACCCTACTGGCTGAAATCGAAAGGGTCACAACGCAAGAGGATCAGACAGCGACCAACATGCAACCGGTTGCCAACTCAGCATGACGCAGCCCTACGCTGCTTTGTTCAACAGCCCGCGTTCCAGGAGAAGCTCTGCAATCTGAATGGCGTTCAAGGCGGCCCCTTTACGAAGATTGTCGGAAACAATCCACAGGTTCAGGCCGTTCTCAAGCGTTGGATCAACACGGATACGGCTTACAAAGGTCGCATATTCACCCACACATTCCACGGGCGTCATGTAACCGCCATCTTCGCGCTTATCAACAACCAGCACACCCGGCGCCTCGCGCAGAATGTCACGTGCCTGATCATCTTCCATCGGATGTTCAAACTCGATGTTCACCGCTTCAGAATGACCAACAAAAACAGGTACCCGCGCAACCGTGACCGATACCTTGATCTTGGGATCAAGGATCTTTTTGGTCTCAATCACCATCTTCCATTCTTCGGTCGTCTGGCCGTCTTCCATGAACTCGCCCCCATGCGGGATCACGTTGAAAGCGATCTGCTTGGGATACACATGGGATTCGATCGCGTCGTTCACAAAGATGGCCCGCGTCTGTTGGAACAATTCGTCTATCCCGTCCTTGCCCGTGCCAGACACGGACTGATAAGTCGAGACCACAATCCGCTTGATCGTTGCCGCATCATGCAGCGGCTTCAGCGCCACCAGCAATTGCATCGTCGAGCAGTTCGGATTGGCAATAATGTTCTTGCGCGAAAATATCTCAATCGCATCCGGGTTCACTTCCGGGATGATAAGCGGCACATCCGGGTCCGTGCGCCACTGGGATGAATTGTCGATCACAACACACCCCGCAGCCGCGATCTTGGGCGTCCACTCAGCAGACACATTTCCACCAGCCGACATAAGACAAATGTCGGTTCCCGAAAAATCGAATTGTTCCAGCGCCTTTATCTTCAAGGTCCTGTCGCCATAGGAAACTTCCCGGCCCAGGCTCTTGCGCGAGGCAAGCGCCACCACTTCGGTCGCGGGGAAATTCCGCTCCGCAAGAATATTGAGTATTTCGTGGCCCACACTTCCCGTGGCACCAACAATGGCAATCTTCAAACCCATTGGTCTGTTCCTTCTGGAGTGACCGCCCAACTAGCGGTCATCTCTGAGCATGCTATCAGGCGGTGGTTACTTAACTTATCCGTTTGGTGAGGGCGGTGAGGATCGCATCGCCCATCTGAACGGTGCCAACCTGTTTCATACCGTCCTGCATAATGTCGCCGGTGCGATATCCGGCTGCCAGCACATCTTCAACCGCGCCTTCCAGAAGGTCAGCGTCGCCCCCCAGATCAAACGTGTAGCGAAGCGCCATCGCAAACGAGAGAATGGTCGCAATCGGATTGGCCAGTCCCTTGCCCGTAATGTCGGGTGCCGACCCGTGTACCGGTTCGTACATCGCGCACGCCTTACCATTCTCGTCTTTTGCACCAAGCGACGCGGATGGCAGCATGCCAAGCGAGCCCGTCAGCATTGCCGCCACATCCGACAACATGTCACCAAACAGATTATCCGTGACAATCACATCAAACTGCTTGGGCTGTTTCACAAGCTGCATGCCGCAATTGTCGGCGAGCATGTGCTCAAGTGTTACGTCAGAGAATTCCGCCTTGTGCAGCTTGACCATTTCTTCGTACCAGAACACGCCCGACTGCATGACATTGCGCTTCTCAACCGACATCAGGCGATTACCGCGCTTGCGCGCCAGTTCAAACGCCACCCGGCCGATGCGCTGGATTTCGTGCGTGTCATAGACTTGCGTGTCATAGCCACGGCGCTCGCCATTGGGCAGATCATCAATGCCTTTGGGTTCGCCAAAGTAGACGCCACCGGTCAGCTCCCGCACGATCATGATGTCGAGACCCTCAACAAGCTCGCGCTTCAGGGACGAAGCGTCCGCCAGTGCCGGAAAACAAATAGCCGGGCGCAGGTTCGCGAACAGACCGAGGTCTTTGCGCAGGCGAAGCAGACCCGCTTCCGGTCGTACATCAAACGACACGCTGTCCCACTTGGGGCCGCCAACGGCACCCAGCAACACAGCGTCTGCAGCCTTGGCTTTCGCGACCGTCTCATCGGTTACCGCAACCCCGTGAGCGTCATAACAACAGCCACCCACCAGCTCATTTTCAACGGCAAAATCCATGCCCCGGTTTTCATTGAACCAGGTGATGACCCGTTCCATCTCGCCCATTACTTCCGGGCCAATACCATCGCCGGCAACAATCAGAATATTCTTGGACATGGAACCATCAAACCTTGTGAATAGCTTAGACAAAAGGGGAGCGGTGACGCTGGCGCAACCGGCACCAGCCATCTTTTCCCTCATTTATCGGAATTTCGCGAGATTTTTAGCGCCTTTTGGAGGTTTTGTCACCCTTGAGAGGCAAGATTCCCCAAACCGGGCCCGATCATTTGGAGCGTTCGTCGCCCCGGCCAAAAATATAGCCCGCCACCCCGCCCAGCAGCGTTGCCACCACGTCACCGCGCACCCCACCGGTCAGCGCTAGAATTAAAATCGTGGGAACCAGCAGCACCAGCCCCAGGCCTTGCAGATTGTAGGGCCCAAGCCCCGCCTTCGCGATCTGCCGGAACATAATCGCCAGACCAAACACCGCCATCACAACAGCCAGCCCCGCCGCAACCATTTCCAGCATGTCTTTGAGTTCCATGAACCCCTCCCGCCTCACATGATGAAACGAGAGTATCACTCATGTCCCCAAAGGCAAGTTAGAGCCAGGACTGCTCGGCGCCCCGTTTCTTTTCAAACGCGGCAACCTTGTCCTCTTTCGGAGCTCCTACCACTCCACTATTGCCCCGACCCTGATTCCGACGCGTTTGACTTTGCGCGTTCCGCCGCCCGCAGTTCAACATTTGTCCTCACATTATCCGGAGAGACCAGCCGCTGACTGCTGCAAGAATGTCGATGAGCAATAAATATTTTCTGGCGTTGCTGATAACTGACGTTGGAGCGCCTTGCGGTTGCTTCCAGCTCCTGGATCACCCCATCAACATCATAAACGAGACCGGAAAGTGAAGCTTCTGATCCATAGGTGGCTATGGTTGTCGCCCTGACGTTGTTATCTGAGCACGAAATACGAAGATCATAACTGGTCAGGGAAAAATGGGTGGCACCACGCTGCCTCCCCACCATCCCAGCGTGAAATTTTGCCAGGTTGCTAACGCGTTCAACACTCGTCAGCATATTTCCAATAAACCAGATCTCTTGTCTGTTGGCGTCGATTTTCTCATCACCATAGCCATGAGCGGAGAAAAAAATGTTGCCTGCTCCGTCGTAAACAGTTGGCTCATACTTGCTTACTTCCTCGGCTATACTGCGCACTGAACAAGCCCCAGTCACCAGAGAAGAAATACACACAAAAACGACAGCTACAAATTTCATTTTATCCCCCACAACAAAACAGAACATTCAGTTTACAAAAATGAGTGCGGGGTGCAACAAAAATCCCCAGCAGAGCCATCTACCGGGGATTTTACATTTCACAGAATAAGAAAAAGCGCTCAGAGCCAGGACTGTTCAGACCCGCGTTTCTTTTCAAATGCGGTGATCTTGTCTTCTTTCTGCAGGGTGAGCCCCACATCGTCGAGACCTTCCAGCAGGCAATTCTTGCGGAAAGCATCTACCTCGAAACTGATCGTGCCGCCGTCCGGGCCTTTGATTTCCTGGGTCACGAGATCAACGGAAACAGTGGCATTGGCGCCGCGCTCCGCATCTTCCATCAACTTGTCCACGTCGCCCTGAGAGAGCCTGATCGGTAGAATGCCGTTCTTGAAACAGTTATTGTAAAAAATGTCGGCGAACGAGGTGGAGATAATCACCTTGATGCCAAAGTCAGCAATGGCCCACGGCGCATGTTCGCGGCTTGACCCACACCCGAAATTATCGCCCGCCACCAGTATCTGCGCGTTGCGGTATTGCGGCTTGTTGAGCACGAAGTCGGGAATTTCGTCCCCGTCAATCGTGAAGCGCATTTCATCAAACAGGTTCTTGCCCAGCCCCGTGCGCTTGATGGTCTTCAGAAACTGCTTGGGGATAATCATGTCGGTGTCGACATTCAGGATCGGCAGGGGGGCAGCTACGCCGTCTACTTTTTCAAACTTGTCCATCTTCGCCTCTCCTCAAAACTTTCGCACGTCGACAAAATGACCGGCAATGGCGGCAGCCGTTGCCATTTCCGGGCTCACCAGATGCGTACGCCCACCGCGGCCCTGACGGCCTTCGAAATTACGGTTGGACGTGGACGCACACCGCTCGCCGTCTTCCAGCTTGTCCGCATTCATCGCCAGACACATCGAGCATCCGGGCTCACGCCAGTCAAAACCTGCTTCGATCAAAATCTTGTCGAGGCCTTCCTGCTCCGCCTGTGCTTTCACAAGACCCGACCCCGGCACCACCATCGCACTCACATGCGGCGAAACGTGTTTGCCTTTGGCGACACGCGCCACTTCGCGAATGTCTTCGATCCGACCATTGGTGCAAGACCCGATAAAGACCCGGTCGATCTTGATGTCGGTCATTTTTGTGTTGGGCTCAAGCCCCATATAGGCGAGGGAGCGCTCAACAGCAGCCCGCTTGGCAGCGTCTTCAATCTTGGCAGGGTCCGGTACACTGCCCTCGATGGAGACAACGTTTTCCGGGCTTGTGCCCCAGGTAATGGTGGGCGGCAGGTCAGACACATCGAGGGTGACCACCTTGTCAAAGTGCGCGCCTTCATCCGTTGGCAGCGTACGCCAATAGGCAACAGCCTCGTCCCACGCAGCACCTTCCGGTGAACGCGGACGACCTTTGAGATACTCAAACGTCTTTTCGTCCGGCGCGATCAGGCCCGCGCGCGCGCCGCCTTCAATCGACATGTTGCAGATCGTCATGCGGCCCTCAATGGACAACGCCCGGATCGCTTCGCCGGTATATTCCATCACATAGCCGGTGCCGCCGGCCGTGCCGATCTTACCGATGATAGCCAGAATAATATCTTTCGCCGTCACGTGAGCAGGCAGCTTGCCCGTCACTTCAATTTTCATATTTTTGGCTTTGGACTGGATCAGCGTCTGGGTGGAGAGAACATGTTCCACTTCCGAGGTGCCGATGCCATGAGCCAGGGCGCCAAACGCCCCGTGGGTCGATGTATGGCTGTCTCCGCACA
The DNA here is from genome assembly GCA_964518885.1 of uncultured Parvibaculum sp. Classification (GTDB taxonomy): domain Bacteria; phylum Pseudomonadota; class Alphaproteobacteria; order Parvibaculales; family Parvibaculaceae; genus Mf105b01. The sequence continues at coordinate 253 of CAZFHW010000165.1, read as the reverse complement.
CAATCGTCGTGCCCGGCAGGGTGAAGCCCTGCTCCGGTCCAATGATGTGCACAACGCCCTGACGGATATCGAGCATCTCCAGATACTCGATGCCAAAGTCCTTGGCGTTCTTCTCCAGCGTCTCAACCTGAATGCGGCTCTCTTCGTCGACGATACCCTTGATACGATCTTCGGTTGGCACATTGTGGTCGGCGACGGCCAGCGTCTTTTCCGGTGCGCGCACTTTGCGGTCTGCCAGGCGCAGCCCTTCAAA
>CAZFHW010000164.1:2240-5961 GCA_964518885.1 uncultured Parvibaculum sp. | reverse complement strand
CATTTGCCTCTCTTTGGCCTGGAAGATCTGGGCTTTTGCGGTCGCGGCGAAGCAGCCGACTTCCTCTGGGAACGCAACACGGCACCCGGCGGAAAATTGCCAATGAACACCAATGGCGGCGGCCTCTCCTACATGCATTCAGGCATGTACGGCATGTACGCGCTGCAGGAAAGTGTGCGGCAAATGCGTGGGATTGCACCCGCACAGATTGAAGGGGCAAACATCTCTGTTGCCCATGGCGTCGGCGGCATGTTCGGCGCAGCGGGCACGATCATCTTCTCGAACGAAGCCCCATAAACAAAAAAAGGCCACCCGCGCTCCAACGTGGGTGGCCTTCCGTCAGGTTCGCAACCGAATACCTATCGGCGAGTAATCCGTCGGCGCAATTCTTGAGGAACGAAATCTGCTTCGCGCAGATCATTAGCCGCAAAGTTGATGCCTTCTTCTTCATTCTTCAGGTTCTGCACAACATAGCGCCCTTCGATCAGATCATAGACGACGTCTGATGCGTTGAAGCAGGTCGGCACATCGTAATACTGGATCAGATGTGCTTCCTGAACCCGCCACAAGCCACCGCGTGCATCGTAAAGATCACTGGCAGCCAGGTTCCAGCTGTCTTCATCAAAATAATTGACACGCCGAGAGTAAATATGCCGCGTGGTCGGCTTCAATGCAGCCTCAACTTTCCACACACGGTGCAATTCATAACGCACATGGTCCTGATTGATATGCCCCGCAAGAACAATGTCATTGTAGGTCAGCGTCGGAGAGCTCAGGCGGTAAGAATTGTAGGCAATATATTTCTCTTCTTTGCCAACCAGCGCCCAGTCATACCGATCTGGAGGGCCCGAAAACATATCGAAATTGTCTGCCGTCGACATCGCATCTGAGTAGACTTGCGGATTGTCGTAGGAGACAGCCGTCGTACGCTGCACGTTCGGCGCTGAATCTGACCGCCCAACGGTGTACTGCCACGATTTTCTGTCATCGATCGACGCATCAATCGTTTCGTGAACCAGCAAAAGCTGACCGGCGCGGCGCGCGGGGCTTAGCGTTTCCTGGATATATTTCAACGAGATATTGCCCAACTCTCCAAACGAACTAAGTGCCGGGTCAGCATAAGAAAAAATCAACTCATCGCGCACACGAACCGGCGTGAAGGACCCCGAGCGGGAAGGCGCGGCAGAAGCAAAAGTCCGGCGAACCTTGTGACCGCGAAACCGCAAATTGTGGTTCCACACCAGTTCAACCCCGCTTTGGGGGATCGGAAAGGGAACCCCGCGCACAACGCCCTGCACATGGTTGCCATCTTCAGAAATCGTACCGGTCACGGCATTTTGCAGCGTCGCATCGTAAACCGATTGCGGAAAGGCACAGGTCCGGCGCGTCTGATAGACATCCATTTTATATGTTGGATAGCGCGCAAGCATCGCTTGTTGGCCGTCAGTCAATCGAGCGGCGTAACTGTCCACATTAGCTTCTGTAATCGTAAAAAGAGCACGATCAGAGGCGAAGGGATCGGGATATTGACCGCCGGTAAAAGCCACCCCATCGGGAATACCGGCCAGACCGCCGTCCCACGCCGGAATGCTTCCATCAGCATTTCCAGCCATCTCGCCACCCATCGGCGTCAAATCCACACCAAGGCGATCAGCCTCAGCAACAGGTACACCCGCCCCTGCGGCACTCGTCAATCCGACGATAACCGCTAGCGAAACAACAAAGTCCTTCACAACGCTCTCCCCCAAACTACTAAATGTGCTTTACTAACTCTGCCGCACCCTTGGGAACATTGCCAGCGCCAAATAACCGCTGAAACAAGATTTGGGACACGAAGGCGGCATTCAGGGGGAATGTTAAGTGCGTTTTGTAGAGTTCGTTCTTTTTAAACTTCGTCTTCCGATTTTGATGGCCCTCGCAATCTTCACTCTCGTCATGGGAAGTTATGCAGCGGACCTTCGAATGGATGCCGGTTTCTTCAAACAGGTGCCCACAGACCACCCCTATATCCAGACATTCTTCGAGTATCAGGACGAGGTCCCAGGCGCCAATCTCATTCTTGTGGCGGTTCGTGCCCGCAATGGTGACATTTGGAATGCTGAATTCCTTGAAACCCTGCAAAAGGTGACGGAAGAAGTCACATTTCTTCCCGGCGTCCGGCGCACCAAAGTCCGCTCCTTGTGGTCCCCGATGACACGGGTGACGGCTAACACGGAATACGGGATTGAGTCCTACCAAGTCATTCCCTCAGATGTGACGCCGGACGCGTTAACGCCCGAGATCATTGACGAAATCCGCAACCGCGCCATGAATGGTGGCCACCAGGGGACGCTGTTTGCAAATGACGACAGCGGCGCACTCGTTATCGCCGAGCTGCAAGAGATCGACCCCCTCACCCGCGAACGCCTGGACTACCTTGATCTCTCATCGCGTCTGGAAGCCCAGGTACGTATTCCCTTTCAGTCCGACACCATTTCTGTCGAGATCATCGGTTTTGCAAAATTTGTGGGCGATCTGGCCGACGGCGCAGGCGACGTCCTTCTCTATTTTGCCTACGCATTTGTCCTCACAGCCTTCGCCGTTTACATCTACATCCGCTCCCCATGGCTGGCAGCGCTCGCTGTCTTCTGTTCACTCGTTTCTGTCGTCTGGCAATTTGGCCTGCTCAATCTGATGGGCCTGGGGCTTGATCCGCTTGCCGTGTTGGTGCCGTTTTTAGTTTACGCCATCGGGGTCAGCCACGGCGTTCAGCAGATCAACATGATCGCCTCGGAGGTAAGCGATGGCGCAACGCCAGAGGCTGCCGCACGCTCCACCTTCTCACGTCTGCTCGTACCGGGATCCATGGCATTGGTGACGGATATTGTTGGGTTCCTCACCCTCTACCTGATTCCCATAGACGTGATCCGCGAACTTGCCATCATGGCATCGCTCGGCGTCGCCCTAAAAATCGTGACCAATCTGATCATGCTGCCCCTGCTGGCAACCTATCTGCCGGTAAGCAGCAGCTATGCCGCAACCTACCAACGCATACGCGGTCGGCGCGAACGCGTCATGCGTTTCATCGCGAGGGTTGCCAAGCCTCACAACGCCTCAATCGTTTTAGGCGTTTTCGCCATCCTTCTGGCAATGGCCATTTATCAGACCAGAGAGCGCCACATTGGCGATCTGACCTCGGGCTTCGCAGAGCTCTGGCCAGACTCGCGATACAATCTGGACACAACCTCCATCGTCAACGATTTCTCGATCTCCGTAGACGCCCTCATCATCGTCGTGGAAACACCAGTAGACGGTTGTGTTGACTATCCCACAATGCAACTGGTGGACCGCTTCTCTTCCTACATGAGCAATATCAACGGTGTGAGCTCTGTCCAGTCCTTGCCACTGTCGGCCCGAACAGTGGCCGCAATCTGGCGTGAGGGAAACCTCAAATGGCAGGACCTGCCCCGGTCAACGTCGGGCCTTATCCGAACAACTTCACATGTCGAGCCGAGTTCCGGACTGCTCAATGAGAGCTGCTCCATATTGCCCGTCATCGTCTATCTGGAAGATCACAAAGCAACTTCCATTGACCGGGTCATTGCCGCAGTCGAAACGTTCAAAACCTCAGACACAGGACTTAGCACCCTAACAGACGTGCGCATCCGATTGGGCATGGGCGGCGTGGGTGTTATGGCCGCCACCAATCAGGTTATCGAGAAATCTGAATTGCCCATGCTGT
>CAZFHW010000164.1:0-2140 GCA_964518885.1 uncultured Parvibaculum sp. | reverse complement strand
GGTGTTATGGCCGCCACCAATCAGGTTATCGAGAAATCTGAATTGCCCATGCTGTTGTGGGTCTACATCGCGATCATTGCGCTTGTCCTGATCGCTTACCGGGATTGGCGTGCAGTGATTTGCTGTTGCATGCCGCTTCTGTTGGCAACTTTCATGGGCTACTGGTTCATGACCTGGCTGGGCATTGGCCTAAAGGTCTCAACATTGCCCGTCCTCGTGCTCGCCACCGGCATCGGTGTGGACTATGCCTTCTACATTTACAGCCGTATGCAGATTTTCCTGGATCAGGGAAAAACCATTACTCAGGCCTACACACATGCCTTGGAACAAATTGGCGTGGCGGTCATCTTCACCGGCGTCACCCTCGCCGCAGGTGTCGCTACCTGGGCGTCCTCCAGCCTCAAACTGCAAGCCGACATGGGCATTCTGCTGGCATTCATGTTCATGGCCAATATGATCGCCGCCATCCTCGTTCTTCCCGCATTCGCTGTCACCCTGGACCGACTGGTACCGAGACGGTTGTCTCCCAGCTCGCAAATGACGCAGCCTGCCGATTGAGTTAGACTATCTTGAGGACAAACAAGCGGTTGGAAAGCGGCATCAAATGACCCATGAGCAAACTGAGAAGGACGACGTCGAACGTCCGTTCGATATTTCCCCTACACATCCTGTCTGGACACAGATGGAACGCGGCATTCAGATCTTGCTTGGTTTCTCTCTTGTCACCGCCATCCACTTCTTGGGGGAAAGTTGGGGTCAGCCCAATGTTCCATATGACAAGCTCTTTCCCGCAATCGGCGTTGTCGGCATCGCCTTTATCTACAGTCTTTTGATTACACCGATCGCGGGGTATATCGGTATGGCCCTTCGCGCCTTTACACCTCTTTCCAGTTATCGGATCAACCAGATACGGGCCGTGGTGTTCAATGTCGTCTTGCTGGTTTTGCTTCTGGTTTTTTTCGGCGAAGCCTCCATCTTCATCTCCGCCCTGATGGAAGCTGTGGGCCTTGACCCAAGCTTGCCTGAAACATGGAGCCAAAAACCTTAAGGCCGATCAAGGCCACGAGAGGAAACAAAATGAGCTACAAGAATATTGGAGTGAACCCTGTTTCGGGCGCGCTTGGCGCTGAAATCGAAGGTGTCGACCTGGGCGCCGAGCTCGACAATGCAACCTTCGACGACATCCATCAGGCCTTCCTGGATCATCAGGTTATTTTCTTCCGGGATCAGAACATCACCCCCGAACAACACGCCACATTTGGGCGGCGCTTTGGCTCCCTGAATATCCATCCTTATGTAAAAGGCATGGCTGACCATCCAGAAGCGATGGAGATCATCAAAGAAGCCCATGAGAAAGTGAATTTTGGCGGGGGATGGCATACTGACATGTCGTTTCAGGAAGAACCCGCCCTGGGATCAATTCTCTACGCATTGGAAGTACCGGCCTTTGGGGGGGACACCCTGTTCGCCAGTCAACATCGCGCCTACGAGAGCCTCTCCGATGGTATGAAGGAAATGCTGGACGGCATGGTCGCGATCCACACCGCCGAAAAGGAATATGGCCAGAAGGGGTTTTCTGCGCAGAACAGATCCTCAATGGATATCGACCGGGCCGGCGACGACGTTCCAAAACATGAGCACCCGGTCGTGCGCACCCATCCAGAAACAGGTCGCAAGGCGCTTTACGTCAATCCCGCCTTCACCATGCATTTCAAAAACATGACCCGCCGCGAAAGCAGGCCACTCCTCAATTTTCTGTTCGACCATTGCACGCAGGAACAATTCACCTGCCGCTTTCGCTGGACCGCAGGCGCGGTTGCTTTTTGGGACAACCGAAGCGTCCAACATTTTGCTCTCAATGACTATCAGGGCCACAGACGGCACATGCGCCGCGTGACGGTCAATGGCGATCGCCCGCAATGATTATCGCGGCTTTGTGAAGCGACACCCACCAACAATTCTCTAAGGTCGGGTGATCTGTCTGATGGGGAAGTGTTTCATGGAATCGATCTACTATGTTCTGACATGGGCTTGCCACCGCCGATGCAAGCATTGCTATGACACACGGTTCCGGCCCTATGTCCGCACCGCTCTGGAAGATGTGCTGACGGAAAGCGACGTTCATTTTCGCAATGTGATC
>CAZFHW010000163.1:0-5972 GCA_964518885.1 uncultured Parvibaculum sp. | reverse complement strand
GCCCAGGCCTGCTTCACTTCCTCAAGCGTTTTTTCCGGAAGCGCCTGCGACAGGTCCAGACCGGTAACGGCAGCCCCGAAACCCGCCTCATGGGGTGTCACCTCTATGGTTTCGTATGTCCCGCTCATCGCTTCCTCCCAATATTCTGCAAATTATGGTGCTCAAGACCCCGAGTGTTGATCTCGGGGTCTCAAGTCCTCTATCAGCAACGGCTCACTCGATCACTCACTGGGCCGCCTGCGCGGACGCCGTGCCTGCCATACCATTCAAGCGGCTTGCAATGATGGCCTCGGCTTCCGAGACAATACGCGAGATCAGTTCTGCGCACGTTGGTACATCGTGGATCAGGCCCTGCACCATGCCTGCTGACCAGATGCCGTGATCAGAATCACCTTCTTCATAGACCACGCGACCGCGCGCGCCGGCTACCAGATGGGCGATGTCCTCGATCTTCGCGTTGCCGCGTTTCTCGATCTCCACCACTTCCTGGCTGACCGCGTTCCGCGCGACGCGTGCTGTGTTGCGCAGGGTGCGGAAAATGAGGTCTGTGGCGCGCTCATCATTGGCGACGATCTGCTCCTTCACCTTCTGATGGATGGGCGATTCTGCTGTGGCCATGAAGCGTGTGCCCATGTTGATGCCTTCTGCGCCCAAAGCCAGCGCCGCGATGAGCCCCCGTCCATCGCCGAAACCGCCCGAGGCGATCATGGGGATCGACACTTTGTCGGCGGCTGCCGGGATCAGGATCAGACCGGGAATATCATCCTCGCCTGGGTGCCCTGCACATTCGAACCCATCGATGGAGATCGCATCCGCCCCCATCTTCTCCGCCTTCAACGCATGGCGGACGGCGGTGCACTTGTGGATCACTTTGATGCCGTGTTTCTTAAATTCTTTGATGTGATCTGCCGGATTGCTGCCCGCTGTTTCCACAATCTTCACGCCGCTATCAATAATGGCCTGGCGGTATTCTTCATACGGAGGGGGCTTCAACGATGGCAGGATGGTGAGGTTCACACCAAAAGGTTTGTCGGTGAGGTCTTTGCAGCGGGCGATTTCCTTGATGAGGTCTTCCGGCGTTGGCTGCGTCAGTGCGGTGATAAAGCCAAGCGCCCCTGCATTGGCGACGCCCGCGACCAGTTCCGCGCGGCCCACCCACTGCATGCCGCCCTGGGCAATGGGATGTTCCACCCCAAAAAGTTCGGTGAATCTCGTTTTGAGCATGCTTATCTCCTCCCCTCAAACCTGCGTCTGTTTTGACGCCTTTCGTTTCTGTTGCATCAGATTTAGCAAATTGATGCCCTTGCTGCACCCTTAGAAACAAGCCGTCTAGATTAGACATCAACCCTTCGCGGCGGTTCCCCGAACGTCACCCTTGAAATTTCTACGTCAAAGCCGCACATTACGGTTCATTCTTGCACAAGATGAGATCGATTATGAACAATGGCGCCGACTGGAACCTGTTTCGCACTTTCCTCGCAGTCGCCGACGCCGGATCGCACTCCGCTGCCGGGCGCCGGTTGAAGCTGAGTCACGCGACTGTCGGGCGACACATCGCCGAACTCGAACGTCACCTCGGCCAGAAACTGTTCGTGCGCGACACGGACGGTTATTCGCTCACCCCTGCTGGAGACCATTTGAAGCAGGAGGCCGATCTCATGGCCTCAGCTGCCCTGCGGGCGGAGCGCATTGCTGCGGCTGAAGGTGAAAGCCCCAAAGGCATTGTGCGCGTCTCCACCGCAGCAACGCTGGCCGGGTATTGGCTGATGCCCCACATGACCGCCTTTCACCAAGCCTACCCGGACATTGAAGTTGAATTTGTCACCGATGCGTGGCCTGCCAGCGTGCGTCGCCGGGAAGCTGACATTGTGATCCGGCTCTATGGACCGGGGCAGGAAAACCTGGTTGGCAAAAAGATTGCCCGCGCAGGCGTTGCTTTTTATGCATCAAAAAAATATGTCGAAAAACATGGGGTTCCAACCTCGCGGGAAGAATGGGCTGCCCACACAGTGATCGGATTTTCTGGTGCTGCGGCGGAAACAGAGCTCAACCGATGGTCAAACCATGTTACCCGCGCGGCGCCTACATGGCTGCGCTGCTCATCAATGGCAGATCAGCTGCGCGCCGTGCAAGGGGGCGTCGGCATCTCGGTTTTGACCTGCCTGATCGGTGACCTGTATCCCGATCTGGTGAGAATCGCGTCTGAGAAGCTTTTCAGCGCCACCGACGTCTGGCTGCTGGCTCACCCAGACCTTCGCCAGACGGAGCCGGTCTCCACCGTTTTCGACTTCATCGCTGACCGAGGCAGGCAGGACCGGGACAATTTGCTAGGCCGGATTACATAACTGTCTATTAGCGAACATACCATTGATCAAAAATGAACCTGCGCCGGCGGTATTGTCGTCCTATATTCCCGCCAACCGTTTGACCTAACAGCCGGAGACCAACATGGCGCTTCCTCCCGTCCTTCAAAATTCCCTCGAAATTCCAGTCGTGGGATCGCCTCTTTTCATCGTCTCAGGACCGGAGCTGGTTATCGCCCAGTGCAAGGCAGGCATTGTCGGTTCTTTCCCGGCGCTCAACGCACGCCCTGAACACGTGCTTGAAGAATGGCTCATCCGGATCAAAACAGAGCTTGCGGAATATCAGGCGGCCAACCCAGACAAAAAAGTCGCCCCCTTTGCGGTGAACCAGATCTGCCACGCGTCCAATGACCGGCTGATGCGCGACATGGACATGTGCGTGAAGCATGAAGTGCCCATCATCATCACGTCACTTCGCCCACCTGCTGAGATCGTCGAAGCGACACATTCTTACGGCGGTGTCGTGTTCCATGACGTGATCAATGTTCGGCACGCGAAGAAAGCAGCTGAACAAGGTGTTGATGGCTTGATCCTGGTTTGTGCAGGTGCTGGTGGTCACGCGGGCACGCTCTCGCCTTTCGCTTTGGTCCGCGAGGTGAAGGAATGGTTTGACGGAACGATTTTGCTTTCCGGTTCCATATCCGATGGCTTTTCTGTCGCTTCAGCTCTGGCTCTTGGTGCAGACCTTGCCTACATCGGGTCTCGCTTTATTGCGACCGAAGAAGCCAACGCAGACGCAGCCTATAAAGACGCGCTGCAGAAATATGTCGCGGACGACATCATCTATTCCAACTTGTTCACCGGCATCCATGGCAATTACCTCGCGCCGTCAATCGCTGAGTCCGGGCTCGACCCCAAGAACCTGCCCGCAGCTGACAAGACAAAGATGAATTTCGGTTCCGGTGGCAACATGAAACAAAAAGCCTGGAAGGACATCTGGGGCTGCGGCCAGGGCATTGGCCTGATCAGCGATTCACCGCCGGTTGCCGAACTGGTTGATCGCATGAAAGCCGAATTTGAAGAAGCCAAAGCACAGTTCAATCAGAAAGCTGGCTGAGCCATCAACGCCTTGTGAGGACTGCGGCAATTTGGGTCTTTGTTAATGAAGTGAGGCTAAACCTAGACGTATAGGTGGCTGGCTTTATTACCGGGGAACAGAATGCGGATTGTTGATCAAACTTTACGCGCACAAATGGAGCTTTCTGATCGAGAAATCGAAAAGCGGAAGGCTCTGTTTGATCTCACTGATTCCGATGCCAAAACTCTGCATTCCTGCCGCACCATCATCATGGAACGCCTTGATTGGGTAGTTGAGGAATTCTTTGTCCGTCAAATTGATGACCCGGAGACGGCCCTTATCATTGGAGATGTGGAAACGCTGACGCGCCTGAAGGGGTCGATGCGCATCTACATACTCGGGCTGTTTGGGGGTGTTTATGATGACGCCTATATCAACTCTCGATTGCGAGTGGGCATCGTCCATCAGCGTATCGGTATTACGCCAAAATTCTTTCTCTCTGCGCTGCGCAGACTGCATGTTGCGCTTTGTTCCGTCATTGAGGAAGCTCTTGAAAATCCAATTGAGCTTCATGCGCGCAAAGAAGCCATTCTGAAAATCCTATTCTTTGATTTTCAATTGGTATTCGACACGTATATCAATGCGATCAGCGCCAAGGTCAACGTCGCTAAAGAAGAGGCTGACGATTATGCCAAGGGTCTTGAGAAGCAAGTCACCCGGCGTACAAAACAACTTAAGCAACTCTCGCTGACGGACGAACTGACAGGTGTAAACAATAAACGCGCGTTCACAGACCACGCCAATCGTGAGATGTCGACGGCTCAAAGCACCAAAAGTGAATTGGCAATCCTCTTCATCGACATCAATGACTTCAAGCTGCTCAACGACACTCTTGGTCATCAAGCGGGTGATGATCTCTTGATCAACGTCGCCCAACAACTTCAAACAACGGCTCGGGAAGACGATGTGGTTTGCCGCATTGGGGGCGACGAATTTTGCGTCTTGATGCCCAACACCGGACATTCGGCCGCCATAAAACTCGCGGAGCGTTTCGCCGACCTGATGCATGAAGAAGCCGGCGTGCCGGTTGGCGCCAGCGTCGGCATCGCGGCAACCGGCCCAAGTTCTTTTTGCACCGTAGAAGAATTGCTAAAAGCGTCTGACGAAAGCATGTACCGGGCGAAACAGAAAAATAAGACGTTGGGACAACCGGGCACGGTCTGCATCGACTATGGACAGGCATCCGCCAACCAGTCTGACACATCATCGGGCGACGATACCACTGCTACAGACTATGAGCCCCTTGCGTTCTCCCACAGCGCAGACTGAGGCGCGGTCTCCGTCGCCAAACCCTCAAGACATCCCAATCCTTCCAACGCCTGATAAAGCGCCTCATTGATCGGTGTGTGGGGCTCGTCTCCCAGAAAAGCAACCAGCTTCGCATTATCCAGTTCAACTGTTTCCCGCCACAGATAGCGCATTTCCAAGAGGGCCCTCAACGTGCCTGTGAAAGGCGAAGCAAGTCGGATCATGGCCCAGGGGAGGTTCTTGATTTTCATGCTCTCGTTGCCGGCAACGCAGGCGATGGCTTTCGCCATATCAACACCGTGTTCAAACGTATGGCCGCGGAAGTGGAACACGTCATGGTCTGCCAGTCGTTTCTCCTCGTCCATCAGTCTGACAAATGTTTCTGCAAGGTCGGGTAAATAGGCCCACGCGTGCCCTTTGTCGTGGGTGCCCGGGTAGACAACGGCCTTGATGGGCTTGCCCGGTTTTACCAACGCGTTTTGCAACCAGGAGCCAGGCGCGTGGGCCCCGAAAAAATCACCGGCTCGCACGATGAGCGATGTGATGTTGGCGTCTGCAATCATTGTCTCCATCTCCACGCGGATGGCCCCCTTCTCCGTCATCGGGTTTTGGGGGGAGGTTTCGGACAGAAGCGGCCAGGCGCCCGGCCCAAAATTGTAAATGTTGCCGGGGAACAGTAGGCGAGCGCCGGAAGTCTCAGCCGCTGCAATGGCATGGGCCAGCATGGGGATCGCCCGCTCGCGCCACTTCACGTAGCCCGGCGGATTGGCCCCGTGGAAAACCGCATCCACTCCCTTGGCGGCCTGGGCCACGTCTTTGGCTTTCAGAGCGTCGCCTTTGCGCCAGTCGATGCGGCCCAGCGAGGCGTAGGATTTGGCAGCGGCTTTGGGCTTTCTCGTCAAGGCGCGGATTTTCCAGCCTGCCCGACCAAAAGCCTTCGCGACTTCGCCCCCGATGCCACCTGTGGCACCGATCACCAAAAGGGTCTTTTGCTGCGGGTTTTTTACATTCTGGGTCATTTTCGGGCTCCTGTTCTGCTCAAGTTGTGAGGCCCTAGATATGATCCAAATGTTTTCGAATATAAATTGCCGTTTTTCTTCTAGTATCTATACTTTTATGTATGGAAAAAAGAGACCCTGACTGGACGCTCTATCGATCGTTTCTGGCTGTTGTGCGTCACGGCAGTCTTTCTGCCGCTGCTGCTGCCCTCCAGCTCACGCAGCCAACTCTTGGCCGTCATATTGATGGTCTGGAGGCGAGCCTGGAGACATCGCTCTTTACGC
>CAZFHW010000162.1:0-5977 GCA_964518885.1 uncultured Parvibaculum sp. | reverse complement strand
CGATCCTGCATCTGCTGGCGATTGCCCGGGAAGCAGAGGTTGATTTCACGCTTGAACATATGGACGCGCTGTCGCGCAAGGTGCCCTGTCTTGCCAAAGTGGCGCCTGCTGTGCCCAATGTTCACATTCAGGACGTTCACCGTGCAGGGGGCATTATGTCCCTTCTGGGCGAGCTTGATCGCGGTGGACTGTTGAACCGGGACGTGCCGACCGTGCATTCAGCGACGATGGGCGAAGCTCTGGACAGCTGGGACATCACCCGCACCAATAGCGAAGAGGTTCACACACTCTACAAAGCGGCCCCCGGCGGGGTGCGCACCACCGTTGCCTTCAGCCAGCAAAGCCGGTTTCTGGAGCTGGATATGGACCGGGCAGGGGGTGTTATCCGCTCTGTGGAAAACGCCTTCACCAAAGATGGTGGTCTGGCCGTGCTCTTTGGCAATATTGCTGAGGAAGGTTGCGTTGTGAAAACCGCGGGCGTTGATGAAAGCATCTGGACGTTCTCCGGACCTGCTAAAATATGCGAAAGCCAGGACGAAGCGGTGAAGCGCATTACCACCCGTGATGTCAAAGAGGGCGATGTGGTTATCATCCGCTATGAGGGTCCGAAGGGCGGGCCGGGTATGCAGGAAATGCTTTATCCGACCTCCTACCTCAAGTCCCTGGGCCTGGGCAAAGCATGTGCCCTGATCACGGATGGTCGCTTCTCGGGGGGCACCTCGGGCCTGTCCATTGGTCATGCCTCACCGGAGGCGGCAGAGGGCGGTGCCATTGGTCTGATTGAGGAAGGCGATATTATTGAGATCGATATTCCTAACCGTTCGATCAATGTGAAGCTGAGCGATGAAGAGCTTGGGGCGCGTCGGGCAGCTATGGAGGCGAAGGGGACGGCAGCATGGCGCCCAAAAGAGCCGAGAGACCGCAAAGTTTCTGCGGCCCTTCGCGCTTATGCGGCGATGGTATCCAACGCCTCAAAAGGGGCGGTGCGGGACGTTTCACAGATTGAACGTAAATAAAAATGAGCGTGACAACGCTCCGTGAGCGGTTTAAGAAGGCGACATGAACAACCTGACCACATTTTCGTACGCGATCCAGCCGGGCCTCGCCTGTGCTGCGTCTACCGCGCTCGCGATTGCAAAGCCTGCCACCGTCGTGGCGGGCCTTCTTGTGGTGGCAAAACTCAAAAGCCTTGAACACACCTAACGCGATCTAGCGACAAGCCGACTTAGTCAGGCCCTCCGCGAAAATCGCGGGGGGCTTTTTCTTTGTGCTGAATTTAAAGGAGAACCCCATGTCCAGCACACGCACTGCAAGCCTGATGTTTTTTCATACATCGCCTGCTCACATTGCCACTTTCAATGCGCTGCGCGATGCGCTTGCGCCGAGCATGGATATTGGCCACATCGTGCGCGAAGACCTTCTGTGTGCCGTGCGCAAAGCAGGGCAGGTGACGACGGCGATTGAAATTCGGCTTGCTGAGGCGCTGAACAAGGCAGCCGACGAGGGGGCGACGCGCATCATGTGTACCTGTTCCTCATTAGGCGGTGTTGCTGAAGCAGCGGATGTTGCCGGGGCAGATGTGATGCGGATTGACCGACCGATGGTGCGGCAGGCGGCGCGGATCGGCGGGCGCATTGCTGTGTGCGCTGTATTGGCGGAGACATTGGGGCCGACCCTGTCGCTGGTGGACGAGGAGGTTGCGGCGTCCGGTCGGGCGTCTGATGTACGCCCGCACGTTTTTGAAGGTGTGTGGGACGACTTTGTTGGCGGGCGTCGCGGGAACTACTACGAAGGGATCGCCGCGCGGCTTCGCGATGTTGCTGTGGACGCCGATGTTATTGTTCTGGCGCAGGCTTCCATGGCTCCGGCGGCGGAGCTGTGCGCTGACATTCCCGTGTCGATACTCTCAAGCCCGCAACTTGGTTTTCTCGCAGCGATTGCCTAAATTTTGAGAGCGAAAAGGGAGCCCCACACTTGGAAGTGAGGCTTCCTTCACACTAGATGTTTTCCAACCGGCACTTGCGCGCTTCCAGGATGGGGCGCATTTCGCGAAAGGCAGCGCCGTTGCGGTTGAGGGGAATGCCGGGGTGCAGGTGGTGGACAATGTGATGTTCCATGCCCATAGCGACAATGTTGCCAAACCAGTAGTGAAATCCGCGCGTATTGCGATAGCGCCCTTGCTCATTCATGGGATGATGAGGGAACCAGCTTAGAAACAGCGAAATGTAGGTGGTGCCAATTTGCTTGGGCAGCCACCACAGGAAGAAGGCTTCGAGGGCAAAGCCCGACCAAGCCAGCGCTGTGAGAATAATCCAGTAAGAGAGGGTTTGGAATACGGCTTCAAACATTGCGTGTTTGGCGCCTTCATCCCCGGCCGCTGCTTTTTCCTGCAAAAGATTGCCATAAGGATCGTCCTGACCCGGTTGCGTCCGGACTATTCCTGTGATGATGGCCTGCCACCAACTGTCTGCCTTGACCCTGTAATCAGGATCGCGGAGAGGGTCATTTGTATAGGTGTGGTGATCCATATGGGTTATGCGGGCGGTCTTGAACGGAAGCACCATGGGGATTGTTGAGACGTAGCCGATCAACTCGTTCAGCCAGCGCAGCGGGTGTCCGCTGGCGGCATAGTTCGAGTGTTGTGCCTCGTGTGAAGGCAGATAACAAAGCGCAACATTTAAAGTCGCGATGATGAAGCCGAGCCAGAGTGGAACAATTCCGGTCATGACAAGGGGCCAGAGCACCAGCCAACAGGCAAGGTTGGTCACTCCCCAAATAGCCATAAAGACCGGGAAACCGGCCAGGTATTTCCGGGCAATCTGCATTTCGGAACGGGCGAGCTGGCGGTCGCCGTCACGGCTCTCTTTGGGGGGGGTGGTGTCGGTTGCAATGTTCATATCCAGCGACCCCTGAGTTTGGCTATCAGACCAAGGCTTGCGCCGATGATAAGACCCACCTGAATTTCAGTGAGGCCGACAGGTGCTGCTATACCTGCTTGGGCCATTACGGTGGCGATGAGGGGGGCAAGAAAGCCAATTCCGAAAAAGACGGGCCCCCATGGAAAAAGGGCTTTGAGTAAGGCCATAATATTTGTCTCCTGGATCAAAGTTCTTTTGTTGAAGCGGGGATAACGTGCCCGATGATTTTCGCGGCAAGTTCGTTCAGCTCTTGTTCGGTGTGAAATGCGTCGGCATGGTCGTCGATAAGCATGCTGGCTGCGCCGAGCGCTGTCGCGCTGCTGAAGATCACGAGTGTTTCCAGATCTTCATCCGGATGCCAGCCTGCAGCCTGTGCTGCGGCTGCCGCCGTGCGGACGGTTTCGGTATAGGCGGTTCTGACTTCTTCTAGTGCGTCGTTGGAGTGGCGTTGAACCTCGGGATGGTTGAATGCACTGAAATAGGCAGGGTTTCTCAACGCAAAACGGATGACCTCACACCCCAGCGCGTTGTACCGGGCAACAGGATCATCCCCGACGGCATCTGCGGCCGTGTTGAGCGCGTTGGTCATCTGTTGGTGCCCCTCGGTTGCAAGAGCGGCAAGCAGCGTCGCTTTGTCCTTGAAGTGGCGGGACGGTGCGGCGTGAGAGACACCCAGATCACGTGCCAGCGCCCGCAGGCTCAAGGCGTCTATTCCCTGGTCAGCGATTACAATTGCTGCGCGGTCTAGCAATTCCTGACGAAGATTTCCGTGGTGATAGGTCATCTCTCTGCCTCATGTTGTCATTGGCTACATATAGAAGAGAGCTTAATGTTGTCAATGCCTACTTTGCAGGGTTTCACGCTGGCTCGACATATGCGCCTAACTGATGCCTAGCAAATGTCCGAACAACCGGGCGAACAGGGCTTATTTTCGATTTGCACTGTGGCGTGGTCGATATTGAATTTTTCTTTCAGGCGACGGGAGATGAGGTCGAGCGCAGCGTCCGTCTGGGCCGAGCTGTTCAGGCGGGCGTGCAGGGTCATGACGGTCTGATTGGCGGTTAGCGACCAGGCGTGAAGATGGTGCACGTCCTCCACGCCTGCGATGGCGCGGGTGAGGTCAGCGCGCACCTCCTCCAGGTCGAGGTCTGCCGGTGTGCCTTCCATAAGAATATGACCTGACTGCCGCGCAAGAGAGATGGCAGAGCGCAGGATGAGCAGTGCCACCAGGATGGAGAGGAGTGGATCGATGTATGTCCAGCCGGTTGCCAGAATGACGATGGCTGCCGCAATGGCCGCCACGGAGCCGAGCAGGTCTCCCATGACGTGGACCGCCGCGCCGCGCATGTTGAGGTTTTCCCGGTCGCCGGTGTGCAGCAGCCAGAAGGAAAACATGTTGACGAGGAGACCACCAGCGGCAACCCACAGCATCAGGTCAGCGATAACCTCCACCGGGTCGAAGAAGCGTTGCACAGCCTCCGCTATGATCCAGACGACAAGCCCGATCATGGCGAGCGCGTTCACAAAGGCAGCCAGTGTTTCCGCGCGGTGATAGCCGTAGGAGCGAACCGGATCAGCGGGGCGGGCAGACAGGTGAAAAGCGTAGTAGGCTAGGCCAAGAGCTGCGGCATCGGTCGCCATGTGCCCTGCATCTGCAATAAGCGCGAGAGAGCCGGACAGTATGCCGCCGATGATTTCCACCCCCATGAAGCCAGCGGTCAGGCACATGGCTCCCAGCACACGTCTTGAATTGTTTTTTGTGACGTCGGGGGCGTGAGAGTGTCCCGCCTCATGATTATGATTATGATCATGGCCGTGTTCGTGATGTGAATGAGAAGTCATAGCTCTGCTTCTCTCACTTCACTGACGTGGGCGATCATGTCATCGATGACGCAAGCCACATGGTGATCATGGACCTGGTAATGGATTTCGCGTCCTTTGCGTTCGTGACGCACGATCCGTGCGCCCCTTAAGAGCCGCAGGTGATGGCTGACGAGGGACTGGGAAAGACCCAGCGTGGCGGCAATGCTGCCGACGGGAAGGGGGGCATCCAGTGTGGCCAGCACGATCCGCAACCGCGTTGGGTCGCCCAACAATCGGAACATGTCAGCCAGGTTCGCTGTTTGGTTTTCTGTCAGCGGTGTGGTTTTGACGGCCATTTTCAGTCTCACTTATATATGAATAGATATTCATATGGAGATATCTTACTTATTGTCAAGGATGATGATACTGGTTGTGCTGATCGCATTAACAAACGGGTGTTGTGGTCTCCGCTCATGTAAAACGGGACATCTATATTCAGTGCGTTCAGGAGGCCTCATGCGTATCGGTACACCCCTCAGCCCAACGGCGACAAAAGTCATGCTGCTCGGTTCCGGCGAACTTGGCAAAGAGGTGACAATTGAGTTGCAGCGTTTCGGTGTTGAGGTGATCGCCGTCGATCGCTATGCGGATGCACCGGCGCATCAAGTCGCTCATCGGGCGCATGTGATTGACATGACGGATGGGGTGGCCCTTCGCGAACTTGTTGAGGCGGAACGACCAGACCTGATTGTGCCTGAGATTGAAGCCATTGCGACCGATGTGCTGGCGGAGATCGAAAAGGATGGGCTTGCAGAAGTTATTCCCACCGCGCGGGCCACGCAGCTCACCATGAACCGGGAGGGCATTCGTCGCCTTGCCGCGGAAGAGCTGGGTCTGCCAACATCGCCTTATGCCTTTGCCTCCAGCGCTGAAGATATGCGGGCGGCGATTGAAGGGGGCATTGGCTTTCCGTGCTTTATCAAGCCGGTCATGTCTTCATCGGGCAAAGGTCAGAGCCTTGTGAAGAAGGCCGATGACATTGAGGCCGCCTGGGATACGGCGCTGTCGGGCGGCCGGGTTGAGCAAACTCGGGTCATTGTCGAGGGCATGGTTGATTTTGATTATGAGATTACCCTGCTGACGGTGCGCGCCAAGGGACCGGATGGCGTTGTCGAAACGCATTTTTGTGCCCCAGTAGGGCATATCCAACAGAGTGGCGATTATGTTGAGAGTTGGCAGCCGCAAGCGATGAGCTC
>CAZFHW010000161.1:0-5998 GCA_964518885.1 uncultured Parvibaculum sp. | reverse complement strand
CCAAGCCCTTCCCCATCCCCAACAGCGCGTATGAGATCATCTGGAACCACATGCTGGCCTTTATTAATTTTAAGGCAACGCGGCAGTTTGCGGCAGCGATCCCGACCGCGTCGGGAGATTTCACCCGGTACACAGTACAGGACGAAGCGATTGTCACCTGGAACGATCCAACGAAGGATAAAGCGGAAGACCTGAATAACATTTGGGCTCTCTACATTGCCCACACGGTGGCCCCGGCGCGACGTGCCGGCAACGTCGTCCTGGTTCACGAGACCATCAACATGGCTGAGCAATCACGGTTGGCCTGGCAATACAGCCCCGGCACAAGACGCGTTCGTCGTGCCCCCAACATCGCTTATGATAACCCCGGCGTGAACTCAGACGGCATGGCCACGGTAGACAGTCTGGGAGGCTTCAACGGTTCGCCGAACCGCTACGATTGGACTGTCATCGGTAAAAATGAATATTACCTGCCCAACAACAGTTACGCGCTTGGCTCTGATGCTCTTACCTACGACCAGATCATCATGCCGCGTCACCTTAATCAGGAACACATGCGCTACGAACTCCAACGCGCATGGGTGATCGAAGCAACCCTGAAGCCAGAGACGCGACATGTCTATGCCCGGCGACGCATGTATCTGCAAGAGGACAGCTGGGGCATCGTTGCGACGGAGCTCTACGACACACGCGGTCAACTCTGGCGGGTCCAGGAAGGGTTTCCTAAAACGGCGTATGAAGTTCCACTGTGTAGTGGATCGGGGATGGCATATTACGACCTCAGCAATGGTCGCTACCTGGTCGGTGGCCTTATTAACGAAGAACCAGCGGTGAACTTTTTTGCCCACGAACTCCGCGAGGATCGCTACACACCGGCTTCCATCCGGCGCATCGGCGTTCGGTAACGTCTCTGCTGGATAGTGTGACTGGATCGAAAAAGGCGGCTCCAAGTGGGGCCGCCTTTATGCATTTGGGTTGGTTTAGAACCGACCCCGTTTATTTCTTGATCTGGGATGCAAGCCGCTTGCGCGTGCCATCTCCATAGGGTGCGCGGAACATCTCCGCTACAAAACTTGCCTTCGCCTGAGTGTAGATCGCCTTGGCATGGCTGAATTCTCTAAACCCGTCAAACCCGTGATAGGCACCCATGCCCGAAGGACCGACGCCACCAAACGGGAGGTCTTCCATCGAGATATGCATAATCACATCGTTGACCGTGACACCACCTGATGTCGTTCTTTCAAGAACCCTGCCCTCTTCTGCCTTGTCTTCTCCGAAATAGTAAAGGCCAAGCGGGCGATCATTTGCGTTGATGTAGTCAATTGTCTCATCACTGTCTTTATAGGTTTTGATCGGCAGCAACGGGCCGAAAATCTCGTCCTGCATGATTTTCATATCGTCTGTCGGATTGAGAACCAGGGTCGGCGGGATCTTGTGATGTGGCTGCTGCGAGAAATCCTCGTTGGCAGGATTGATCTCAATGATCGTGGCACCCTTCGCCTTGGCATCGTCAACATATGAATTCAGGCGATCAAAATGCCGTTGGTTCACGATAGAGGTATAGTCGGGATTGTCCTTTAGTGTCGGGTACATTTTCTTTACCGACTTTTGAACAGCACCAACAAATTCATCTACTTTGCTTTCCGGCACAAAAACATAATCAGGCGCCAGGCATATCTGCCCGGCATTCATTGTCTTGCCTGTCATGATCTTGGCCGCAGCGTCGTCCATCTTGGCAGACTTAGAAACGATGACGGGCGACTTGCCACCCAGTTCTAATGTCAAAGGCACCAGATTTTCCGCTGCTGCACGCATCACATGGCGGGCAACAGATGTAGCTCCTGTGAAAAGAAGATGATCGAAGGGCTGGCGTGAGAAAGCCTCGCCGACCGCCGGTCCCCCTGTTACAACCGCGACCTCTGTTTCGTCATAAACCTCCCGGAACATTCTGGCCATCAGCTCCGATGTTACAGGTGTGAATTCAGATGGCTTAATCATGACCCGGTTGCCCGCAGCAAAAATTCCGCCCAAGGGCACGAAAGTCAGATTAATCGGAAAATTCCATGGACTGATGACACCGATCACGCCCTTTGGCTGATACTCAATGCGTGCCTTGGCCCCAAACAGACCGAGCGGAAACAGCACTTTGCGTTTCTCGGCTTTTGCCCATTCTCGAACATGTTTTTTGGCATGTTTCAGAGGGCCAATCGATCCCATTATGTCGGTCAACAATGATTGCTCGATGCTGCGATGGCCAAAGTCAGCAGCCATGGCTTCGGCAATTTCTTTTTGGTTGTCCACCAAAAGAGCTATTGCCCGATCAATCCAATCGATCCGGCGCTCGACGCTGGGGGCTCCCTCTTTGAGCTGCGCTGCTTTCTGTCGGTCTAAGATTTCCCGCATTGCGGTGGCCGCTGGCGCATCATCTGCGCCTCTGTTGTCTTCAGCTAAGCTCATGCCGAGCCTCCCTTTTGGCGGTCAAAGCCGCTTTTCTGTCTTGGCAAATGCCTGCCCGCACGTGCTGCACCAATACCAGCCTCAGGTATCGGGCACCGCGTCATCTCTGCCATTCCCGGTTGCCATTTTTCCATAGAAACCATTTATTAAGGTAACATCTCTGTGAGGTGCTGGCCATATGAGCCAAAACCCGCACTTATCCCCTAAAAAGGCGTTTTTGAGCGGATGTTTTCGCAAACATTTACTCTCGCGTAACAGTCGACGAATACCTTAACCGCTGTTGGGACCATTTTGTGTTTACAGGGGATAGACGTGCAACCCGAAATTAGCGGATCACCAGTTGTTGAATATGGCGCTCAAGCCATGCGGCTCATGAATGAAAATCAGATTGAGCCTACGCCAAACGCCTATGGTGTCTGGTACTCCTATGCGTCGAGCCAAAACAATGACCTTATTGAACAAATAAACCAACGTTTCTCTGACCAGAAGCCGTTCGATTCCCCATTCATGTACGAAATGTCCTCTCTTCTGGCCCTGCCTCAATCTAATTTGGCAACTTCAACTCTTGAAGCTGGCGAACAACTCTCCGACAAGATGGACAACATCCTTGAGCTGATGTCGAGCGTAACGGGAGACACCAGTCAGTTTGGCAAATCAATGGAAGGCGTGAGTGCTGCATTGACCAGCGAAATCTCCGCCGCTGATCTCGGTCAGGTTGTCGATACTATTGTTGCGGCTACCAAGCAGATGGAAGCCCGCTCCCGGCAGCTGGAAGAAAAGCTGACGCGATCAAAGAGCGAAGTGGAAGAGCTGCGGACCAACCTTGTTGCGGCACGCAGCGAGGCCATGACAGATCAGCTAACCGGCATCCCCAATCGCAAAGCGTTTGACGAGGTGCTTCTCACTGAAATCGCTGCTGCTAGTCAAAATGGGAGTCCGCTCTCTCTCGCAATGGGTGACATTGATTTCTTCAAGAAATTCAATGACACATTTGGTCATCAGGCCGGTGACCAAGTTCTACGTCTCGTCGGCAGATGTTTGAACAGTAATGTCAAGGGCCAGGATACGCCCGCGCGTTATGGCGGCGAAGAATTTGTAATGGTACTACCAAACACTGTGCTCGAAGATGCGGTGAAGGTGGCCGACCATATCCGCAAGGTTATCCAGTCTCGCGAGTTGATCAAAAAATCCACTGGGCAAAACCTCGGGATAGTTACCATGTCGCTTGGGGTTACCCAGTTTCAGTTGGGAGACACACCTCAAACCCTCATTGAACGCGCTGACGCCGCTCTCTATGCGGCGAAGGATCAGGGCCGGAATCGTGTCATTGCCTCAGGCGCAGCGGAAGAAGAAGCCGTAGCGAGCTAGGTGCTAGCCCGGTAGCGCCACCGGCCTTACGTCGCGGCGTCCGAGTTTTTTTGCATATTATCAAACATATTTTGCGGTGGCCTTTCGCCCAAGAGGGGCTACCAGTAAGGTTTGCGCCAAATCAGCTTTCACGTGCCTTCGCGGCGCGTCCCCTATATTTTGGCGAGGGATCATGGAGACCATACTTTACGAAGTGTCGGACGGCATTGCGCGTCTGACTCTTAATCGACCAGATGTTCTAAACAGCATCAATCCACAAATGATTGACGATGTCCGCAGCGCGGTCGCTTCTTTCGCCGAGGACAAAACAGCACGCGTTTTACTCCTCACCGGCAATGGCCGAGCCTTTTGTTCTGGCGCGGATCTGGCAACTGGCGTCGCGGATGATGATGATGGGATGACAACGGGCCAGCGCGTCGCGCACGGTATGAAAGTTGGTTTCAACCCTCTGGTCCTTGAACTTGCGGAAGTCCCCAAACCCGTGATCGCTGCTGTCAACGGGATAACGGCTGGTGGCGGTGTCGGGCTGGCCCTCTCGGCAGACATTGTTGTTGCCGCACGCTCTGCCTATTTCATGCAAGTCTTTGGACCCAAGCTCGCTCTTATCCCCGATATGGGCTGCACCTGGTTTGTGCCACGCCTTGTTGGTCGGGCCCGGGCTCGCGCCCTCGCCTTTCTTGGCAACAAATTGTCAGCCGAAATGGCTGCGGACTGGGGCCTCATTCTTGACTGTGTCGATGATGACAAACTGATGGACCACGCACTTGCGTACGCCCGCAAGCTTGCGGATGGACCGCCCAACGCATTTGGGGAAATCAAAAAGGCGCTCACCGTTTCGGAGACAAACACTCTGTCCGAACAACTGGACTATGAGCGCGACACGCAAGGTATGCTGGGTGACCATCCAAACTTCAAGGAGGGCGTTGTTTCCTTCCTCAAAAAGAAACAGCCTGAGTTCCAGGCATAAAATATCCAGATCAATACTGACAATCTGACAGGAGAACCAAATGGAATTCGAGCGGGCGAAACTCGATATAGAAGATGGGTTGGCGACGCTTACCCTCAATCACCCCGAAGTGATGAATGCGGTGTCGATGGAGATGCTGAAGGGATTAGGCGACGCTATGGACGCCGTGGAGGACCCAGAAAACAAAGTCCGCTGCCTCATCATGACGGGTGAGGGCCGGGGCTTTTGCACTGGGGCCAACCTGCAGGGCAGAAATGATGGGGGCAATGCTCCCAAGCGCCCTGATGCCGGTTCCGCCCTTGAGACGGCCTATCACCCTTTCCTCCGGCGCTTGCGGAACCTGCACGTTCCCTTCATCACCTCCGTCAACGGACCCGCCGCCGGTGTTGGCATGAGCTTCGCGCTTATGGGTGACATGGTTTTGTGCGCCAAATCTTCCTACTTCCTGCAAGCCTTCCGACGCATTGGGCTGGTGCCCGACGGTGGGTCTACCTGGCTTCTGCCTCGCCTCGTGGGCCGGGCGCGCGCCATGGAGCTCTCGCTGATGGGAGAAAAACTTCCTGCCGAAACAGCGCTGCAGTGGGGTCTCGTCAACCGCGTGTTTGAGGACGACCAACTGACCGTCGAGACTCAAAAAATCGCGCGGAAGTTGGCAGACGGCCCCTTCTCTCTCGGGCTCATTCGTAAGCTCTATTGGGAGAGTGACGACAACACCTATGAAGAGCAGCTCAATCTTGAGCGACAAATGCAGCGCAGCGCTGGTCGAAGCGAAGATTTCAAAGAAGGCGTTCGCGCTTTTCTGGAAAAACGCCCTGCAAACTTCCAGGGTGAGTAACCTTCATCTGTGAAATGAAGAGGGGCCGTTGAGAAAAATCAGCGGCCCTTTTTCTTTGCGACGGTTTTCTTACGAGGCGTTCTTTTTCCCGCTTTGGCCTTTTTCGCGCGGCTTGCTGCCTCAATCGCCGCCTTTGCCCAGTCGAGCAATTCCTCAGGCTCATCGTAAAGCCGCTCGGGCAGCTCCCAATAGGACATGGCGATGGTTTTACCGCTGGGCGGTTCGTATACAAATGGCCCCATACCTTCGTCTTCGAACGCAGGTCTGTTGATGTCGTCGGCTTTGAAATGAAGGACTTCGTTGGCGATGAGGCCAAACATCATGTCGTGATAATAAACGCCTGCGCCCCCAAACATGGCGCGGATACGGAC
>CAZFHW010000160.1:0-6048 GCA_964518885.1 uncultured Parvibaculum sp. | reverse complement strand
CAACAAACTACGCATTGGATGGTGGCGGGAAATTGGCGCCTGAAGTTCATTTGGGATGGTTTCACGCATTCCAGGCAACAGAAGTTAACTCAGCGTCGAGCTTCGCATTTGGAAGCTCGACTTTCATCTCGCGTGGTGCAAAGCCAGCTAAAGATGCACTTAATGTCGGCATGGCTTTGGATTACTCAAACGACGAAGGGGTTTCGGTTTCTGTTCAATATGATGCTGAATTCAAGGACCGGTATCTCAGCAATACGCTTGTTCTGAGAGCACGCTGGGATTTCTGAGGTGACAAGCGGGTCATGATGAGCCCTTTCATGTGCCTGTCGTGACCCGTATCAGCTAGAGCAGCCTGTACAGTGATAGGGAGTAGCTCAGAGAGCTATTTGACTTAAGTTGACTTTTCCCTCGACGCAGAAGCGAAATTACCTTTCTAAGGCTTATAGTTTGCTCACTGAACTCGCTGAAAACGTGGGTCTGTGGCTCAAAGTATAAGCTTGAACTGATGTGCCCCTAGATTTGTAGACGCCTTGCTTGGTAAATTTGGAAGCAAGGAGACTGCGATGGGGGAGGAAGTTACTTACTTGCCCCGTGAGGGTACGGCGTTCTTGATCAGCGGCATTGTGAAAAATGAAAACAGGCTGGAAGGCGACCTAGGAGAATTCGGAGCCAAAAACGCCGACCTATACCAAGCGCCGGTGATTTCTTTTCGAAAATCTGACTTCATGGTGGCGGCGGGCAGAACGCCGGAAATCGGCGACAAGCTTGTAATGCGTGGGTCAAACTATGCGGTCGTCGACACGTTTGACGACAAGCAGGCTGAGACCGGTGTGAGGGTTCATGAGGGTGGTAAGGTCGAGCCTAGTGCATTTCAGAGGTATAACAATTGAGTTTGTGTACATTCGCATTTAAAATTTTTGCTGCCGCACAAATAGCTGTTAACAGTATTTAACGTTTTGATGTATCAAGGATTTCGTTTCAGCCTTTTGCTTGGTAATATTGAGAACCGCTTTATTTACAATGGGTTAACCAATGGAAAGCGATGTGGATTTTTGTTGACGAGGCCGTCAATAGATTCAATAATCTAGTCACTGGCAACGGATCGACTAAAGTCCGAGAGGGCTGAGCGTGTCAGCGTCGTTGGGGAAACCCAATCACTTGCTTATGGCTGTGGACCATATTTGGTTTGGCTTGTCGAGGAAATGCTAGGGCGGCCTTTGAGCCGCCCTTTATTTTTGGCTAATCGTATTTATTGCAATCTTCCCAAATACGGTGTTCTCCCTAATTTGGACGCGGTTAGATCTGACGTAAGCGCTTTCGACGATGAGGTCGAGCTTGCGAATGCCATGGCTGGGGTCGTCAGTCCTTGACTTTTTCAACCTGAAAAATACTGCATACCGATGACCTTGAGGCAATGGTTCTGCCACTTTCAGTTTATAGACATGGCAATTTTTTTCGTAAGTGATCCCGACGCGACTTGTTGGCTTGTTTACAAGACCCTCAATGAGTACCGGCAGTCCCATCGACAAGCGGTGCCGCTCGGGTAGAAAAACTCTGTTGCCTGAGACAAAAGAACCGGAACTAATTTCCGAGTCTATAAGCTCTGTATAGCAATGGTCACTGTATCTGATTTGTATACTAATTTCCAAATTCTTCTGTTCTCTATCTTTCCATTCCATCAGTTTGATGGAACGTCTCAGATGTTCGAGGGAAAACTCTTCGCCTTGGTGTGAAATCAAACTGGGATGCATCGGTTTGCTTTTCTTTTTGTTTGGAGTATGCATCCTCGTTCTTCAACTCAGAAACAACTTACGACCCTGAATACATTTTAGCCTTTCGCAAACTTAGCAGTTTTGTCTCTTTTAGTCTGGCGAGATGGCGGTTTTATTCCGAGCCGCTTCTTTCGCCCTCTTTGACCATAATCAAAACCCGCCATGGTTTCATCCGCAAGGATGGCCAAGGTCTCTGCGTCTAAGCCCGTTTCCGATCTGGATTTGTTACCGTTGCTGAATGGATCGAACTGCCGCGCCCTTTCCTTTTGTTCGGGGCTCAGTGTGGCCCATTGTTTCTCTCGTTCGATAATGTCGAGATCAACAAGTGCATTCTGATGGTCGTTGGCGTGATAAGCCTCAACCAATGTGTTCAAAGCCTCACGGGCTTCGTTGACATATTCGTGGCGACCATAGGTTCTCTTCAAGTCAGATTTTCCCGCTGGGAGATGACGTAAGACGCCTCGCTCTATGATCTCTTCTGAACACCCAAGCGCTGCCAATTGAGTTGCCGCCGTCCTGCGGAGGTCGTGATGAGTGAAGTGATCTATATTCGGCTGATCCGTTTCGGTCGCATGTTCTGTCAAAAGCTGATCAAGTCGGGCCTTGTCTTTGCTGAGTCCTTGATATTGTGCTGTGCCGTTCGTCGAAAACACGAAGAGATCATCAATTTCTGATAGGTCGCGACTTTCTTCATCGAGGTATTGCAGTGCTTTTGCGCGCAAGTAGCGCAACAAATGGGCAGTTCGCGCGGGTAGCGCCGCCGTGTTGATCTTGCGGTTTTTTGCGTTGTCCGCAGGGATGACAACGGCCTCAGCGTCGGGGGTGAGGTCAAGCCAGCCAAAACGCATTGCTGTCACCTCTGAGGTGTCACGCATACCTGTATAGAACAAGGTCTGAACAAGGGCACGATACGTCGGGTTTGGGTGCGAATTTGAGACGTATAACACCCGCTCAATTTCCGGCAGGCTGAGAAAGCGTTCACGGGCCTCGGTCACGAACTCTATCCCTAAACGTTCGAACGGATTGAATTCTGTGTAGTCGCAGTCGCGGCACCAGTTGAAGAAATGGCGCAGTCTTGCCTGAAGGTTTTTGCCTGAATGGTGCCCGGCGGTAGGAGAGGGCGGTTTGCCGCCTCGCTTCCGTCTTGCGTTTTCATTCTTCGCGGCTGATTTCATCGCGGCCTTGATCACGTCTCGCGCGTCATTCTTGCTTATCGATATGATTGCCTTGTTAGCGAGAGCGGGGATGGCGAGCCTTTCGACTATGCTTGCCTCTTTTTTTGGGTTTCGGCGGTTCGCGAGATGAACCTCGCAATACTCATCCCACGCTTCACGGAATGTGATGGTCGATGATTTGCGACCGCTGGCGGTTTTGATTTCGTCTTTCGGATTGCCACCTTCACGTAGGCGGTCGTGAAGTCGACCAGCTTCCCGACGGGCTTCTTCAATCGTCATTCCATCACTGGCCTTGCCGATCTGAACGAACTGAGAGTTGCCATTGCGCTTGTATAGAAACGTGTACGAGATCGCGCGCTTGCCGATCACTACATACAGGCCGGGCGTTGCAGCGTCTTTGTGTCGGCCAACCGGTAGTCTTCTGATGCGGGAATTGGTGAGCGTAACTTGAGGTTTAGACCCTACCGCCATGAATCAGCTAGTCCTTGGTGTAGTGGATGGTTGATAATTATCAACTTTTGCACGAAAAATCGTTTGGATTCAAACGAAATTTTCGCTGTTTACCGCTAATTACCTTGTCCTAAAAAATGAACCTGTTAACTCTTAATCACTAGGTCGCAGGTTCGAACCCTGCACGGCCCACCATTTTCGAAATTTTCCGCCGGTTTCGTTTGTACCCAAAGAAAAACCGCCGGATGTGGATACACCCAGCGGTTTTCGTCTTGATGGCCGCAATCGTTGCGGGTGTTATTTTTTGACACCGAGCTGACGCAGGAAGCCGTCAACATGGCCCGACATTTTTTCGGACTGTTCGCTCAGTTCAGCGGCTGCCTGGCGTACCTGTTCGGCTACATTGCCTGACTCCTCGGCAGCCTGCATGACGCCTTGGATGTTCTGGTTGACCTCACGAGTGGATGCGCCTTGTTCTTCCACGGCGGCGGCGACAGTCTCTGTGATCTCACCCATCTGCTCAATCGTTGTGGTAACAGACTGGATGGCCTCCACCGACTGCGCCATGCTGTTCTGGATTTCCGTGATCTGGGTTGAGATATCGTCTGTGGCTTTTGCAGTCTGGGTAGCCAGTGCCTTGACCTCAGAGGCGACGACAGCAAAGCCCTTGCCTGCTTCTCCTGCCCGTGCGGCTTCGATAGTTGCATTCAGGGCCAGCAGGTTTGTCTGGCTCGCAATGTCTTGGATGAGTGTCACCACCTGGCCGATCTTCTGTGCTGATTCTGAAAGTCGGTTGATTGACTCATTGGATCGTCTGGATTCTGCGACCGCGGCGCGCGCAATATCGGAGGATTTATGAACCTGCTGGGAGATTTCGGTAACAGTTGCCTCCAGCTGTTTTGTCGCAGCGGCGACGGAAGAAGCCTGTGTGGTGGTTTCTGCTGTTGAACTGGCCATCGTGCTGGCGCTTGCGTCAAGCTCGGTGGCGGCGGAAGCCACCAATTCTGTGACACCGGCTACATTGGTGGCCATGCTGATCTGCTCTGAAATGACGCTCCAGGTCAGCAGAGGAGCAAGGTAGTTTCCGTCAGAGTCATCGAGGCGTGAAATGCGCAGTGAGAGGGTTTCATCGCCCAGGCTGATGTTTGTTTCCCAGGGGAGATTGTTTGGATCAGCAAGCAGTTTGCGCTGATGAGCTGGGTTCTTGTGGAAAACATCGATGCAGGTCCCTTTGAGGTTCTTTGCCTTGATCGGCAGCAAATGCTCCAGGGGCGTGAGGGTTTCGATGCTGGTCTTGTTGGCGTATGTGATTTCCAACGTGTCTTTGTCAGCCACCATTATATTGACAGGCATTTCGTCCAGGATGCGCAGGAGGCGGTTGCTCTCTTCTTCCCGGCGAACATTTTCCGTTGCGACGCTCCAGGTCAGAACGGGGCCCAAATATTGCCCATCGGCGCTCATATTGGCGGTGACGTTGAGATCGAGATATTCGTCGCCCAGCTTGATTATCGCATGATGGGGAAGATTGCGCGGATCAGACAGGAGCTTGCGCTGGTGCTCTGGGTGCTTGTGAAATATGTCAATCGACTGACCCATCAGCTCACTAATTGAGCAGGGGAGGGCGTGTTCGATAGGCTTTAGTTCTTCGAGTGTTCTCGGGTTGATGTAGTCGATCCGAAAATCATTGTGCATATCGCAGGTCATGACTGCGACGGGAAGTGAGTCAACAATGGAACGAAAGGCACCGCCTTTTTTGTTCAGCTTGCCGCGCGATTGCGGGAGTATTGCCTGAATATTCATTTAGATCCCCATTAGATTGACCACGGTTCTTAGAAAGCGCCACCATCGAACGACATTTTGACCGTTGCTCTTCCACCCGCCGGCTAAGCTCTGCTGAATGTATGAAACTTAAGTAAAATTGAATGGAAATCCCGATTTCTTGAGTAACCATTTTCTTTTTGTTGTTATTTTCTCTATCAATTTCTTTGGGCGTGGACTTGGATTCGAACATAAATTCCCAATTTTCTTTTTGTTACTTAGAAAATCTTCCGTCTCTCCACTATCTTCTTGAATTTCCATTGGAATATGTGGATTCTATTTTGACTTCTAGCAAGGAAGTGGATGTCATCGCTCTGATGACGAACCCACTCGCTGCAACCGTCCCGGAAAGGTCAGCTCTTGAGTGAAGAAAGTGATTTGCTGGCATTCGGTCTTCGGCTGCGCGAAGTTCGCAATTCAATGAACCTTAGTGCCTCCAAAATGGCGGCATTCTGGGGCCTGGAGCGCAAAACCTGGGAACGCTATGAACTTGGTGCGGGGATGCCCAAGGCGAATGTTCTGATCGATCTCGCTCGCCTGGGTATCAACGAGGTCTGGCTGTTGACGGGGAGGGGCGATATGGATGTCGTCGAGGTACGCGCAGACATGACCAACGCGCGTGCCGAGGCCGTTAAACCGGCTGCAGCACGCGTCGCTGTCTTCAACGTCGCCTACCTGCTTGCGCAGGAAAGCCCCTACATCAACCTTGACCCAGAAGATTTTGCCCTGACATTTCAGGATCTTTTCGATCAACTTCTGGAGCAGGAAGGGGAGCAGGCAGAACGGGTGGTGTCATTTGCAGTCCGGCGCCTACTTCGCGGAGGCGATCGTTC
>CAZFHW010000159.1:0-6176 GCA_964518885.1 uncultured Parvibaculum sp. | reverse complement strand
TTCACATCGCCAACGGCGAGTGTAAAGCCCTGCTCATGGCTCAGTCCACCTTCGTCTGTAACCGTAACAACGAGATCAACTTGCGGGGTTGTCTCATGGTCAAAGCTCACGCCTGGCTTCAGCTTGAGTTGAACATTTCCGTTGAGCTCGACGATCTCAAATCGCACATCATTCACTTCGTAAGTGAATGGACCACCCCCGTCAGGATCCGTCGCTGACAATGTTCCAACAATAGCGCCTGCTGTATTTTCTCCAAATGAAGCATTGCTCAGGGAAATACTGTCGGGTGCCCTGTTCGGCTCTTCGGCACTGTGAGCTGCAAGAATTTCTTCGTCACCCGTTGTCGCGCTTGGCGAGCCAGCGGTCGCACCAGCACTTTCAATGTTGGTTATGGAGGCTCCCTTAAGGGCAGCACCGCCAACGCCTTCACTGGCCACACGGGCAACATCTGGCCGTTCCTCCACCAGGGTTTCTGGCTGTGGCACAGCGCTGGCGGACGCGCCGGAGAGAGCAGTGCCGATGACATCGCCAGTCGCCTGTTCGCCTGCGTTTCCGGAAACCGTGCGCGTCGCCGCGCCAGTGGCCAAAGCGTCGCCAGACAAAGCGTTCGTTATTGCACTCTCGGAAGTCCCAGCTGTTTCGATGGAATCGTCTCGTGGAGCACCTTCCAGAGTGATCCCTTCGCGCTGAATACCCATATGGATGTTTGGATTGGTAACGTCGTCCGCAGCGCCAACTCCCTGGAGATCGTTCAGATCAATCTCGCTGTCTTCCTCGCGCGGGCGTCGGGTACCGTCTGTGTCGAACAGAAACAAGTCATCAGCTGTCTCACCATCGTTTGGACGACCGTTCGCTCCGGTGTTGCCGTTGTGGTTCGTTTCATCAGCCATTTTGCTACCTTCCTACACACGAGCTCACCTACATTCCTAGGCGCGCCGAACCGCTGGAAAACACACGCAACGGTCCTTCAATCGCTCTCAAAGGTGCGTTTCAGGCGTTAACTCCCCGTCAATAAGTCTGGTTAACGGCTGGTAGCGAAAATAGTTCCCCTCAAAAAAGGCGGAGGATTTGGCGAAAACCCCAGAAACCCTCGACAATTTGAGACAAATGCAACTCAACGTTGTTGCTTTTCTGCGGAAAATTGTCCGACAGCAAAAAATTAACCAAAAAACAAAAACTTAGCCCGATGCTGTCGTTTTGAGGAAGCGAATGGTGCGCTTTCACGCGTGTCGGGACGGTGCAGCGAACAAGATGGCTCAGAAACAAATTCAAAGTGGATGGCGTGCGAAGATACGATCTTCTCTCGCCTCTCTACATGTGTTCGTCTCCGGCGGTCGCGACCCACGTTTTGCAGAGTTCACTGCTAAAGGCGCTGGTCCTTTAAGCCCGCCGATCCTCATTGGTTCCATTGCCATCAATTTCTTCGCGTTGGCCACGCCGCTGGCCATGCTCCAGATTTACGATCGGATCATTCCCAACCAGGCAGTCGAAACACTGACTGTCATGGTGTTGGGCCTTATTGGCATCATGTGTGTTGACGCTGTATTCCGGTTTGCGCGCTCCAGTCTTGTTATCTGGTACGCCGCGCAGCTTGATCACGCACTGAGTGTTACCGTGGTCGATCGTTTTCTCAGCACACCCTCCCAGCAATTCGAGCAGGAAACCCCCGGCGGCTACATGGATAAACTCGGGGCAATTGAAACAATCCGCGACTTCGAAGGCGGACAGTCACGCCTTCTCATGCTCGATCTCCCTTTTGTTGCTGCCTTCCTTGCGCTTATCTGGATTATCGGTGGATCGCTCGTTCTGGTTCCCATTGCTCTTTTCGGTGTCCTCGTTGTCGTCACTGCGTTGAGCGGCAGCGCACTTCGCAAAGTTCTCAGCGATCGGTGGGAATTTGACGACCGGCGCTACAGCTTCATCGTGGAGACGCTGAATGGCATACCGGCCATCAAAAGTATGGCGATGGAGCCCCAGATCCAGCGCCGCTACGAGCGTTTGCTCCGCACCGGTGCCTCGGCAACCTACCGCACCATTGAGCTCAGCGGCATCGCGCAGTCATTTGGCGCGGTCTTTGCCGGTGTAACGATGGTATCCGTTGTCTCTGTCGGGGCGTTGCTTGTTATCAATGGAAGCCTGTCCATGGGGTCACTTGCGGCCTGCACCCTGCTTTCGGGACGTACCATTCAGCCACTCCTCAAAGGCCTTAGCCTGTGGACGCAGTTGCAAAGCGTTGATGTCGCGCGTGAGAAAGCAGCCAGCCTTTTGGACCTTCCCGGCGGTCAAACCGCCGCGAACGAAAACAGCATTCCCGCGCTGGCAGGTCTTATTGAATTGAAGAATGTGAGTTTCCGATATGGCGCAGATTTGCCCGATATCATCAAGAACGTCTCCGTCAAATTCAAACCCGGTGAAATGATCTCCATTACCGGGGGAGACAATTCCGGTAAATCAACTCTCATCCGATTGTTATCGGGAGAATTGTGCCCGACAGAAGGCAAGGTCTTGATTGATGGCATGGAAGCCACCGGCCCCCATCAACAGGCGCTCTCGAACTGGATCTCCTATGTTCCTCCTAACCCCGTTGTCTTTCAGGGCACCATCCTGGAAAACCTCGCCATGTTCCGCACGGGGGATGCAATTGACAATGCACGCCTTGCTGCACGCGCGATCGGGCTGGAAGAAGACATCCACCACCTCCCCGAAGGGTATGACACGAAAGTCAATCAAGGCATTGCTGAGCAGCTGCCAATGGGTTTCTTGCAACGCATGACGATTGCGCGATCCCTTGCCATGAAGCCGCAAATTCTTCTGTTTGATGAAGCAAACAACACGCTGGATGCCAAGGGCGACCAGAAAGTCATGAACGCACTGAAGGTGCTGAAAGGCGGGCCGACCATTATCACCATCACCCACCGTCCCTCGCTTATGCGCATTGCTGATCGCCGTTTGGATATGACCAACGGTGAGCTTGTAGACATCACAGAGGGTCAGTCCGAGACACCGGCGGCACTCCCCGTCGAGCAGGCGCCTTCTTCCGTTCAGGCCGCATCATGAGCATTACCTATGACACCGGATCGGATAGAGCCGCGCCCAGCAGAAAACCTCTCCTGTCTGCCTTTTTGCATGGCGGCAATATTGGCCAGTTCGAAGGCCGGTCAGCGGCAGGAGCTTGCCTCATGCCCCTGTTGGACAAACTTGGCTGGCGCGGGGAAGCGAGACATCTTGCGGAGGCTCTTCCCCATTTTGTTGATGAGCTGGACCTTGATGATGTGCGCATCATTCTGTCCAACCTGAATTATGTTTCAACCGCACGTTCACTCAGGCTCTGTGATCTCAAGCCCAGTCAGTTGCCCTGCCTGTTTACGACAGACGGCGAGAATGTCGGGGTCATCTTTGCGCGCAATGGTGACACGCTATCCATCTTTGATGGGAAAACGACGTCAGAGGGAACAATTGACGCCGGTAAAACCAGAGGGACCGCCTATCTGATCCAACAAGGCGAGACCATAGACAGAACGTCCCCTCGTCAGGCCCAACAGAGCTGGATCTGGAATGTGATCGGGCGCTTCAAGCGTCTTATCCTTGAGACCTTTGCCATCAGCTTCGTCACCAACCTAACCGCCATGATGGTCCCTATTTTTATCATGGGTGTTTACGACCGCGTGATTAGCACACGCTCCGCAGAAACACTTGGCTACTTCGTTGCCGGTATCCTGCTCATCATCGGCGTCGAAGCCTGCCTACGCGTTATTCGCGGCCGTGCGCTTGCTTATCTTGGTGCGCGCATTGATGCGCAGGTTGGTGGTGCCTCTTTCCAACAGTTGCTCTATATGCCCGTTGCCATGACAGAGAGCGCACCGGTCAGTGCACAGCTTGGTCGGCTCAGACAATTTGAAGGCGTGCGAGAAATATTCACCGGCCCTCTTGCAGCGGCTGCGTTTGATATGCCCTTTGTGATCATATTTGTCTTCGCCATTTTTCTGATCGCAGGTCCCCTTGGCTGGGTACCCGTCATCTTAATGGTAACGTTTTTGCTCTTTGGTCTGGTCATGGCGCCGATTGTCAAAACAGCCAATGACCGATCCATGGAGATTAGGAACAAACGCCAAAATTTCCTTATCGAGCTTGTAACAAAGCAACGCACACTCAAACAATGCGCTGCCGAAGATATCTGGCGCGACCGGTTCAATACGATTTCCGAGAACGCCGCGCTTGCTCACGCCAAGACCGCCCGGATCAATATGTTCATCCAGACCGTCGCTCAGGCGCTGATGACAATCGCAGGCGTGGCGACACTGGCTATTGGCACTCTCCAAGCGATGGAAGGAAATTTGTCCATTGGTGCGCTTATCGCCACCATGGCTTTTGTCTGGCGCGTCCTCGGCCCTATCCAATCCATCTTCCTAAGCTTCAGTCGCATCAATCAGGTCGGACAAAGCCTCAAGCAGATCGACATGCTGATGCGGCTTCCGCTCGAGCGCGAGGCAGGGCGGCTTCCATCTTTCTTCCGCAAATTCAAAGGCGGGATCTCCCTTCAAAATACATCTTTGCGTTTTTCAGCAGGCGCCGAACCGGCACTCATGGGGGTCACCCTTGATGTAGAACCCGGCACCTTCATCGCTCTAAATGGACCCAATGGGGCAGGCAAATCAACGATCCTCAAAACCATTGCCGGGCTCTACAAACCGCAAGCCGGGTCCATCTCGCTTGATGGTCTGGATATTCGGCAGCTGGATACGGGCGAGATGCGCAATGCCATTGCTTATCTGCCTCAGAACGCCACGTTCTTTTACGGAACAATTGCCCAGAATTTACGACTTGCTGACCCGACTGCCAGCGAGGAAAACATTTACAATGCGCTTGCCGATGCGGGCCTGACCGACTATATCGCCGCCCTTCCCGACGGAATTGAGACCCGCATGTCACAGGAAGATTTTGCCAATCTGGCTGGGGGTGTCCGTCAGAGACTTAATCTGGCCCGTGCCTACGTAAAAAATGCCCCGATTCTGCTCCTCGACGAGCCAGCTTTCGGCCTTGATGACGAGGCCGACAAAAAACTGGTCAAAAAACTCCTCTCCCTGAAGGGCAAAGTGACCATCTTGATGGTCACCCACCGACCAAGCCACATGCGGCTTGCCGACCGGCTTGTCTATCTGGATCGGGGCCGGGTTGTTCTGGATGGTCCCCCAGATGCTGTTTTGGAACGTCTGAACAGCTGATTTTAAGGTCCCCTTAATACTAATAGGGCAGGATTTTCCTCAGTTTCCGAGGGGTTTCCTTTCACCTGTGCTCGTTTGCGCCGATGAGAGGACAGTAATTGTTTCAAGGATGGCGGCTTTGTCAGCAGTTGAAAAAACCAACAAGAAAAAGGTCGCCCAAAAAGCTGATCTTTCAAAAAAGCTCGCCTTGCCCCTAACGCTTGAAGAGAGCGGACCACCGCGCTTCTATCAACACCTGATGATCGTTGGTGGTGTTTTTCTTGCGCTTTCCATCCTGTGGGCCTCGGTTACCGAAATCAAAGAGCTCGCCCGCGCAAACGGGGAAGTCACGCCCGCCGGACAAGTGCTCCTCGTACAACATCTGGAAGGTGGCATTGTCGCCGAACTGCTCGTTAGCGAAGGCGAAATCGTCGACGCAGGTCAGCCTCTGGTGCTCCTGCAACCGATTGCCGCTGAAGGTGATCTGGGGCAGCTCACCGCGAGGGAGAGCGCCGCCCGGTTTAAAATCGAACGCCTGACCGCCTTCATCGATGCCCGCCCTATGGACCCCGCCATCGTGGGTGCTGCGCCATCAGAGGCGGACCTCACAACATTTGCAAACGAGGAAGCACATCTACAGGCCTCTCTCACAGCCGCCGACCGGCGGCGTGAAGGTTTTTTGGCCCGCATCGAACAGCGTATCTCTGAAATTGAATCTCTCTCGAACCAAAGGCTCAGTCTGAAAGAACAAGTGCAGCTCATGGTCGAGCAGGTCACCTTGCGCGAGGGCCTTGTTGAGAAGGGACTTGTGTCCCGCATTGTTTTCCTGGAAACAAGGCGATCACTTGAGCAGACCCGTGTGCAGTTGATCTCCACCGCTGGCAATCTCGCCCGCGCACGTGAAGCCCTGCGCGAGGAAGAAGCCGGGCTCGAAGAACTTGACGCAACCCTTATTAGCGATGCGCTTGATATCCG
>CAZFHW010000158.1:4914-6181 GCA_964518885.1 uncultured Parvibaculum sp. | reverse complement strand
ACGGGGCACTCGCTCGAAACATGGCTGACGGCGAATCTTTCGGGTGGGTCGGAGTGGCGGACGGTGATGGGCGACTCGCCGGACGTGGCGGTGGCAGCCCGCGGGGCGGTGGTGCCCCTTGGACCCGGGCAGATCCTGCTGGGCGATTCGGATCGGCCCGTGCGGTTTGTGGGCGCGGTGGTCGAGACGGCTGTGGGCGCGATCTCGGTGGCGAGTGTGCACCTGAAATGTTGTGGCGGGTCGGGTGGCACCGAGGACGCGCGTCGGCTGGCTGAGGCCGAGGCGATCAACCGGGCGCTGGGGCTCGCCCTGCGCGAGAGCGGCACGCCGATGCGGTTCATCGGAGGCGACATCAACCTCGTCGGCTCACGCAGGCCGATCGATCTGCTGCGGACCGGGCTTGACCGCGATGGGACGGACATGGATATTGTCGAGGCGTTGGTGCTGGGTGACGCGTCGGCAGCGACGTGGTCGAGTGACCGTGGGCCTTTCGTGCCGGGTCGGCTCGATTTTGCGATCGTG
This sequence comes from uncultured Parvibaculum sp., assembly GCA_964518885.1. Classification (GTDB taxonomy): domain Bacteria; phylum Pseudomonadota; class Alphaproteobacteria; order Parvibaculales; family Parvibaculaceae; genus Mf105b01. The sequence goes on along the minus strand of CAZFHW010000158.1, from coordinate 5,659 downwards.
GGCGATTCGGGGGCGCGTGTGGCACGTTCGTTCGTGTTTGACACGCGCGTGTTGAGCGACGCTGCGCTTGCGCGGATCGGGCTCGACCGTTCGGACTCGGCTGCGAGCGATCACCTGCCGATTGTGGTGGACCTTGTGCCCAAGCCCTGACGACAATCTCCCCCATTGCCCGGCGGGGCTGCGAATTTTGCCCACGATGTGGCATTGCGTCCACCCGCAGATCTGGCATTGCCAGCCTGTTCACAGCCTGTTCACCGCCCGATTCTCGCCTCCATGACCTCGACGACCCGTGCTGAAACCTCGTCTATTGACGGGCATTTCTCGGCCAAGGTCTCTTTCATGCTCGTCACCGCGCGGCCTGCGAGGCCGCAGGGGACGATGAGGTCGAAGTGCGCAAGGTTCGGATCCACATTGAGCGCAAAGCCGTGCATCGAGACCCACCGCTGCACGCGGACACCGATGGCTGCGATCTTGGCGGCCCCCATTTCCCTCGACCCCATGTTCCCGGGGAGAAGGGACGGGGCACTAGGCACTTGGCACTGGGGAAGAAGGGGACCTGTCCCCCTTTGTCTTTCCCACTTCGTCTCTTCGTCTCTGCGTCTCTGCGTCTCTTCCCCCTCAATCACTTCGTCGCCCGAAGACCCCCTCCGCCTCGCGGACTCGGCACCTCCCCCGCCCCATTTCCCATCGGCGACGGGGGAGGGGGCGGGGCGTCGCTGCGCGACTTTCTCGATTTGTCTCTTTG
>CAZFHW010000158.1:0-4854 GCA_964518885.1 uncultured Parvibaculum sp. | reverse complement strand
GCACCTCCCCCGCCCCATTTCCCATCGGCGACGGGGGAGGGAGCGGGGCGTCGCTGCGCGACTTTCTCGCTTGCCCCATTTTCCCACCCACCCAGACTCCCGTTGCGCCCGGCTCTGTGTGGGCGTTGATGTTGAATGATGTGAGTGTCTCGATGATGATGGTTTCGAGGAAGCGGATGTAGTCGATGAGGCGAAGGTTGAGGGCGTTGAGGTCGAGGATCGGATAGACGACGAGTTGGCCCGGCCCGTGGTAGGTGATGTCCCCGCCGCGGTCGGTCGCGTGCACCGCCACCCCCGCCCGCACGAGTTCTTGCTCCGTTGCGATCAGGTTCCCGCTCGTCTGTGCCCGCCTGGAGAGGGTGATCACGGGGTCGTGCTCGACGAGCAGAAGCCGACCCGCCCGCGGCGACCCCGCTGCCCGATGCGCCAGAACCTCCTCCACATGCCGCCGCTGAACCGCCAGCGCTTCGCCATACTCCATCCGACCGAGTTGGATGACCTTCGGTCCGTTCACACGCGATCATATCAACCCCGCTCGCCCCCATGGCCAACCTGTCTGGATGATGTGCCACTGACCTCGCTTTGGAGGTCAGTGCGGGTGGGTTGCCCAGAAGACACTGACCCTCAAGGCAGGGTCAGTGGCACGCCCCATTTTCCCCGTGCCCGACTTGTCTGGATGATGTGCCACTGACCTCGCTTTGGAGGTCAGTGCGGGTTGGTTGCTCAGAAGACACTGACCCTCAAGGCAGGGTCAGTGGCACGAAACCAGAAGACACTGACCCTCAAGGCAGGGTCAGTGGCACGAAACCAGAAGGCACTGACCTTCAAGGCAAGGTCAGTGGCACGGTTTCAGGTCCATCGGATCTCCGAACCGACCCCATTTTCCCCACCCCAGGTCCATCGGATCTCCGAGCGGTCGGTTCAGAGATTGGGCGGACCTGGGAAATGGGGTGACGTGCCACAGAAGAAGGCTGCCGGCAAGAGACCCACCGCCGCGCAGCACCCCGAGCCCGCGCTCGCGCTTGCGTTTGGGCCTCTTTTTTCTGCCTTTCACAGCGTCTTTTCGTCTCTTTGTCTCTTCTTCCATTTCGTGCGCCCAACGAAGACCCCCTCCGCCTCGCGGACTCGGCACCTCCCCCGTCGGCGACCCGGGGAGGTGCGAAGCGTCGCTGCGCGACTTTTTTACTCCGTCACCTCGTCACGGCGTCGCTTCTTGCCCCCCGAACGCCTCCTCCGCCGCGTCGATCGCGCGGGCCAGCGCCGCCGCCTTGTTCACCGTCTCTTGAAACTCGGGCTCGGGCTCCGAGTCGGCGACGATCCCCCCCGCCGCCTGGATGTGGTACGTCCAGGTCGCACCATCACGCAGCGCGGTCGGCACCACGATCGTCCGGAGCGTCAACGCGATGTCCATCTGCCCGTCGAGCCAGACGTACCCCATCCCCCCGCCGTACGGGCCGCGGCGGACGGGTTCGAGTTCATCAATGAACTGCATGCTCAATTTATTCAGACTGTCATTGAATTGTGCACTGCTTGAACAGAGCAGGGCGTAGCTGCCCGCAGGAAGTTCATCAATCTTGATCTCAACGGCATGAGGCCGGTAATCATTGGTGGCAGGCAATACCCGGATGAAAGTCCTGTATGCTTCCAGGGATGTCATTTTTTTCCAATAACCCTGCTCCCAAAATGCTTTTGGCAGATCCTGCCTGTCAACGCGTATGATCCTGGCATAAAGTGTATCTATGTTCCTGAAATTCACCAGGGCCCTGAATGGCTTGCCCGGTATATTTACCCTTTCGGTTTGGGCAGTCAGTTCCTTACGTATGACCTGCAACAACAAAGTTTGGAGATCATTTCCCCAGAAGCTGGTTTTATCAACCAGGGAAAGCGCTTCGTCTATCATTTTTTTTGCCCTTACATAGGCGTATTGGTCACTGCTGTCCATACCAGCCTGGTAGCGACTGGCTTTATTTATCTCCAATTCAGCCAGGTAGTACCAGGCTCTTGCAGAAGAAGAAAGATTTTTTTCACCCGATGCAATGGCTTTCAATGCGGCAGTATAAGCAGGTTCTTTATTGCTGAATACAGCTTTCGAATGTACCCATTCGATTCTTTCAATATCTGTTTCCAATAATTCCTCTTTGTCAGCCGTTGTTTGCAGCAATTGCTGGTATAACTGCAAGGCTAGCCAGTCATGGGAGCTGCTGTCTTTTGTAATGAATCTATGTGCTGTGAATGCATGCCTGCTGAACAACGCTGCACTGTCACTAATGGTAAAAGGTTGAACAGGTTTGGCGAAGTAGCTGTCAACCGATTTGAAATAGTCGAGCGCTTCATGGGCAAGCAGATGATAGAGGGAAGGACGTGATCTGTTGCCTTCGATCATGATTGCGTGATACATCGATGTGTTGATCCCTGACAGTATGGACTTATCTGCTAAAGCTGCCTGGAAATAGGCTGTAATGGCTTTATGAAAATCATTTGCCCCCCAGGTTTTAATATCATTTTTCACAAAATGAATGGTCGTAGTTCGATTGTATAACCGCCAAAGGTTCATATTAAGATATGCATCCAGTCTTTTTGCCAACAAGGCATTCAGGATGCTTTTTTGTACCGGATCACTGGTACTGCGGATGAATTGTTGGAGTGTTTGGGCAGCCTTGTTGGGGTCGTCTTCCATTACCCTGTCTTCCAGCGAATATTTGTAAATAAGGCATTTGATCGTTTGCGCTTTTTGCTGCTGTCGCAGGCTTTTCCTGTATAGTGAGTCAACTTGTAAGAGTGCAGACTGCGGGCGGTTTTTTAATACAATCAGTGAGTCAATCCTGCCCCAGGCTTTCTGGTAAACCGTATCGTTTTGCTGGGCATGAATAATAGTAGAGACAATTATTGTTGCTGCCAGGCATATCTTCTTTAAAGCCATGCTGTTGATTTTATAAAGTAAAATACATTCTTACAGGTAAGGATGCAAACCGGTTGTCAATTACACAAACAGGCACGGAGGAAACAAAAAAATCCCGGCAATGAGAACATTGCCGGGTTATCTTAATGGTGTCTGACTTTCTTATTTTTTCAGTGCGGCTGCCATGGTCTTGCCAATATCAGCGGGACTGGCCACTACCGATATACCACATTCTGCCATGATCTTCATTTTGGCTGCAGCGGTATCGTCTGCACCGCCGATGATGGCGCCGGCATGCCCCATACGGCGACCGGGAGGCGCTGTTTGCCCGGCTATGAATCCGACTACGGGTTTGGTCTTATTGTCTTTGATCCAGCGTGCGGCATCGGCTTCCATGCTTCCACCGATCTCACCAATCATGATGATACCATCGGTTTCGGAATCATTCATCAACAATTCAACAGCTTCCTTGGTAGGCGTTCCGATAATGGGGTCGCCACCGATACCAATGGCAGTACTGATACCCAATCCGGCCTTCACCACCTGGTCGGCGGCTTCATAAGTGAGGGTACCGCTTTTGGAAACGATGCCAATACGACCCTGTTTGAAAATAAAGCCCGGCATGATGCCTACTTTGGCTTCACCGGCAGTGATCACACCAGGACAATTAGGGCCGATCAGTCTTGTTTTAGTTCCCTGCAGATAGTTCTTCACTTTTACCATGTCCTGCACAGGAATACCTTCCGTGATGCATACAACCAGGGCAATGCCTGCCTCGGTGGCTTCCATGATGGCATCGGCGGCAAAGGCTGGCGGAACAAATATGATGCTCACATTGGCGCCGGTATTTTTTACCGCTTCGGCTACTGTGTTGAAAACGGGTCTGTCGAGGTGGGAACTGCCACCTTTGCCAGGAGTAACGCCACCTACTACATTGGTACCGTATTCGATCATTTGGGTAGCATGAAAAGTACCCTCTGTTCCGGTAAAACCCTGAACAATGATCTTCGACTGTTTATTCACTAATACTGCCATGGGAACTGATTCTGGTGTTTTGAATTGTGGCGCAAAAATAGGAGAAATGGCAGTATGTTGAACCTGGAATTTGAGGAAATAGTTTCATAATCCCGGGCCAATCCCTACTTTTGCGCCTGCCCGAATGGGCTGGTATTAAAAACTAAAACTATGGCAACTACATCCGACATCAGCCGCGGTATGATCCTGAAACTGGACGGCAGCCTTTATTCCGTTGTGGAATTCGGCGAGAATAAAACAGCGCGAGCCGCCGCAAAAGTATGGGCAAAGCTGAAAGGAGTTGATAACAACCGCTCCATTGAAAAAACCTGGAACAGTGGCGAGAACATATTCCCGGTACGTGTAGAGAAAAAAGCGTTCCAGTACCTGTATAAAGATGATTCAGGCTATAACCTGATGAATAATGAAACCTTTGAACAAATTGTGCTGGGCGATGAAATGATCGACGCCCCCCAGTTCCTGAAAGATGGTTCTGAAGTATTTGTATTCATCAATACGGAAACCGAGCTCCCTATTGGCGCAGAACTCCCCGAAAAGATCGTTCTGAAGATCACTTATTGTGAACCGGGACTGAAAGGTGATACTGCCACCCGCGCCCTGAAAGCCGCTACTGTAGATACCGGAGCTACCGTTATGGTACCCCTGTTCGTGGATGATGGCGAATTAATACGTGTCAATACCAAGACAGGAGACTACGTGGAAAGGGTGAAAGAATAACCCCGATTTATTATTATTTTTTTTGGAAAGATCAGGTGACAGATAAAATGTCAAAAAGGCCCTTTTTTATCAAAAAAAGGCTATTTTGCCCCTCAATTTGACCAAATCTAGCTGATTTTACCCCTAAAATTGCCCCAATATGGACTTAAAACAGATTCATGAATTGATCAAAATCATCAACAAAAGCAACATTGGTGAGATCA
>CAZFHW010000157.1:0-6196 GCA_964518885.1 uncultured Parvibaculum sp. | reverse complement strand
TCTAAATCGTAATCATTGCAACAGCGTCTCTCAGACGTTGTGTAGCAATCAGATATGCAGCCTGCCTGTAGCTGCACCCCTTGCCTTTTGCAACGGCAAAGACCTGATCTGAAGCCTGCGACAATTTCCGGGTCAACTGTTCGGTAATTCTTTCTTTTTCCCATGGCATCTGCTGCATATTCTGCACCCATTCAAAATAGCTGACGATAACGCCGCCGGCGTTGGCCAGAATGTCCGGCAGAACCGATATTCCACGATCGAAGAGAATCCTGTCCGCTTTAAAGGTCGTTGGACTGTTTGCCGCTTCCACAACCACACGCGTCTGTATTTCCCTGGCCATGTTTTCGTCAATGACACCGCCCATGGCTGCTGGTACGAGATAGTCGCAAGGCAGTTTCAGCAAACTATCATTGGTGATCGTTTTCGCATCCGGGTAGGACGACACGCGCTTTCCGGTAGCGCAATGGCTGCACAGGGCTGGAATATTAAGTCCGTTTTCATCAAACACGCCGCCTTTACTATCACTGACGGCTATGACCTTCATGCCCTGGTTTTGAAAGGCTTTGGCCGCATTGCTGCCGACATTACCAAACCCTTGTATCACGATGGATTTACTTTCGAGGTTTTCGGCAAGGCTGCGTGCATGCTCTCGCAGCACAATGGCAACTCCCATGCCGGTGGCCTCTTCGCGCCCTTCGGATCCGCCGATCAAAATCGGTTTTCCTGTGACAACCCCCGGTGTGTAGCCGTAAATCTTTGAGTATTCGTCTTGGAACCAGGCCATAACCTGGGCGTTGGTACCAATATCTGGGGCCGGAATATCAAGATTGGGTCCGATCCCGCGGTGAATCTTGCCTACTAGAGTGCGCGTCAAACTCTCGAGTTCACGGTGGCTTAAACGGCGCGGATCGCAATCAATTCCCCCCTTTGCTCCGCCGAATGGCACTTTGACCAGTGCGGTCTTAAGCGACATCAAGGTGGCGAGTATGCGGGTGTCTTCCATATTTACAGAGGGGTGAAATCGAAGGCCGCCCTTATAGGGACCAAGCGCGTTGTGGTGCTGAACACGATAGCCATAAAATATTTCCAAGCTGCCGTCATCGCACAATAATGGCAGTTGTACCTTAAATTCTCGGCTTGCTCCCGATAGCAAGTGAAAAACCTGATCGCTATAGCCAAGCGACTCACACGCCTCATAGAGAAAAAGTGCGTTTTCCATTTTCACCTTGTCGGGTGTTTTCTTGCTCATTGAATTTTCTCCATTACAGCAAGAGGTGAGAACAGCAAGGGGCAAATTGGCGCTAATGCGCTGAGGACATGGTCGCGCGAAAGCGCATCATCGCCAAGAGGAATAACAGCGTCCCAATAGCCACCATTGCCACCATCTGTGGCCAAACGATCTCTATGCCCGCACCCCGAAACAGGACGGCCTGTGCAAAGCTGGTAAAGTGGGTCGAGGGTGCGGCCTGCATTATGATTTGCAAAGATTTCGGCATACCTTCAAGCGGCGAAGTGCCACCTGAGAGCATATTCATCACAACAAAGAAAGGAATTGCCAGAAGTGCGAATTGCGGCATTGACTTGGCAAAGGTTGATAGCACGATTCCAAGGGCGGTCATGGCATAAAGAAACAATGCTGCCCCAAATACAAACAGTGCGATAGAACCACTGATCCTGACGGCAAGAATACCCTGGACGACCACGTAAAGCGAGACAATTACCGCCAGCAGGATCGCCAGCCCGTTGGCCCATATCTTGGCCAACATGATTTCGCCCGGCGTCACAGGCATGACCAGCAGATGTTCGATGGTTCCCCGCTCGCGCTCGCGGATCACCGCAGCCCCTGACAGGATCAGGGACAACATTGTGATGTTGGAGACGATCTGCATTACGGACATGAACCAGCTTGAATCGAGATTTGGATTAAACATTGTCCGCATCGTTACGGTGACGGGTTGAATATATTGCAAATCAGATCTGTTCAAAAATTCGGTAAGTTGCCCACTGATGATCGTTTGAATATAGGCAGCGCCATTTCCAGCCAGCGTCATCGCAGTTGCATCGACATTGACCTGAAGCCGCGGCTGGCGGGCACCGAGTATGTCGGCTTGAAAACCTGGTGGAATATCGATCACGAAAGCATAGCGGCTCGCATCCATTGCGGCATCGATCTCATCAAGGTCCAGAAGCACTGGTGTCTGGAAATAAGGTTGCAGGAATGCCGCGCGAATTTGGCGCGACAATTCAGATCTGTCCTCATCCACGACAGCAATAGAGGCGTTGCGCAATTCAGTCTGCACGCCGGTTGCTACCGTATAGACTGCGAAGGTGAAGGTGAATGCGATCAGAAACACCAGAACCGGGTCACGCCGAAGGCTGTTGAGCTCCTTCACGCCAAGCCGAAAGACGTTTTTAAGCCGCCGTCGCATCACTTCTCCTGCTTCTTCAGCAACAATGTGGCCATTGCCCAGAAAACAACACAGAAGAGCGCCAGCCAAAGATAGTTTTGGTAGAGGGACGAGAATCCCAGACCTTTGTTGAAGACGCCGCTTGTAATCTTTTGAAAATACAGTGCCGGGAAGAGATGCCCGATGATCCAGCCGCTGCCCTCCAGTGTTGAAACCGGATAGAGCATCCCTGAAAAATTCAACGTCGGAATCATGACGATGATGGCCGACCCGAAAATGGCGGCAAGCTGGGTTGAAACGAAAGACGAAATGACCAAACCAAGCGCAGTGGCAGCCGTCGCAAACAGTACAGCGCCGACCATGAGCGCCGCTAAACTACCCGTAATCGGAACCTGAAAGAATACAACTATCAGTATCACCAGGCTAACAAAACTGACCATCGCGATGGCAATATATGGCAATTGTTTCCCGACCAGGAATTACAGCTTGCTGGCTGGAGCCGCGTAGAGGTTTGTAATCGACCCCAGTTCCTTCTCTCTGACAACACCAAGCGCCGTTAGCATGGCAGAGAACATATAGATCAAAAGCATAAGCACGCCCGGCGAGATCGCGTAGACGCTAAGAAATGCCTGATTGTATCTGAAGCGCGTTTCAATTTCGGCCAGTTGGGCAACAGGCTCCCGGCCGGTCTCCCGCCGTGAAAATTCAGCCAGATAATTAGCAATAACCCCTTGCACATAACCCCGTGACGGTTCTGCCTGAAAGGTTATAGCTCCATCTAACCAAACCCCTACATCCGTTGTCCGGCCAGCCAGCAGGTCCCGGCCGAAATTCGGCGGCACGATCAGTGCAAACCTTAACTCGCCGTTCTGCAACCGCTGATTAAGTTCCGCGGGCGTAGTGATCGGAAGCTTCAGATCGAAATAGCGTGAACCGGAGAAATTTTCCAAAAACCCCTGACTTTCCTGAGATTGGTCCTGGTCAAGAACCGCATAATCCAGTTTTTCCACGTCAAATGAGATTCCGTTCGCCATTGCGATAGCGAGTATAATCGGGCCAAGAAACGCAAACATGATGCGAATTGGATCCCGCATCAACTCCATCGCCTCACGGCGCGTAAAGGCCCACATGCGACGTGGATCAAAAAAGCGACCTGACGATGTAACTGCCTCAATGCCAGAACGTGAATCCCGTGCTTGCGGAGTGGTATCCGGTGTTATGGATGCGTCGGCGTTGACGGCATCCTCCAGATAGCCGATGAATGCGTCTTCCAGGGTGTCAGCACCGCGCGCCTGCCGCAACGCATCGGGCACATCCATTGCGAGAATTTTGCCAGCATGCATCAATGAGATGCGATCACAACGTTCCGCCTCGTTGACAAAATGGGTCGAGATAAAAATTGTTACGCCATCGTTGCGCGAAAGTTCGATGAGCAGTCGCCAGAATTTGTCCCGCGCGATTGGATCTACACCCGATGTAGGCTCATCGAGAATGAGCATTTCCGGCTCGTGGATAACCGCAACCGCAAGCTGCAATCTTTGACGCACACCCAGTGGCAGTTTCTCTGGCAATTCATCCGCCACATCACCAAGATCGAAACGTTCAATCATTTCCCGCACGCGACTGGGCACCTCCGCCCTGGGAATATCAAAGAGATTCGCGTGGAGGTCCAAATTCTGCCGGACACTCAGTTCCCCGTAAAGCGAGAAAGATTGTGACATGTAGCCCACACGCCGACGCGTTTCCATGTCATTGGCATCAACTATTTTACCGAACAATTTGGCCGTGCCCTCGCTCGGCGGCAGGAGGCCGGTCAGCATTTTCATGGTTGTGGTTTTTCCACAACCGTTTGAACCCAGAAAGCCGAAAATCTCACCGCGCTCAATCTTGACGGTGACCCGATCAACAGCAGTAAAATCGCCAAACCTCTTGGTCAGGCCGTCGGCTTCGATTGCCAGCACGCCGTCATGCCTGCGCCTTGGCGGTAATTTCACTATTGTATGACCCGAGCGCTTGTCTTCCGGCAATAATGCAATGAACGCCTCTTCGAGGCTTTCCCGACTGGTTTTCGTTTTCAACTCAGCCGCCGTACCTGTTGCGAGCACTTGCCCATCGTCCATGGCGATCAGATGATCAAACCCCGAAGCCTCCTCCATATAGGCGGTCGCTGTAATAACGCTCATGGCGGATCGGCGTGCACGAATACGGTCGATCAATTCCCAGAACTGGCGGCGCGACAAAGGATCGACGCCGGTTGTAGGCTCATCAAGGATAAGCAGGTCGGGATCATGAATGAGGGCGCAGCATAGCGACAGCTTCTGCTTCATGCCGCCGGAAAGTTTACCCGCCGGCCGGTCCGCAAATGGGTGCAGGCCTGTACTGTGCAGCAAGTCATCAATGCGCCACGTGCGCTCAGACGCTGACTGACCGAAAAGCCGTCCGAAAAAATCAACATTTTCGCGAACAGAGAGCGACGGATATAGATTGCGCCCCAACCCCTGCGGCATATACGCGATTCGCGTGCAAACCTCATTTCGGTGGCCGCGCCCGCCCATGTCGCCGCCAAACACCAAAACATGACCTGTCTGAAGTTTTCGCACACCAGCGATAAGGCCGAGAAGCGTGGACTTGCCGACACCATCGGGGCCAATCAATCCGACCATGCAACCCGCAGGAACGTCGATTGAGACATCATCAAGTGCAATCACGGACCCATAACGGTGGCTAACCGATGTGAGTCGCGCAATTGATGCTGCCTTATTCACCAATGGGGCTGCCCTGCTCGGGTAAATTGATCTGGAGCCATTCCGGCCATTCCACATCGCGTGAAATCCTGACATATGCCATACCCGTGAGGCCGGCCTTCACCCTTTGCGCATATCGTATGAGAATCTCCCGCGGGAGGCGCACCCGTACACGGAACATGAGTTTTTCGCGCTCAGATAGTGTTTCAACATATTTTGGCGTGAATTGTGCGTTGGCTGCAACGAACGAAACCTTTGCAGGAACAACATATTGAGGCGCAGCGTCGGGCACGATCCGGGCTTCAGCGCCAATTTCCAGAGCTCCAGCTTCGCTGGTCGGCAGGAATATGGTCATATATACGTCGGTAAGATCGAGGAGTGTCAGGACCCGACCACCGGCCCCCAGCACCTCGCCGGGTTGTGCAATCTGGTATTGGATCCGCCCACTCCGCGGCGCCGTCAGCACATAATCCTTCAGGTTCTCCTCGATGCGTTCGACGCGAGCAACCGCGACATTTATAGCCGCTCTGGCCCGCTCAATCCCCGCACCGGCGGATAAGACAGCCGCCTCAGCCATCGCCTTGGCAGCCTGCCGCTGCTGGACTTTTTCAATTGTCGAATATCCCCGCTCCCCGAGTATGCGCGAGCGTTCATATTCCTGCTCCGCGAGGGTCAACTCGCTATTCCTCTGGGTGAGAAGCGCCATCATCTGGTTCAGCTGTTGCTCGCTCTCGCTTACAGCGGCCTCAGCTTCCCGGAGCTGCGCCTCAAGTTCCCCAGCATCCATTCGGACAAGAACCTGCCCGGCCTCGACGCTATCGCCTTCACTGACCAGCACCTCCTGCACGCGTCCTGGAAACTTGGTGGCGATATCCACCCGCTCAGCTTCGAGGCGCCCGTTTGACATCGCGAATCCAGGCGGCAGTCCGGCCGGTCTGAGTTGAAGCCACGCGAAATACCCGCCGCCACCGATGAGTACGACACCCAAGACAAATACAATCAATTTCCAGCGCATAAACGACCCATTCTTCCGGTTGCTTCGCG
>CAZFHW010000156.1:2480-6209 GCA_964518885.1 uncultured Parvibaculum sp. | reverse complement strand
TCCCGATAATGAAGTTGCCCTGCATGACAAAGTTACCGAAGGCTTCAATAACCCGCCCGGCGGCTCCTGGACCCTCATGGCCGTGAGAGAGAATGAGACGTGTTGAGGCAAGATTGAGAGCCAGGCGGATCATCGTCGTGATCAGCAAAATCGTCGGAAAGACGCTGAACTCAAGAGGACGCTGAATGAATAGGGCGGTCATCAGAACGAGAACAGAGAAGGTGATGGAAACTGCCAGGGAAAAGTCCAGCAGGAATGCCGGCATCGGTAGGATCAAAACAACGATGATGGTCAGCACACCGAAGGCGAGTGCGAGATCACTGCGCTTGCCTATTGCCGCGAGGAAACCCAGCGGTGTTCCAGCACCGCTCGAGAGGCCGAAGCCACCGGCTTTTCCTGTCCCTGTTTCACTCATTCACTCAACCCCTCAAATTTCGGTCGTAAGCTGAATACATCACTATCCTGCTAACCGAACATCCCCTGGCAACGGTACAGACACGCCTTCACCTGCATACAGTTTTAGTTTGTTGCGGAGTGTGCGTATGGAAATGCCCAGAATATTGGCGGCGTGTGTCCTATTGCCGAAGCAGTGGTCGAGCGTGTTCAGGATGAGATCCTGCTCCACTTCGGCGACCGTTTGGCCCACATAGGTTCGTGCAACGGCGTCCGCAGTAGCTGCGGCATGGGCCGCAAACCGAGAAGGGGCAGACGATGTTGGCGTGAGACGCGTGCCGTCCGGCAGACGAATGGCATTGACATCAATTTCGTCGCCGATGGAGAGGAGCACCGCTCGGTGTATTGTATTTTCCAGTTCACGCACATTCCCTGCCCACCGGTGCCGTGTGAGATGGCGACGTGCCTCGAGCGATATTGGCTTGACCGGAACGCCATTTATGCCTGCGTATTTTTTGACGAAATGATCGGCGAGGGCGAGAATATCTGCAGGCCGCTCACGCAAAGGAGGGAGATCGACGTTTACAACGTTTAGGCGGTAGAACAAGTCTTCACGAAACGTACCATCGCGCACTGCCGCTTCCAGATCGCGATTAGACGTCGCGATGATGCGGATGTTGATTTTGATCGGGGTCTTGCCGCCGACCCGGTCAATTTCTCTCTCCTGAATGGCACGCAGCAGCTTTGCTTGAAGCCGAATGTCCATCTCGCTGACTTCATCAAGGAGGAGCGTGCCGCCGTCTGCTTCCTCAAACTTTCCGATGCGCCTTGCAACGGCGCCAGTGAAGGCGCCTTTTTCGTGACCAAACAGCTCAGATTCCAGAAGGTTCTCTGGGATCGCTGCACAGTTTATGGTGATGAATGCTTTGTTAGCGCGATTTGATTTGCGGTGAATATGACGGGCGATAACTTCTTTGCCGGTTCCAGATTCACCCGTAATGAAAATACTGGCTTCTGATTTCGCTACCTGCTCCGCAAGAGCAATCGTCTCTCCCATTTTGTCGTCCTGGAAGATGAGCTGATGGCTGTCGTCAGCAACTGCTGCCAGCACTGCCGCGATGAGCTCTGCGTCTGGCGGGAGTGGGATATATTCTTTGGCGCCGGCCTGAATGGCTGTCACAGCAGCCTTTGCGTCTGTGCCTATGCCACATGCTACGACAGGCAAGTGAATGTGCTCGCTGTTCAGTTGAGAAATAAGTTTTGCGATATCAATGCTGACATCAACCATCAACAGGTCAGCCCCGCGCCCAGCGCGCAGAATATCAACAGCCTGCTCGCCCCGTTCGGCGTGAGTGACTTTTGCTCCTATATCCATTGCCATTTTTGTGGCTGTGGTGAGCTGCCCGCTTAGGGTTCCGACGATTAGAAGCCTCATGGGACTAAGTTCCTTCTTTACGAGTAGACGTTGACCTGCTCCGAGGGAGGGAGCATGGCGTTTACGAGACTTTGAAGCCGACGAGGATTTTCCTTGCGGCTGATTGCGGTCGCACTGGCGGCGAAGACCGCCAGGTGGATGTTTTGTTCCTGCGCCAGACGGTCCAATTTTGCCGCTAGTGGAGCGAGGACCATGCTGCCGAGAACAGCACCGTAGAATGTTGTGATGAGAGCAACAGCCATTGCAGGGCCGATTTTCGCGGGATCATCCAGATGAGCGAGCATTTGGACCAGGCCCACGAGTGTGCCGATGAGACCCATTGCCGGAGCGATTTCGGATGCACGACGCAGGACGGCCGATGATTTGGTTGCCCGGTTTTTTGTCGCGGCACGTTCTGCTTCCATCAGGCGTTCGATTTCCTCTGGTGCGGTCCCATCAATTACGAGCGATAGGGCGCGAACGAGAAACGGATTGCCGCGAACTTCCTTCATGCGTGGTTCAAGGCTGTGGACGCCATTCTTGCGTGCGAACTCAGCAAATTTGAGCAGTTTTTCGATCGATACGCGGGCATCGACCGGGCGTGCGGTAAGGGTGCGTCCGGCGGCACGCACAGCTTCCCAAACTTCACTGGCGCGAAAGGAAATAAGTGTCACAGCAACTGTCCCACCCAGAACAATCAATAATGCTCGACCGTTGAAAAAGGCACTGGCATCACCTCCCACCATGATGGCAAGCGCAACCAGGCCCAGCCCGGCGACAAGTCCTATAATTGTTGCGTTGTCCATTAGACAGTGTTCCTCATATCCGTTCCGATGCTATTTTTGACGACGCTAGTTGCTTCCGCCCTTGACGATTTCTGTCATTGTCACACCGAGTTGCTCCTCAACGATGACTACTTCCCCACGGGCGACCAGCCGATCGTTGACGTAAATGTCGATGGCCTCACCGACTTTTCTGTCGAGTTCGACGATTGCACCGGTATCGAGTTTCAACAGTTCGCTGATCTCAATATTGGTTTTTCCCAAGACGGCTGAAACATTGACCGGCACGTCAAAAACGGCTGCCAGTTCTGCGGCTGTATGGACCTCGCTATCCGCTGGTTTGACCAGATCGTCAAGAGTCCCATCTGCTACGGGAACAGGTGCCTCTGCGGTCAAATCTGGAAGATCAATGCCCTCCTCATGCTCAGACATGACTATTCTCCTCTTTGGCTGGCTTATTGTGGTCGCCGCTCAAGGTTTCGATGTAACGGTCAATAATTTCGGTGGTTTGCCTAATCAGATCATCCCAGTTTCTGCTGACCCCGCCATCGGACCACTCAATCCGGCAGTCACCTAGTTTGAGCTTGGTGTCGCCAACGACCATGATCTTGTCGGCCATGCCCCGTTCTTCGGCGGCTTGTTGAATTGAATCTTCAACCTGCAGGGCGAGCGAGTCTGTTACCCGAATGACAAGGCGTGGTTGGTGAGACAGGTGAGTTAGACATTCCTGGATGACAGCGTCGATCTCACCTTTTGGATGCAGGGTGATGAGCGCATCGGAAAGTTTCCGGGAGATACTAAATGATAATTTGGCTGCATCAGCGCGGATGTTGTTTTCCGCCTCGGAGATGTCCGTGAGGGCATTGGTGGCGGCAGATGCGATTTGTTCCCAAGCAGTAGCATTTTGCTGCGCGGTTTGTGTCTCGATAGCACTCATGGTTTCTGCTTTGCCCGCAGCATGAGCGTCTGCTTTCAGAACCTCGATTTCTTCTTCGGTCCAGCGTGTTTTTTTGATTTGTGCAAGAACCTGCGAGCTTTCGGTGCCTGTTCGGGCATCGAACATCTCGTCGAATGTGAATTTGACTGCTTCTGCCATGATTGATTCGATGCTGCGTCTTAGTAGACGAGCTCATCGTCTCC
>CAZFHW010000156.1:0-2380 GCA_964518885.1 uncultured Parvibaculum sp. | reverse complement strand
TCTTCCAGAGAGGTCATGAAACGACCTTCGGTCTGGCGATCAAAACTGTTGAAAATCTCAGCCATCATTTCATGGCTGTCGCGGCGATTGGTGCGCGAGAGATTGGACATAAATTCGGCGCGCAGCGTTTGTTCCACTTTCTCCAGGATTTCTTTCTGCACCGTTTCCATGCGCAACATGCGATTGATGACTTCGAGAGCGAAGTCCTCTGGCAGTACGCCAAGTACGCGGGCGGCGTGGTCGGATTTTATTTTTGAAAGAACAACAGCGACGGTTTGTGGGTATTCATTCTTGAGGTAGCTGGCGAGTACCTGTTCGTTGACGTTGCCCAGTTTCTCCCACATGGTGCGTCCAGCAGGGCCGCGTATTTCGTCCATGACCTGAGAGACGCGATCATCGGACATGAAGCGGGTGAGAAGACGCTGGGTCGCTTCGTAAGAGCCGACAATTGCGCCCGTGCCTGACATCTTGCCAGCGAATTCGACCAAAAGTTTCTCAACAAGAGTGGAAGATACCTGGCCAAGTGTTGACATGGTGACGGAGATTTCGCGGATTTCGTCTTCGTCAAACAAGTCCCAGATAGCTGCCGCATGATCGTCCGTGAGTGACAGCATAAAAATTGCTGCCTTCTCGGGCCCGCTGACCGCCTTAACGTCGTCTTTGATTTCACTTTTCGTTGCTGACATGTCTTGTGCCCCTATCCCTCATGTAACCATGATCGCAAGACGGACATGGTTTCGTCGGGGTGATTTGCGACAAGCTCACCAACTTTCTGGACAGAAGATTCTTTCACTTTTCCTTCGACTTGCGCGATGTCGATCATTTCTTCCACTGCCGATTTTTCAATCTTGGCTGGAACCGCACCCTCGTTTTCGCCATCCGGGGCGGGCAGCTGGGCCTGACCATCTGGACTGTTGAGAGCTGCGTTTCCAACGACACCCGCACCGGCTCCTGCAAGGGCGAGTTGGCCTGTTGCTGGAGCTGGATTGAGAATGCCGCGTATGAGTGGGCGAACGACGAACAACAACACCAGGAGGGAGATGAGCGCGAGCACACCCGTCTCTCCCATACGCATGTAATCGGCTTTGGTGAGGCCGAGGAACGGTTCTTCAACTTCTTCAATTGGATCTGGAATGCGTCGTGCCGCAAATCGAATGTTGATCACTTCGACCACATCACCACGCGCCTGATCGAAGCCCACGGCTGAGCGAACCAGGGCCGCAATTTTGTTGAGTTCGTTTTCGGAACGGGGTGCGTATGTGCTGGTGCCGCTCGCGTCCGTTGTGTAGACACCGTCTATTGCGACAGCGACTGAAAGGCGTTTTACGGAACCAGCCTCGATTATTTCGGTCTGGGTGGTACGGGAGATTTCGTAGTTGACTGTTTCTTCGATCCGATTGGACTGATCCAGTGATCCGGAGCCATTCCCCCCGTCCAGTCCAGCGTCAGGGATGGCATTGCCGACAGTAACACCATCGTTGGCGATCCCGTCTGAACTGGAATTGGATTCTTCGATGGTTTGGGTGGATCGGACAACCTGACCCTCTGGATCAAAAATATCGGAAGTACGCGTGATCCGGTTGAAGTCGAGTTCTGCGCTAACCTGAATGCGCGCACTGTCGGCTCCGACAATGCTTTCTACAATTCTCTCAATCTGGGTTCTCAGACGGCGTTCAAAGGCGAGATTTCGTTCGTCCATGGCGGCAGACATAAGACCTTCTTCGCCGCCTTCGGCTCCGCTGGCCAGAAGATTGCCGCGTTCGTCTACAATTGAGACGTGGCCGGGGGTCAGGCCATCAATAGCCGCTGCGGTCAGATGCTGAATTGAGCGGATATGACCGCGACTTAAGGAGCTGCCGATTACTCGAATGACGATCGATGCGCTGGGCGGGCGGCGTTCTCGGGAGAAAATCTCGCGCTCGGGGAGAACCAGATGAACACGCGCGGACTTGATGCGATCAATTGTGCGGATGGTTCGGGCGAGTTCGCCCTCGAGTGCGCGAAGGTAGTTGAGGTTCTGGACAAAGCTGGTCGTTCCCAATGCATCTGTATTGTCGAAAATTTCGTATCCAACACTGCCACCGGTAGGCAAACCCTGCTCAGCCATGGCCATGCGTAGCCTTAGAGCGCGGTCCTCTGCGACGTAGATTTTTGTGCCATCTCCCCGCAACTCATAGGGAATGGCCTGCGCATCGAGTTCTGTGATGATTTGTGAGGCGTCTTCCTGGGTCAGATCTGAATAGAGAAGCGACATAGGTGCTTCGGTGACCCGGAAACCGACATAGGCAAAGAAGGCGATTAGACCTGCCGCAACGAGGCCGAGCGACAAGATGCGCGCCGGTCCAAGTGTTTTTACAAATTCAGTGAAGCCGTTCACGCT
>CAZFHW010000155.1:0-6257 GCA_964518885.1 uncultured Parvibaculum sp. | reverse complement strand
ACGTCCGGGCCGCAGCAATTGAGCGGTCCATATGCAAAGTCAGATAGCGAATGGTAGCCTGTGGCACCCGTAACTGCCGGTCCTGAAACAGTTTCTCCAAAACCGCTCCCAACAGCATATCGTCTGGCGCTCCAATATCTGCCGTGACAGCGGCGCGCAGGCGCGAGGCTAGGTCGGGCAATGAGACATCGAGTTGAGCAGGCCCAACCTTCGCCGTCAGCAGCAGGTGCCCCTGTTCTTCCTTTATCAGGTTGATCAGATGAAAGAGCGCTGTCTCCGCCGAGGGAGGCAGTTGGTCGATATCTTCCAGCAGAACAGCCTTGGCACCGATCAGAGCGGGTAAATCAGCGTCCTTCAGGGATTCCACGCTGACCAGCGTTGCCCCGCTGGCAGCCCGCCACACTTCCCCCAAATGGGTCTTGCCTGACCCTGCGGGCCCCACCAGCATGGCCAGAGGCGTTGGCCAATCTGGCCACTGGTCGATCAACGCCACTGCGGTGCTGTTCGCCGCGGCAACCAGAAAGTCGTCGCGACCGAGTGCGATCCGGTGCGGCAGATCAAACGGCAATTGCGCTGGTGTCACGCTTCGCCCTCGTTCCTGTTTTCACCGCGGTAGAGCGCGCTGCGAAGATATTGCGCAGCCGCAAAACGGACAAACACACCCATTGCCGCGGCAACAGGAACGGCAAGCAACATGCCCAGGAAGCCAAACAGGTAGCCAAAGGCAAACAGCGCAAGCATGACCCAAAGCGGATGGAGACGAACCCTGCCCCCCACGAGCTTAGGAGTCAGGAAGTTTCCCTCAATAAACTGTCCAACGACAAATACCGAGGCCACGGCAATGATCCATCCATATTCCGGCCAGAACTGAAAGATGGCGATAGTGACGGCCACGAAAAATCCCACGATAGAGCCGACATAGGGAATGAAACTGATGAGGCCTGCGATCAGCCCCACGATCAATCCGAACTGGAGGCCGAGCAGGGTCAGTCCGATGCCATAAAAACTGCCAAGCAAAAGGCAGACAGCGCCTTGTCCCCGCACAAAGCCCGCCAGCACTTCGTCAATTTCGCGGGCCAGCCGACGCACGGTTTCCACATGGTCGCGGGGCACCAGATCATCAATCCGGGCCACCATGTTGTCCCAGTCGAGCAGCATGTAGAAGGCTACAATGGGGGTGACAACCAAGAGAGAAAGAAGACCCAGGACGGCAATGCCCTGCTCCCAGCTGGAGGCAAGCTGACGCAGCAGCCATGCTTGCACGCCACCACTGCTGCCGGACATGGTCTGGCTTAAATCAACCCCGGCATAAGCGAACATTTTGGCCAGGTAACCGTCGCTCATACTTGCAAGAAGGTCGCGGGCGCTGTCGACCAGCTCCGGTACGGCCCGAACGAAATTCACGGTCTGCTCATAAAGCAGTGGCAGAAGCACCATCAGGGAGATCAGGAAGACGCCCATGCAGAGAGAAGTGATGAGCGTTGTTGCTGCGAGCCGGGAAAGTCCCAGGACTTCGAGCCTGTCGGCGGCTGGATCAAGAAGATAGGCAACCGCAAGCCCCGCAACGAAGGGCAGCAGAATGCCACTCAACGCCCAGACGAGCGTTAGAAACACCACAAACCCTATGCTCCAGACCAGTGCCTGGCGTTGAATGGTCATGCGCATTCCTTTCTGCTACCGGTTGGAAACGGGTCAGCGAACAGCTGCTAGATACCAATAACCGTCGAGATCTGTGAGAGCGAGCCTCTGCTGCGCAAGGCTCAGGTCCAGCGTGTCGATGGTTCCCACATAATCCAGTTCGACCTGCGCACCCTCTGTTGAGACCGCCACGATGGTGATGTTCCTGATGAGGGGTATCTGGTCGAGCCGGCGGCGGATGGTCTGCCACTCGCCAAGCGACTGATAGGCGACGGAGGCGGACAGCACCGCCTGTTCACCAAAACGCACGATGCTGTCGCGTTTCCAGTCCACCTCAGTCTTGTCGATAAAGCGGGAGGCCAGTCGATGCGCGGCGGTCCCCAGGGAGGCTGCACCACTCTCGCGACCTGACCAGGTTTTGGGGCCAGCTTCTCCGACCGGATAGGTCACAAACCGGCTGGAAAGACTTCCAGGCACATCTCCCACACTCGCATGGGCAACAACCACCCGGTCGGCACCATACCGTGCGGCCATGGCTGCCAGCGCGGGCCTGTTGCCGGACAGGGCTTGCTGAACGGTGAGCGTGGTCATATCGCCAATATCGCCCAGCGGGACGACCATGGGGGTCAGGCCATTCTCCAGATCGATGAGCGCCCAGGCGCCGGTCCAGGCATTTCCCTCATCCCACAGGCGGTCGCCGGTCGCATCGGTCAAAACCGGCACCAGAACGGCTGTTCGCGCCGGGCTCTCAGAAAATGGAATATCGCGGGCACTCAGCAGACTGCGCACAGCGCCGGGCTGAAAACGCACACTGAGGCTGGCCAGATAATGCGTCGCGGAGCGCCTTTCATTATTGACCTGGAAGGAGCGAACCATGCTTTCAGCCATCGGGCCATCAATCGTGGGCAAACGTCCCCAATCTTCCTTCGGGGTGAGGCGTTTCAGCAGGATTTCCAGAGCCCTGCGCTCACCTTGCTGGACGGCGATGTCGCGCGCCGCCGTGGCACTTTCAGCCGTTGCATCCACAGAGACGCCCGTCACCGTGAAGATGTCGCCGGCAAATGCCGGTGCGCTGACCCCGATGAAGAGTGCAAAAACCCAGAGAATCGCCCGTGTTCTGGCAAAAAAACCACCGCCACTCATTTGCCGTTCCATGCTTCGTCTTATCTCCATCTGAATCACTGCGCTGACCTGCAGGAACGGACCTTCTACCACGCCCTGCTGGCGGCAATTTACAACATTGCAGCCGCCTCATGAAGCATTCTCCACCCCAAGCCCTTAAGTTCCGCCCAGCATCGCCTGAACTTCGCTTTGACGACAAGTTCAACTTGCATATGGAGGCGTTTTAAGGTGTTTAGAGCGCAACTTCGGACGGTTCAGCCGCCGATTCCACTTTCGTGTCCTTCAGGCGACCTAAGTTTATGACCAAACCGCCCATTAAGCCCTCCAATCGCTACACCTACCGCGACGCAGGCGTGGATATCGACGCTGGAAATGCACTGGTGAAGGCGATCGCGCCACTGGCTCTGGCCACCTCCAGACCCGGTGCCGATGCCACGCTCGGCGGCTTTGGTGGTTTTTTCGATCTGAAAGCCGCAGGCTTCAAAGACCCGCTTCTGGTGGCCGCCAATGACGGCGTGGGCACCAAGCTCAAAATCGCCATTGATACCAACCGCCACGACACGGTGGGCATTGATCTGGTGGCCATGTGCGTCAACGACCTGATTGTGCAGGGTGCCGAGCCGCTGTTCTTCCTCGACTATTTCGCCACGGGCAAGCTGGACCTGGGTGTTGCGGAAGCCGTGATCGCGGGCATTGCGGAGGGCTGCAAAATGTCCGGCGCGGCCCTGATCGGTGGGGAGACCGCTGAAATGCCCGGCATGTATGCCCCCGGTGACTATGACCTCGCTGGATTTTCAGTCGGTGGTGTGGAGCGCGACGCGGTTCTGCCGCGCCCCGACATCTGCCCCGGCGACGTGCTGCTGGGTCTCGCGTCGAGCGGCGTTCACTCCAACGGATTTTCTCTGGTGCGCCGTCTGCTGGCCGATCACGGTATCGGCTTTGATGCGCCCTTCCCGCCTGCGCCAGCGCAGAGCGTTGGTGATGTCCTGCTCACCCCAACAAGGATTTATGTAAAGCCGGTGCTGGCTGCCCTGAAAGCGACAAGTGGCATCAAGGCGCTGGTGCACATTACCGGCGGCGGCTTTACCGAGAACGTGCCCCGCGTGTTGCCTGACAACATTGCCGCCGACATTGACGGGACAAGCTGGAAAGCGCCGCCCGTGTTCAACTGGCTGTCGGAGCTTGGGGGCATCGACAATGCCGAGATGGGCCGCACCTTCAATTGCGGCATCGGCATGGTCATCGTGGTGGATGAAAAAGAAGTGGACGCCGTCGAGGCAGCTCTCGTGGCGGAAGGTGAAACCGTGTCGCGGATCGGCGCGCTTCGCCAAGGCGACACGGGCGAGGTCTCCATCAAAGGCCTGTTGGGTTCTGGCGCATGAAGCTCGGCATTCTCTTTTCTGGTCGTGGCAGCAACCTTGGGGCGTTGATCGACGCCTGCGCTGACCCGGACTATCCGGCTGAAGTCGTCATCGCCATCTGCAACAATCCGGACGCGTCGGGCATTGCCACCGCTGAGAAAGCGGGCATCCCGCTTCAGATCATCAATCACCGGGAATTTGAAAGCCGCGACACGTTTGATGCCGCGCTGGATGTCACGCTGAAAGAAGCGGGTGTGGAACTTGTCTGCAATGCGGGCTTCATGCGCATTCTCACCGACGGGTTTGTGTCCAGCTGGCATAATCGGCAGCTCAACATTCACCCCTCTCTGCTGCCCGCGTTCAAAGGTCTGCATGTGCATGAGCGTGTGTTGACTGCAGGCGTGCGCATTTCAGGTGCCAGTGTTCATTTTGTCCGTGCCGAGATGGATGAGGGCCCGATCATCGCCCAGGTCGCGATCCCTGTGGAACTGGACGACACGCCCGAAAGCCTCGCGGAACGGGTGCTGGCCTGCGAGCATGAGCTTTACCCCATGGCTGTGCGCCTTGTCGCCGAAGGCAAAGCCCGGGTGCAGGGCGAGCGGGTTATCCTTGAAGGCAACCCTGACATGAAGGCGGCCCCGCTTTTCATTCCACCCCTGGGAAAGTGAACGACAAGTCCTGCAGTGTGACTTGTGGCTCGTTGGTCATTCCTCAGGTACCCCCTCGGGCTGGTGGAAGAGAATTTTGGTGATACCGGGAAAACCCGCTTTTCCACAACTGGCACGGCGCTCAAAAAATTTACCGCCCGAATGCACCCGGTAGCGATATTCCGTTGCCTGCGCGATCACAAAATCATCCGCCCGTCGGACAACACGTGCCCTCCACCGGAGGATATGACCGGTGACAAGTCGCCACGGAACTGAGGCCATTCGTCTCTCCTCGGTTTCGAAAACATAGGGGGCTTCAAACTTGTCAATACGTCGCACGGCAACGCAGCGATCCCCGAGTTGCTCTTTGTAGGTTTGATAATCTCTCCAGAACGAGCTTAACTCAGGCTTGCTCACAGCATGCTGCTCATGTTGTCGGGCGGCACGAAGCAGCGCATTGTCGAAGAGATCGCAATCGTTGCTTGGGGTGTTGGAACGGTTCAGCTGTTCGTATAAATAGAGGCCAACCTCCTCCGGCCCTGGCGCATTTCTGTGGACCAGTTCATAACGATAAAGGCCTGTCTGATTGGGGTACCTATCACGATAGGTGTGTTCAAACCTCATGGTTCCAGCAGCAATGGCAATCGCTTTTCTGTCTGCCGCAGAGACATAATACGTCTCAATATATTGAAACTCACGCGCAATGAGTTCCTGCAAACAAGGAAAACAACCTCCGATCCTCACCGCGGAGTCCGCTTTCCCTGCTGCCAGATTTATTATCGAATTTCTATCTACACGAGGCACACGTGCATAACCTGGAACACCGTAAGCCGGGGAAGATGTCCACCCGCTATCCAGATCACACAGCGCCTGCATTTCTTCAGGGATATAATCCATCGCAGGTAGACCAGAGATAACCGCTGCCAACTGAAAAACTAAATCTTCCTGCGTGTAACTTTCATCGCACGAACCAAGCATGGAAGTGCTTACAAGCACCAAGAATGCGAGTAGTCGATTTCGTCCCCAATTTATCTGACCTGTTGACGCCACTACACCTCACCCCCAACCTCACGCATCGCTTGCCAAGCTGCGCTCACTTCAAAACAAATTTTGCGTTCTACTATAGGCAGAATGCGCATTGTATTTCTAGGTAGGTCGGAAGCCGGGGCGCTACTTCTGTTCGGTCGGCCTCTGAGGCCAACAACATCCCCTTGTCACCCTCGGACCTGATCCGAGGGTCCATGCGGATTTGCCACTCTCGCTGGATACTCGGGTCAAGCCCGAGCATGGCAGGCGGGGAGAAATCGACCTCTGCACAATTGTCGTAGCCGGACTTGTTCCGGCAATCCAGGGCGGCAAACAGAAGTCAGCGTGTGCAGCCCCTGGACCCCCGGAACAAGTCCGGGGGTGACAGTTTTTACTGCTTGGCGTTAACCAACGATCTCGTCGTCAGCGAAGAAATATTTGATTTCTTCGGCAGCGGTTTCTG
>CAZFHW010000154.1:0-6325 GCA_964518885.1 uncultured Parvibaculum sp. | reverse complement strand
TCGACAGACTACCGCAGATACCCGTACGCGTCCTTCCGGTTAATGTGACAATGCCCAACACGGCCTGTGGGCGCATGAATTTCAAAAAATAGCCAGGCTATTCGAGCTGCGGCCATGGTGATACCCTCTGCACGTCAGTCGCCAAGGTGGTGGCGCTGCCAGTGGGGGAGTATGGCCAAGAGCCCGGAAATAATCGACGATCCCGCTGCTTACGGCAGCAAGGGGCAGACTTGGCACGAGAAGTTCGTCGTATACATGTTCGACATCGTCACGCATCCCGTGTACGCCGGCATGCCCGATGCTATCAAAGAGGACGGCAAGATCCAGTGGGAGGCACCCTCTAACAGGAAAAGTGGTAAGTTTCAGCACACCCACCATCTGCGACGCGACTGGTGGCGGGCCAAAGCCAAGAGCCTAGGCATCGACACAAACGCCGATATGTGGATTAGCACGACTGCAAAGCGGATTCACCCCACCGGTGAAAAACCGTGCAAGCGCTGCGGACGTGTCCTCCGGATCGCGTACGTCTACCCAAACAGGCATATGAAAACCCGTCTTGAGGAAGAGTTTGGCGAGGAGTTTCAGTTCGATCTGCTCGAGCCAATCACGGATCTCGTGCATCGCGTCGCCGACAACTACGGTGAGGAACGTCTCGACACGTTCCACAAGCTGCTTGCGACTTCGACTATCACCCCTCCGAAAGATCTAAGCGGTCTCGACGGATGGCTCTCATGGCTTGAAGATGAGTATATTCCTGCTGAGTCCTCATTGCTTAGCCCGGGTGCCATGTCGAACGCACCCGACCGCCTCGATGGCTTTCATTCGTTCAACCTCTGCTGTCGGAAGAAGGCGGACACCGGTCGCCACGATGCCAACATGCTCACCTATACGACCGACCGCCGGGTATTTGAGTTCTGGTCAGAAGGAGACTGGATTGCAGCGGATCGGCTCATGGGGCTCGTTGGGGCTCAGTTCCGTCATGAGCCTTGTGCTGATGGCGGAGCTGGTCCGCCGAGTGCGGATCACATTGGGCCGCTATCCTTGGGTTTCGCACATCGCCCATACTTCCGACTACTCAGCAAACAAGCGAACTCAGCCAAAAATAACCGCATGACGCTGCAGGACGTAACCGAACTGCGGGAAGCCGAGGCTAAAGGCGAGCAGGTCATCTCCTGGTATGCCCAGCCGCTATGGGACCTGCGGAAGGACGATGTGACCACCGAGGAACTTGCGTTACGGCTGTCCAAGCAACTTAGGGACAATCAACGAGCTGCAATGAAGGTGCTTTTTGACCTCCTTACTAAGGAGCATGCTGCGTTTCTAGGCTCACTCCTAGGGCTTCGGTTCGCAGACAACAACGTTGAGTTTGAAGAACTTCGAATCAAAAACTTCCTAACGGTATATTCCTCAATTGTCCATACGCCGCGCAAGACGAAATACGCAGCGGAACAGAAGGCACGTCGGTTACGGATCGGCTTTGCGGCACTAAGGGTCTATGGCATCAAGGAAAACCGACACGTCTCTTTTGTGCAGACCGTTTTCAACAGACAAACTAGACGCGAAGTGGAGCGAGCGCTCGCCTGCCTGGAACGCATCCCAGTTAATATTTCAGGACTAAATCATCAGTTAAACAGCATCCTCGTTGAGTCGGATGCACGTATGGCAGAGCATCAGCTCCGGGATCTCGCTAGATATATCCCGGAAATAACCGATGTGCCGCATTTCACCGAGGCTCGCGCACACCTTACTAAGGCAATGGCTGAGGTGGGACAGGTGATTAGCGACATGTGGGAAGCAGACAGGTATGTGCGAACCGCTTTTGATGAAGATGAAACGCTGAACGGATAGCATCGAGGAAATAGGAAGCATTCACCCACACAGCCAATTGGTGATTGAGTTTGCAGATACCCAGGCTACACCTCAAGTGTGGCGGATCGTGACCGGATTCACGTGCCCAGCCTCACTCACTTGAGGTTCCGTCTTCTTTCTCTAACAGTTTCTAGGTACTCTGATGGAGAAAGTTGGCCGCGCATAAAGGATTGGTATGTTGTCCTCGGCGGCGATCCGTACGGCAAGGTTGAGCCGTCTTGGCCTGGCTCCAACGCCGGCAGGTCTGCTAGGGATTCCTCAACAGAAATTGCAGGCTCAGGTGCAGCGAAGAGGTTGGAAACTAGCTCGCAACTCGTGATCTTGGGTGGTTGCCTAATGATGTGATTCTCATCGCGTGTGCCGACTAGAATAACCCGCTTCCGTCGCTGTGGGATGGCATATTCGTCCGCGGACAAGAGCCAGCCGTCAACACGAGGCATCACAGATCGGAACGCCTCCTTGATCATCTGAAAGACCCTGCCATTCTGCATATTGAGCAGACCGGTCACGTTCTCGAAAAGGAATCCTTCCGGCTGAAGGTCTGCAAGCACCTTGACATAATCCAAGAAGAGGTAATTTCGATCGCCTTCCATGCTCCGGCGATGCCCAGCAGTTGAGAATCCCTGGCATGGCGGTCCGCCGAGCACCCACAACGGCTTGCCACCAACTTTAGCTCTGGCCGCTTGAGCTCGTTCGATGACCTTTGCGCGGGTGGCGTCGTTGGATATGCTTCCTAGAATTACACTGTCGTGGATGTTCTTAGCATACGTCTGGAGAAAGCGCTCCTCGATGTCGTTAGCCACCACAGGTGTCCATCCAGCCCAAATGAAGCCCAAGCTAAGTCCACCGGCCCCACTGAAGAGATCGATGAAGCACCCCGGCTCGCCCAGTTGGAGCGCAATCTGGTATGCGAGCAAAGGCGGAACGGCATTTCCGATTTGTTTGTTGACGCTGCCTTGAGGACCTACAAATTTGAACGAGTCGGGAAAGCTTTGTAGGCGTGCTGCTTCACGCTGCGAAAGGACTCGATCTTGTGCATAGTGAATGTGGCAGCCGTTGCCAGGACGATTGAAATACGTGCTGATGGTATACGAGGGCATACCTGCCCGAAGACGGCCGTAGTAGGTGGAGCGGCTACCCTCACCGCGCTTGAAGCTCTCGCGGATCTGCTCAAGTCGCTTCGATGGAATTGATTCGGGGATGTCTTTCCAATTACCCCCCGAGGGAACCGCCCAAACCATCTGCAGGTCGAGGGCGCTTAAGCGCGCCGTAAAATGATTGGGGATACGTTTCGCCAGTGTAGCTATTGTTTTGATCGGCGCTGGCTCACGAAGTGATTTGAATGTGTCTAAGAGCTCACTGCGCTCGGCTGCTGTGAGCTTGGGAAATGTTTCGACCACCGCTTTGAACTCGTTTGAGCTGAGCCCGTATGCGCGCGAGGCAACTAGTACCTCGAGCCGTGTCTGGCTCCCACCAGGAGAGGAGATCAGCGCCTCCACTTCGGCTGCGATTTCGTGCATGGACTCAAGGTCAACTACGCTTGGGACCCGAACCTTGCGAAGCGAGGAGAGCGAGATGTGGCCTGTTGCTAGATGACTGCGCAATTGAAATTCGAAAACTAACGACGACATCAACCCCAGGAGCGTTCGGAGCGCAACTTCATCGCCATCGCGGAAGTGTGCTACCCCAAGAGAATTACCGGCAGCAAGCCCGGGCGGAATCAGTGTCGCAATGATTCGTCGTTTCTGATTTGGCCTTGAGACGTCCCGCCACACGATTCGGTGAAACTGCATGGAAGGAGTGGGGCTCCAGCCCGGTTTTTCAACATGCTCCGTTGGCGCTTCGCAGAGCATGAAACGATCGACCATCCGCCCTTTAACAAAAAGGGGGCCATGCCCCATGCTCTTCAACCATTGACGACGTCCTGTCTCGTCGAGTTCGCGACCCGCCCACAACGATGTCGGCCCTTTTCCTTCGAGTTCTTTCCAGGTCGAAAAATCCCGAGAGAGTCGTTCCAGAACTGCGATAGCATCTCCACCAACTAACATGGGAATTACGAATCCACCTGACTCTAGGAAAGAGTCGGAAAGCTCCATGACACCTTCGCACACCACGTGGAGGTCGCGACTGAAGCGAGTGAATTTTGGCACGACCCCATTCACCCTCCGCGGCTCAACAACAAGTGTAATCGCAGCAACATCTGCTGAATCGAAGAGCCGTGCCTCAGCGGGAAAGTAGGCAATATCGTGTAACGTGGAGTGCTGGATAATTTGTCGCCTTAGTTCCACAGAAAGATCATCAGCCATGAAGGACGCCGGCATGACGATTGAGATCAACCCATCAGCGCTCACCAAGGTCCGGCACGCGTCGTAGCCTACACGTGAAAGATTGGTTCCCCACCCTGCAAACTTCCTGCTCGGCTGAGAGCAGGGAAACTTCTCTGCGAGAAAGCAGTCGTAATCACGCATCGCGGCCACATAGGATATTTGCACTTCATCTTCAAGCTGCTTGATCTCCCGCCGATCAGGCTTCAAAAGCTCCCACGGTGGATTGGACACCACCACGTCGAACTTACGATTACAGTCGCTTGTGAAGTGAAAGGCGTCTCCAGCGATAAATTCAGGCTCTATCTTGATTCCCCGACGCAACGCCAGCTCCGCGAGCAATCGCCGAGCCACCTCGAGGCCCTTAGTGTTCAAATCCCATAGGATGACCTCCCAAGTCACGTCTGGTAGCTCAGCATCGAGCCACGTCTCGATAAACCGTAGGATCAGCCGACCATCGCCAGCGAAGGGGTCAATGATCGACAAGCGTGGACGCGAATAGGGCCTCGCCTTCAACACTCTTAAGGCAGCTTGCATCATATGCTCAGCGACAAAGTCGTGAGTGTAGTAGCGACCAGTCGCCTTCACCATAAAGGTGTCAGGAAGCTCTATATTGAATCCAGAGATGTGGCTCAGGTGCTTCAAGAATGGACTCCGTCGTAATATGCTGCCAGTACGATACCGATGCGAGAAACTGGCTTGCTGAGAGGCACGTAGTGGAGATCTCGACAACCCAAGACTTTGATCTTGCGGCGACGGTACGCTCGCACGGCTGGGTGAAACTTGCCCCATACTCGTGGTCCGGAGAGGGCCGTACTTTGACATGGAGTGTTCAGCTTGAAAATACCATCGTGCCTATCGAGGTGAGGCAAATCACGCCTCGGCAGCTCAGGGTTGAAATCCCCAAGGACGTTGCTCTGCAGATGAGCACTATGATCGAGGCTATTGTTCGACGCGTCTTGATGCTCGACTGGGATCCATCTGACGCGATCATCGTTGCCCGCGCTCTCGATTCGGATGTGGCTAACCTCCTGGCAAAGGGCGCAGGCCGACTTCTGCGAGGCATGACGGCGTTTGAGGATGTCGTGAAAACGGTCTGCACGATAAACACCTCTTGGTCGAATACCGTCAACATAGTTCAGCGTATCGTGTCTGAGTACGGTGATGGAGCCTTTCCAACACCGGAAAAGCTGGCGGCCGTTCCCCCAGAGAAGCTCCGTACTACAACCAGGGCAGGCTATCGCTCCGAAATCATTTCGCAGCTTGCTAGACTCGAAGCTTCGGGGCACGACCTTGCTCACTTCACTTGGGAACAACTCCTCTCCATCAAAGGTCTGGGCCCCTATTCGGTCGATCACATTATGGTCCTTCGGGGGGACTATTCTCGAATTCCTGTCGATTCTGAGGTCACAAAGTACTGTGTGAACATGCTTGGACTGGAGCTTAACCGCGGACCTAATGCGATCCAGCAATATTTCTCTGAGTGGGGACAGTATCGATTCTTGGGCTATAAGCTCGGACGCATGGCACGTAATCGCAACTGGATCGGTGAATCTCTTCAAACATAGACGTAGCATTATGGCTTCGCCTCTTCCGCATCGGCTTCAGCTTTGGAGTTACGCAATGCCACTGACTTTTGCCCATCAATCCAGGACCTAATATCCTCCTCTAAAAATCGCCAGCTGTTTGCAACACGAAACCCAGGGAGTTCTCCCTGCTGCACCATTCGATACACGGTGCGTTCGTTAATGTTGAGGAGTTCTGCAACCTGCTTGACAGTTAAGGCTGGCTTCATGGTTACTTTCCTTTGAACTGTCTACGAAGTCCATAGTTAGTAGTATTTAGTCAATACAGTACGTATTTGTCAATAAACAAAGCATGAACATATGGAATTTCCTGATGTTATCAGGGAAAATGTTTATGCTAAAATGGAAGCTGCTGTCAGGTGCTGTCAGTCTTAATTAAACAAGGCTCAGAAATGCTTGGCAACCTCGCTTTCAGGCCGACAACTGACGCCATTCGGCGAGGGCAGCCGTGCGCTTCTGCTTGAAAACATCGCGGTGGTTGAGGTGGCGATCGTGGCCGCAATCGGCATTGTCACATTAACAAGAGGCGCGCACGAGATCCGTTTT
>CAZFHW010000153.1:2532-6328 GCA_964518885.1 uncultured Parvibaculum sp. | reverse complement strand
CCACCCAGATTATGCGTCAGGCCGATCTTCGGGTTCGGCAATTGCCGTTCCCCTGCTCTGCCCTGAAGCTGCAGATACATCTCATACGCCATGCGAAGGCCCGACGCGCCGATCGGATGGCCAAAGCATTTGAGGCCCCCGTCAATCTGGCACGGTATCGGCCCGTCGGCATCATAGAAGCCATCCATCACATCTTTCACCGCGCCCCCTTCCGGCGAGATGAACAGGTCTTCCATAGTGACAAGCTCGGTGATCGAGAAGCAGTCATGCACTTCCATCATTGAAATTTCTTCCCGCGGATTGTCGATGCCTGCCTCAGCATAGGCTTTCTTGGCTGCGATCCGCGCAGTGTGGAAATAGCTGCCGTCCCAACTATTGTGCTGGCTCTCAAGACCATTGGAGACAGAGAGCTGCATCGCTTTGACCGTGACAATATCTTTTTTGCCCATGGCCTTGGCAATTTCAGGCGTTGTCACAATCGCGGCAGCCGCACCGTCAGACACACCACAGCAATCAAAGAGGCCAAGCGGCTCGGCAATCATCGGGGCGTTCAGCACCTGCTCTTCGGTGACGGCCTTGCGAAGGTGGGCCTTCTCATTTTTCACGCCATTCGCGTGGCTCTTGACCGAAACATGCGCGATGGCCCGCTTCAAATCATCTTTGCTGACATTGTGCTTGGCGCGGTAGGCAGACGCGAGTTGCGCAAAATTGCCCGGCGCTGATCCGTTGGGCGCAATCTGCGGTATGAGCGTTCCAGGCGCGCCCGTAGGCAGGCCGCCATAGCCTGTGTCTTTCAGTTTCTCAACGCCAACGGCGATGGCAATGTCAGCCGCTCCGGAAGCAACCGCATAGACAGCGCCGCGCAGGGCTTCAGATCCCGACGCGCAGAAATTTTCGACGCGGGTAACGGCAATGTTGGGAAGTCGAAGTGCCACCGCGAGGGGGATGCCGCCCTTGCCCGTTCCGATTTCGTCGATGTGAGTTGAGAACCAGGCCGCATCCAGTTGTGACGGCTCGATGCCGGCATCTTCCATCGCTTCCAGATATGCTTCGACCATCAGTTCTTCGGGGCCACAGTCCCAGCGTTCGCCAAATTTGGAGCATCCCATGCCCAGAATTGCGACCTTATCCTTGATACCTCTTGCCATGTTTTCCTCCGGTCTGGTCCCAGTCGGACCTGTTTCCATTATTCCAACGAGCGCTTGTAGTAACTATGTCCGCTCAAATTAGTCAGTCATCTGAGTATTCCTAAAAGAGCCACTTCCAAAGAGAAACACCACCAACAGCAAAAATAGAAGGACAATGTTCTGAGTTGCATGTGGAATAACGACGTAATATTCACCATCCAAGATAATAGTGATGTGTTGCCCATATGGCATATTGAGCAACGAAATTGCCGTTAGCACCGCCAAGACGCCAGCAGCGATTTTCGCGTGCCAGGCGATCAACAAGGCTATTCCCAAAAGAGCACTTGCTAAGAATTCAATCCAGAATCGGGCTTCACCATTCCCAAACCCAATTTGCGAAAACACCTGTACTGCCTGTTCGTACCCAATTGCCAACGTCAATGCATTCCAAAGGCAGATGCCCGCAGTAACGACGCGGACCACCGCAAGAAAACGCGAAGCTGTTAGATGACCTTTGAGAGTTTCCATCATCTATTCTGCGGCCTGTGCTGTGGCCACGATGTTGCGGACCGGCACCGCCTTCCAGAAATAGCGTTTGAACCCGCGTTTATCGTCCGTGTCCTTGACCCGGAAAACCATCCGGACTTCCAGACCGCTATCCACTTCGCCCGGCACCACATCTGCAATGTCCATCATGATCCGTCCGCCACCGTCAAACATGATGATGCCGTAATGGTTGGGCGGGTTCATGGAGAAGCTCAGATAGTCCGCCGACCAGGACAGGATCGTGGCCTTGCGGTCCGCGAACTTGTAGGGCTCCTGTGTGTCGACGGCGGGCTTGTTGGGCGCCACCGAAATCCGCGAGCGCGGGAATTGCACGACCCCGGTTTCGGTACAGCGGCCCCCCACGAGGCCCATGATCGCATCTTCGTTCCGATAGAGCGTGGTGAGCGCGGTTTTCTTGTCCTGCTCGGCCCTCATGCCCCGCTCCCATTCAACCAGTCCGTTGAAGGTCAGGAACTTCATGTAATTGGTTTCTTCCTGACGGTCGGCCAGGGAGCCGACAATGCCGCGCCGGGTTGCGTCACCCTGCATCGCGGCCAGCAGCTCAGTCGTCTCAAACAGCAGCGCATCACAGCCGCCACCGAAATTCACCAGCAGGATTTTCTCCCCCGGTTTGGCTTTTTGCAGGGTGTGGACGAGCATCACCAGCGCGTGGGCAGCGCCTGTTTCACCACAGACAGCCCGCAGCGTGTCAGCAACAGTTTCAGGCAGGATTCCGCAAGCTTTTGCCAGCTTTTGCGGCAATTTGGGAAATGTGCACGGCATGACGAAATGATTGATTTCTGAGGTACTTACGCCGGTTTTCTTAAGCAATCCCTCAACACAGGCAGGAACGATCTTCGCCAGCCCTTCGTCGCGGATCCAGCGCTCTTCCCAGCCATAGTCAAAGTCTTCGCCGCTGCCGCGAAAATGGTCCACAAAGTCGATGGTGACCGTATGCGAGCCGATGAAGCGCGCAATCAGCTTGTCAGCGCCCACCGCAAGGGCCGCCGCCCCGTCCCCAAACTCCAGCTCCTGCGGGCTTGCAGCACGGGTCTTGCGGTGATCTGAGGCACAGACCAGCGCGTGTTTATGTGCCTCTGCCGTCACCCCGTTCAGGGCCTGCAAAAGCGCCGTCGTGCCCGCTCGTTGCGTTGAGGCGACATCCACCGCCTGAATATCCTGCTCCAGGGTCAAGGCTGCCGCCGCAATACCAGCGTTCAGCCGATCCGCAAATGGCAGGGTTGTTGACCCCAGATAGAGCGCGTCCACATGGGAACGATCATCCTCCCCGCCCAGCAGGTCCCGGGCTGCTTCCACAGCCATGGTAATCGGGTCCTCGTCCCAATTTCCCATTGAGCGTTCGCCCTTGCCTTTCCCCACCAGATTGGGAGCAATCCACGCATTTGCACCGGTTATTGACTTACGTTGCAGGCGTAAACGCGGAATATATCCACCAAAGGCCGTGAGGCCGACACTTTTCGGGGTCATGTGTCTCTTCCCTATCAGCTGTTTCGCTCTATATACGGTTGCATGTATCAGGTTGTATTTTGAGCGTATTTTTGAGTTTCGACGTTCAGTTTACGCGTTGTTTTTGTGTTCGGACAATAATTAGGAGATCACGATGGGAGTGACGGAAAAAACCACAATGGTCCGCTGCGTCATCTCAGAGCATTTTTTTACGGTGTCCCGATGTCCTTCACGTCAGAGCCAGGAATCAACTATTTGCGCGAGGTTTGGCGTATGAGTGTTGAGACAGAGCGGGTCTATCGCAGGCG
Source organism: uncultured Parvibaculum sp. (assembly GCA_964518885.1). Taxonomy (GTDB): domain Bacteria; phylum Pseudomonadota; class Alphaproteobacteria; order Parvibaculales; family Parvibaculaceae; genus Mf105b01. Next base: position 2,880 of record CAZFHW010000153.1, on the reverse strand, counting down.
TTTGTTGCAGGCTCTTGGGTGGGTCTGTGTGGGGCTGGGTGCCATTGGTGTCGTGTTGCCGATTATGCCAACCACGGTTTTCCTGCTGATCGCACTATGGGCATTTGCCCGCTCCTCACCACGACTGCACGCCTGGCTCCTGAATAACCCTCATTTTGGGCCATATATCGAGGATTGGGAAAACCATCGGGTGATCCCTGTCCGCGCGAAAGTAATGGCTATTGGCATGATGACAGCAAGCGGGCTCTGGTTGGCGTTTGGTACCAACGCTCCCTTGTATGTTGTGTTGGGGGTCATTGCGGTGATGCTCAGTGTCGCCGTCTTCATTCTCACGCGACCAAGCTATCC
>CAZFHW010000153.1:0-2432 GCA_964518885.1 uncultured Parvibaculum sp. | reverse complement strand
TCATTGCGGTGATGCTCAGTGTCGCCGTCTTCATTCTCACGCGACCAAGCTATCCGACCATCTGAACCCGCTATAACCGTGTGGCCAATAATTCCATCCGGTCCGCGCCGAAATAGATGTCATTCTCAAACCTGAATGTTGGCACGCCAAATACGCCAGCATTGTAAGCCGTGACAGTATTTTCCGTCCACAAATCTCCAGAATCGGTTTTTGCCGCATCAACCAACTCAGGTGCAAGACCAGATAGCTCTAGACACTCTCGCAAGACATCCGGGTCATTTGCATCTTTTTGCTGCTGCCATACGGCTTCAAATATGCACATGCGAAAGCGGTCATGTTCTATCCCATCCGCGTCCAACCGTGTCGCAATGACCATTGCCAGATTGCAAACAGGCGGGGTCGGCTGCGGAACCGCGAAAGGAATGCGCCAATACTCAATCAACCTGAATATGTCTGCCATGAAGTGCGCGCGTTTGGGTGGGCAAAATGGGTCAAGAACCTCATCATTTGGGTCGCGGCCAGCTTGAAGATTAATCAGAACACTCGCAGAAACGGGTTTCCAGGTGATCGCAATACCAACGTCTGTAAGAAGGCCCAGCCGTTGACTGGCAAAGTAGGCATACGGACTACGAAAATCATAAAATAGTTCAACTTCATTCATCGTCTCGGCCCTATTTAATCGATTGAGTAAATGGCACACCCATGGGAGCGAGCGCTTGGCGAAAGCTAATCCATGAACACGGGCATAGCTGGCCAGATTCGGCCCTCGACAACGAGGGGCATGCGGCGCGAAGGTAAGTTCTCACAGGGCCGGAATGCAGTCCTGTCCCTGAACCTTCAGGGCGCGACAAAAGGCGCCAACTTCGTTGCTGGATCCAAAGGGACCCATCTGTAGCCGGTAGTAAATACCTCTAGCGCCAAGGTCGGCTTCAACAATATAGGGCTGCCGCTGACCAATGAGCGTCCGGTGTGCCGTTGATATCTTGTCCCAAGCCGATGTGGCTTCCGCAGCGGTGCGGAACGACCCGACCTGCACGCGTAGATTTGGCTGGACGATCCCTGGTCCTGCATCCGAGGTCGTTGTCGCGGTATTCTGGGCGACTTGGATCGGTTGTGGGGCCTGTGTGCGGGCGACCCTTGGCCGGCTCAGAGGATTAGACGAGCGCAGAGCCGGAACATTTTGACCCGGTGCGATAGATGCTGTCGTGAGACCAGAATTTACTGGAACGGCGGCTGTGCGGACAGACGCAACCTGTCTGTTGGTCTCTGGCCTTGCGAACCTTGTAACTGTGGCTTCCCAACCGTTGGCAGCACGTGCAGGCGGTAGAGCCTGTGATAATGGTGTCACCGTGACACTTCCACTCTGGGGTTCAATGGCGGCCACATTGGGTGGTGTAAGTGTAACCGGGCGATGAGTGGCAACGGTCGTGGGAATGCGAACGGCATCAAGTACTGGCAGTGGTGCACGGGGCACAACTGGAGTTGCATGGGTGGGTTCTACAATGGGTTGTTGAGGTTGCTCTACCCTCTCAGAGGCCTGTGCCACCTGTATCAGTCGTGGAGGCGCCTCGGGAGTGCGGCGTTCAGACGCAATTGACCCAGTTACGATGGGTTCAGCAGTCACCTCAGGGGCTTGGGCCACTGAAACAGTGTTTGCAGCTACACGACCCCATTCAGCCAGCGCGTCTCTGGCAACGGTGAAGTCTGGTTTCAGCTCAATCGCTTGCGCGGTGTCCTGAAGTGACGCATCCCGATTGCCCAGTGCGTTGTACGAAAGCGCCCGCGCAAAATATGTCAGGTGGGCTTGCCTCTCCATTCCCAACTCCAGCGCTCGGCTGTAATCCGAAATCGAGGCCGCGTATTGCTCCATATGGCGGCGCAAATTACCTCGATTGTGATAGGCGGCTGCATAGTCCGGCGCCAATTCGATGGCTTTATCATAATCCCGCGCGGCCCGGTCTTGTTGACCCATCTGCGCATAGGCGACAGCGCGGTTATAATAGCTACGCGGCACAACGATGGCAGGGAGCCCTCCCTGCCAGATCGCGCTCGTATAGTCAGCGACGGCATGTCCGGACAGCCCGAGCTTTTGGTGTGCAATTGCGCGATGATGATACGCTAACGCAATACCTTCCACACTCAGCGCATTACTCTCAATCGCTGAATTGAGGTAATCGATGGCTTCGAGCGCTCTACCCGATTGGATGGCGGCTGTCCCCGCATTAAGAGACGCAATCGCCGAAACGCTTTCCTCGCTGGTCGCCGCCGCCACAAAGCCTGAGCTAAGGGGCATCAGAACCATGACACCGAAAAGCACAGTGAACACGAGCCGAGACCACGGTCGCGGATCACTCACTTTTAGACGTTGTTGGCCCGTCAGTTCTAACATGTCAGGCATCGTACCCTATGACATCCAAAGACTTACAATTCGA
>CAZFHW010000152.1:0-6375 GCA_964518885.1 uncultured Parvibaculum sp. | reverse complement strand
CGCTCCCACACCTGAAGCCGGCGCGTCCTAACAGACCGCACTTTAGGTGAGCTGCAAGATTTGGGATCGGACTCCGGCGGAGACCGGTCCTGACTTTCACAAAAGCACGACTTTTTAAATGAGGAAGACCAATGGCTGAAATTACAGCAAGCCTGGTAAAAGCACTGCGCGAGGCCTCAGGCGTAGGCATGATGGATTGCAAGACCGCGCTCAAGGAAACCGACGGTGATATGGAAGCAGCGATCGATTGGCTGCGGACAAAAGGACTGGCGAAAGCGGCCAAAAAGGCGAGCCGTGTAGCATCTGAAGGTCTTGTCGGAATTGTTACAGACGGAACGCGCGGTGCGGTTGTCGAAGTGAACTCCGAAACGGACTTCGTTGCTCGCAACGAAGCCTTTCAGGCCATGGTAAAGGGCATCTCAACAGTTTCCAACACGGTCGATGGTGACTTTGATAAGCTTCTGGCGAGCTCTTTCCCCGGGTCGGACAAGTCGATAAAAGACTATGTCGTTGAGGCCGTCGCGACTATTGGTGAGAACATGGGCGTTCGCCGCATGGCCTCCCTGAGCGTCGATAAGGGTGTCGTTGTTTCCTACATCCACAACCAGATTGTTCCTGGTCTTGGACGGATCGGTGTTCTTGTCGGTCTTGAGTCCGAAGGGGATGAAGCAAAGCTGACAGCTCTTGGCAAACAGATTGCGATGCATATTGCTGCGACAAGCCCTCTGGCGACGCGTGTTGAAGACTTGGATCAGGCCGTCGTTGAGCGCGAAAAGAACGTCTTGGCTGCCGAAGCTCGTGAATCCGGCAAGCCTGAAAATATCATCGAAAAGATGATCGAGGGTCGTATTCGCAAGTTCTACCAGGAGGTTGTTCTCCTTTCTCAGACCTTTGTCATCGATGGCGAGAACACCGTCGAAAAGGCTGTTCAGAACGCCGAGGGCGATGTGGGTGCACCGATCAAAGTGGTTGGTTTTGTCCGACTTGCTTTGGGCGAAGGCATCGAGAAAGAAGAGAGTGATTTCGCTGCTGAGGTTGCGGCTGTCGCCAAAGGCTGACGGCGAAAGACATGAAGCAGCCAAAGGCAATGAGAGATAGTCGCCTTTGGCTCCTCCTAGCGTTACTATCGGGGCGCGTAGGGCAGGGATTCGCCTGACCTTCGCGCCTCAGTCATGTCTGGGGCTCAAATATCAGGGTCCCGTATCTTGGTGCACGGCCTCCCTCGCGGGTCGGCTCAAAGGTATGTTTGGATAGAAAGCAGAAAACAGAGCAAAGCATGTCAACGGAACTGAAATTTCAACGCGTTCTTCTCAAAGTGTCAGGGGAGGCTTTGATGGGAGAGCAACCCTACGGCATTGATGTGGGAACCGTTGATCGCATTGCCGATGAAGTGAAACAGGTGGTCGCCCTTGGTGTTGAGGTGTGTCTGGTTATCGGCGGCGGTAATATTTTCAGAGGCCTGGCTGGCGCAGCAGAGGGTATGGAGCGTGCGAGCGCCGACTATATGGGCATGCTGGCAACGGTCATGAATGCGATAGCGATGCAAAACGCGTTGGAGCGAATGGGTGTTCCCACTCGCGTGCAGTCAGCTATTCCCATGATGAGCGTCTGTGAGCCTTACATTCGTCGCCGTGCTGTGCGGCATATGGAGCAGGGTCGTGTGGTCATATTCGCGGCCGGAACCGGCAATCCCTTCTTCACAACAGATACGGCTGCAGCGCTTCGGGCATCTGAGATGGGGTGTGATGCACTCCTCAAGGGAACGCAGGTGGACGGTGTTTACACGGCTGACCCCAAGCTTGATCCGTCAGCGACGAGATATGATCGTTTGAGTTACACCGACGTGCTGACACGTGATTTGAAGGTAATGGACGCTACCGCTATTTCGCTCGCGCGAGAAAACAATATTCCGATACTCGTCTTTTCAATTCACAACCCTGGCGGATTTGTTGAAGTGCTCCGGGGCAATGGTTGTTTCACACAGATCGATGACGGGTCCTAAGCGCAATCGGACGATAGTCAGAATGAAGGAACGGAAACATGGCTGAACAGGAACTCGATTTTGCAGATCTGGATCGCCGTATGGCGGGCGCGATCAACTCACTCCGGGGAGAGTTTGTCGGGCTGAGGACCGGGCGGGCTTCGGCCGGCATTCTTGAGCCGGTTCAGGTGGAGGCATATGGCTCCATGATGCCGCTGGATCAGGTGGGAACAATCGGTGTTCCAGAAAGCAGAATGCTCACTGTTCAAGTGTGGGATAAGGCGTTGGTTGGTCCGACAGAAAAGGCGATCCGGACAGCAGGTCTGGGTCTCAATCCTTCTCCCGATGGGCAGCTCATCCGCATCCCCATTCCCGCGTTGAATGAGGAGCGCCGTCAGGAACTGACGAAGGTTGCTGCAAAATATGCGGAAGACGCTCGGATTGCCGTACGCAACGTTCGTCGGGACGGCATGGAGGAGCTCAAGCGCCTGGAGAAAGACGGTGACATGAGCAAGGATGAGCATAAGGTTTCGTCTGAAAAGGTGCAGAAGATGACAGACAAATTTGTCGCAGAAGTAGACAAATCTCTGGAGAGCAAACAGGCAGAAATTTTGCAGGTTTAGGCCTGTGTGTCCCACTATAGGACCTAGGACGGAACGGATGTCGACGCCAACGCAAGAAGAGGTGCCCGTGGCAACGAAACCACCTCGCCACGTTGCGATTGTTATGGATGGCAATCGACGGTGGGCGGCCAAAAGACATATGCCCAAAAAACTCGGACACCGGGCGGGCGTGGATGCGGTTCGCAATATTGTTCGCGCGGCCGGCGAGTTGGGTATCAGCTACCTGACCCTTTTTGGATTTTCATCGGAAAACTGGAACCGCGGCCCAGAGGAAGTGTCAGACCTTATGGGTTTGCTGAGACTTTTTATCCGCCGGGATTTGGCTGAGCTACACCAGAACGGTGTCCAGGTCCTAATCATTGGGGGCAGGGAACATCTCGATCCGGACATTGTTTCCTTGATCGAGGAGGCTGAGGCGTTAACTGCGGACAATACCGAGCTGCGTTTGACCATTGCCTTCAATTACGGCGGTCAGTCGGAGATCACAGCAGCTGTCAGACGCATCGCCAAAAAGGTTGAAGCAGGCGAACTGCGGGCGGAAGACATAACGCCGGAAACCATTGAACGGCATCTCGATACAGCGGGAATTCCTCATCCCGATCTGGTCATCCGGACGAGTGGTGAGAAGCGGCTCTCCAATTTCTTGTTGTGGCAGAGCGCCTATTCAGAATTTGTTTTCACAGACGTCCTATGGCCTGATTTTGACAAATCAACACTCGAGGCTGCCGTTCAAGAATACCACGCGCGGGAGCGCCGGTTTGGCGAAGGATAGGCGCAGATGAACGGTGCAGAAAACAGCCAGGTCGAAACGCCAAAATCAAATTCGTCCCTTGGGGTGCGCATTGCCTCAGCAGTTGTATTAGCACCAGTTGTCCTCGGTCTGGTCTGGCTGGGCGGTGTACCCTTCCTACTGCTTCTTGCGGTAGCCGGGCCACTCATGGTTCATGAATGGGCGGGTCTCCAGACTGGAGGCAATTCCCAGATGGCAAATGAGGTGGGGATTAGCCTGGCAATTTTGTGTTTTCTCGCGGGCGCTGCATTGGGCGCCCCAGACATAGGCATTGCTTTGGCAATGGCGGTCGTTGGACTGACCATGAGTTTTGCTCTGTGGCGCGACAAGCCCATTGCTTTACCCCTTCTAGGCGCGGCGTATGTTGGGTTGCCGGTGTTGGCTTTTGCTTGGCTCCGAAGTGATTTTGAATACGGGCGCATCGCGCTCTTCTGGCTTCTGGCCGTCGTCTGGGCGACGGACATTTTCGCCTATTTTGCAGGCCGTGGCATTGGTGGCCCGAAAATGGCGCCGCGGCTCTCCCCCAACAAAACCTGGGCTGGCCTTGCCGGCGGTGTTGGCGGCGCCATGTTGGCCGGTGGTTTGACTGCAGTCTGGCTTGGCTCAACGGTTTGGGTGCTCGCAATTGTGAGCGGGGTACTGGCCGTGGTCTCGCAAGCCGGGGATGTAACCGAATCCGCGCTGAAGCGCCGGGCTGGCGTGAAAGACTCCGGTGCCCTGATCCCTGGGCATGGAGGCATTTTGGACCGGGTAGACGGGTTGATGTTTGCCGCCGTTGGGGCTGCCCTTATTGCACTCGTTCGTTGCACAGGCGCGGAAGGAGTCTTGTTATGGCCGTAGTCACAGTAGCCGCGAAAGCCCCTGCCCGCAGGCGGGTGACAATCCTGGGAGCGACGGGATCGATTGGATGCAGCACGCTTGATTTGATCCGGCAGTCACCAGAGGCTTACGACGTCGTTGCCCTGACGGCTCAAACGAAGGTTGCCGCGCTGGCCGATCTGGCACGAGAGTTTGATGCAAATCTTGCCGTTATTGGGGACGAGACCAAGCTTGCCGATTTGCGGGCAGCACTTTCAGAGACAAATGTGGAAGTGGCTGCTGGCCGACAGGCACTCATTGAAGCCGCAGCGCGACCGACCGACTGGGTGATGGCGGCTATTGTTGGGACTGCAGGTCTCGAGCCGACTTTGGCGGCAGTGCGCCAGGGAATACACGTTGCTCTTGCCAATAAGGAGTGTTTGGTCTCAGCGGGGCAGGTCTTTCTCTCCGAGGTCGCCGCTGCCGGTGCAACATTGTTGCCCGCAGATTCTGAGCACAACGCTATTTTCCAGGTGCTGGACACCGAGCGCTATGATTGCGTCGACAAAATTATACTGACCGCATCAGGAGGCCCTTTTCTCAACGCCTCAATGCAGGAAATGCGTGACGCAACCCCCGCTCAGGCTGTCGCTCATCCCCAATGGTCCATGGGCGCAAAAATTTCTGTCGATTCAGCGACCTTGATGAACAAAGGGCTGGAGGTCATTGAAGCGCATTACCTGTTTCCGGTTGGTCTGGAGAAGCTAGATGTTGTGATCCATCCCCAATCCATCATTCATTCGATGGTGGCCTACAATGATGGGTCTGTTCTGGCGCAGCTTGGGGCACCCGATATGCGTACCCCTATCAGCTACACTCTGGCCTGGCCCAGTCGCATGAAAACACCAGCTGCGCGACTCGATCTCACCCAAATCGGGCAATTAACCTTTCAAGAACCTGATTATGAAAAGTTTCCAGCTCTAGGGCTCGCCCGGGAAGCCATCCGAATCGGTGGGCCTGCCCCGACAATTTTAAATGCGGCGAATGAAATCGGGGTTGCCGCTTTTTTGGCAAAAAGGATAGGTTTTCTCGATATTTCTGCGGTTGTTGCCTCCACGCTTGAGCAGTTGTTGGTCAAATGTGGGGCGGATGCACCCGGTTCCTTAACCGAAGTTATGGAATTGGATAATTTGGGACGTCAAATTGCGCAGGAATGGGTGCAAAAATGTGCCATCTGAATTAGGGTTAGGCCGGTTCGGCTGCTAGGGTCGCTGCCGAGGAGCGGGGCGGGGCTGGTAGCCTCGGGGGGAAACAGAAGGGGCGCAGGTCCCTCAAGCGAGAGTAACTGTCTGCGCAATGGAAGCCATCTCGGGCATTGTGGGAATGAGTGGGTCGTTTTTCGGCTATGTCATTCCTTTCTTATTCGTCCTCACAGTTGTCGTGTTTTTTCACGAACTGGGGCATTTTCTTGTTGCTCGCTGGGCTGGCGTCACCGTTGAAGTCTTTTCCATCGGATTTGGCCGCGAAATATTTGGTTGGTACGACAGCAAAGGCACGCGCTGGAAGATCAGCTGGGTACCCCTGGGGGGGTATGTAAAATTCCTGGGTGATGAAAATGCCGCGAGCAAACCGTCGCGGGCGGCAATTGATGATCTGTCAGACGCTGAAAAATCCGGAAACTTTCACACCAAACCTGTCTTTCATCGCATGGCAGTCGTGGTCGCCGGTCCTGTAGCCAATTTCATTCTCGCAATTGTTATTTTCGCGGCACTTTTTGTCGTGTTGGGCGAACGCATTGCAGAGCCGGTTGTTGATGAAGTCCGTGCCGAAAGTGCGGCTGAAGCAGCCGGGTTCATGGTGGGGGACCGGGTCCTGGAAATTGATGGTGCTGCCATTGAGAGCTTTGGGGACATGCAGCGGATCGTGTCGGCGAGTGCCGGCGAGCAATTGGAAATCTTTGTCGAAAGAGATGGTCTGACGGTTGGTCTTCTGGCGACACCACAATCCCAGGAAATCACAGACAGGTTTGGAAACGTCCATCGTGTTGGCCTCTTGGGCATTGGGCGCATTGCCACAGATGCGAACGTCAAGCACGTGCGCTACGACCCGTTCACAGCAGTTTGGATGGGCGTTGGTGAGACATGGTTTATAATCAGCAGAACATTTGAGTATCTGGGAGGCAT
>CAZFHW010000151.1:0-6399 GCA_964518885.1 uncultured Parvibaculum sp. | reverse complement strand
TGGCGCCTTCGTAGACGCTCCGGAAAGGGAACCGGAAGCGCCACAGCACATAGGCAGTGAGGGCGCCCAAGACGACACTTACCAATGTGCTGACGAAAGCAATGGTGAGAGAGTTGGTGAAGGCTTCAATCAACTCTCTATTGTTGATGACCTTCTCGTAATATTTGAACGTGAAGCCGCGCCAGACAATATTTCGTTTGCTGTCGTTAAAGCTAAAGGCCATGAGAGTCAGGATTGGCGCGTACAGAAAAATGAGCGTGAAGGCGACCATGACCTGCAACCACAAGCGGCGGTGATACTCAAGCGGTCCGATTTCTGTTTTTCCCGTTCGGCGAAAACGATCCAACAAGCTCATGGGCGACCTCCCGTGTTTTCGCGTCGCACCAGCACGGCTCTCAGAGCGAGGCCAAAGAAGGTGGCGTACATGAGAAGGAAGCTCAGCGCTGCTCCGAAAGGCCAGTCATTGGCAGACTTGAACTGACGTTCGATGACGTTGGCAATCATCTGACTGTCTGTCCCGCCCAGCAGGTCGGGGGTCAGATAGGAGCCAAGCGTTGGAATGAACGTGATGACGATGCCCGATGCAATGCCTGGCAGGGCGAGTGGCGTCACGATCGACCAAAAGGTGCGTATGTGTCCGGCGCCGAGGTCCAGGCTGGCCTCGATATAGGATCGGTCAAGCCGGTCGAGCGCCGCGTAGAGTGGCAGGACCATGAAGGGCAGGGCGACATAGACCAGGCCAATAACGACGGCGACATTGTTGTAGAGCATTTGCAATGGTTCGAACTTCTGGCCGAGAAGATGGAGGTCGCCAAGACCAATGAGAATAAGGGCCCAGTCGGCTTTGTCCCATACCCATTCGAGCGCGAAGTTTACATGACCGCGGGTGCGCAGCACAGCGATCAAGGCGTAGGTGCGGATCAGAAGGTTGGTCCAGAACGGTAGAATGATCAGCAGGAGCAGCCACATGCGCATCTTTGGGGGCGCGAACACGATGCCGATGGCGACGGGGAAGGCAACGACCAGACAGATGGCCGTGGTTACCGCGGCCATCCAGATCGATTTGCCAAAAATACCAAGATAAAGAGGTTCAAGAGCGCGGGCGTATTGCTGGAACGTCCAGACAATATCAATGTCGGTGATGCCCGATTTAACACCGAAACTGAAAAGCCAGATAAGAGACAGAGGGATAATGAAGAAGGCGACCAGCCAGAAAGTGGGGGGAAGAAAAGCCGCCCAGAATGCGCCGACTGATTTACGCCAATGGTCCATACTGCCTGAGGCCTTGAGATTTTGTGGAAGCAGAGATGAGAGTGCAGAAACAATCAGGGCGGGAGGTTGAACGCTCCCGCCCTTTTTGTCTGGTTACGCCGCAAAGATGCGGGTGCAGATTTCGTCAATTTTTCTTATGTGATCTTCACCGAGATAGAGCGAGCTTTCCGATTTTGCCAGCACGTCTTCAGGAGGGAAGATGGCTGGGTTGTTCTGGTAGGCTTCATCCATTGATTGCGCTGCCGTCTGGTTGGGTGTTGCATACTCAATGAATTCTGCGACCAGTGCGTTTACTTCCGGCTGATAGATGTAGTTGATGAACGCGTGTGCGTTTTCCGGGTGCGGCGCGCCTGTTGGAATGCAGAGCGTGTCTTCCCAGACCAGCCCGCCTTCCTTGGGAATTATGTACCCGATGTCATCGTCCTCGCTCATCAGTTGTGCGATGTCACCGTTCCATTCCATGACAATATCGACTTCGCCAGAGGCCAAAAGATCCTGACCATTGTCTTCATGGAAGGATTTGATATTTCCTTTTTGCTTCGTGATCAGCGCCTCGACTTCGGCCAATTCCGCATCGTCCTGGGAATTGATCGAATAGCCCAGATAGCGCAGGCCCATTTGAAGCAGGGTTCCGCAGTCGCTCATGAGCGCGATTTTGCCCGCATATTGGTCTGAGTCGTAAAGCACGGCCCAACTGTCGGGCACACTTTCCACGGCTGATTTGCGATATCCAATGCCGATGGTGCCCCACATATAGGGCAGGGAGTATTTGCGGCCTGGATCAAAGGCGACATCGTCACTCAGGAAGCGTGGGTAAAGATGTGAGATGTTGGGGATCTGGGAATGGTCCAAAGGCTCAAGCATGCCGGCAGCTGCCATCCGCGCGACATAGTCATTTGATGGCACGATGACGTCATAACCGGGATTGCCCTCGCGAAGCTTGGCGAACAGCTCGTCATTGTCGGCAAACAGATCCATCGTCACTTCGATGCCTGTTGCGGCCTTGAAGTCAGCCAGCGTGGTTTCGCCGATATAGGTGTCCCAGTTGTAGAAATTGAGTTTCTTTTCTTCCGCCGAAGCCAGCGTCGGCATAGATGCAACCGTGAACCCTACAGCTGCCGTCCCCTGTACAAACTGGCGGCGCGACAAAGCCTGTAAAAGCCCGGCCATCCCTCTATTGCGTTTCATTGTTTGATCCTCCGGTCGAGATGAAAACTACCCCCTAGACATGCGAGCCGATGCGACTGCCGACCTGCACGAAGAAGTGTTCAACTGTTTGCCACAGAGTGCAAGCTAAGGGGGGCAAAAAGTGTTTAGCATTATGGACGGCCCCGGGCGGAAGAAATCTAACGGTTTTTGCCGCCATCCGGACCGCCGCGGGCACGCAGCACCGCCCTTGTAAGTGAGTGTGTCCATGCTGATATGGCGCCAATAGCCTTTCCCCGCTGCTTTGTCGGGAGATACCCGAAACAACATTTCTTTGAGGGAGAACCCATGATTGATCTTTATACAGCATCGACGCCCAACGGTTGGAAGGCGTCGGTAACGCTCGAGGAATTGGGTCTGGCCTACGAGACCCACGCCATTAGCCTGTCGGAAAACGAACAGAAGCAGGACTGGTTTTTGAAGATCTGCCCCAACGGTCGTATCCCCGTCATTGTTGACCGGGAGGCGGACGATTTTGCGGTGTTTGAAACCGGGGCGATCATGCTTTATCTGGCAGAGAAGACTGGCAAACTGATACCCGCCGACGCGAAGGGGCGCTCCCAGGTGATCCAGTGGTTGATGTTCCAGATGGGTGGGGTTGGACCGATGATGGGTCAGGCGAATGTCTTCTACCGTTATTTTCCTGAGAAAATTCAACCTGCGATCGATCGCTATCAAAACGAGTCCAAGCGGTTGTTCACTGTTCTGGAAAGCCGATTGAGGGATAACGAGTTTTTGGCGGGCGACTATTCCATTGCTGATATTGCCAACTGGTGTTGGGTGAGAACCCACAAATGGTCGGGTATTGAAATTGACGACCTGCCCAATCTGCAACGTTGGATTGACCAGATCGCTGCGCGCCCGGCTGCGCAGGCGGGTATTAAAGTGCCCGTTGATCTTGACGCGTTGCGCGAAGGGGATGGTGAAGAGGCCAAGAAGTATGCTGAGGAAGCCCTGAAAATGGTGCAGCGCTGAAGCAGGATTTGATGGCGACCCTTTCGCTTGGAATGGGCTGCGCTGGAAACAGCGTGGCCTCTTTTTTTGTTTGATCTGATGGCCTGTCCGCCGCGTCTCTCTTGACATATATAATAATAGTTCTTATTATTAATATAATATACAGGAAAGGTCAGAGATCATGCGTAATCTCCGCAAAACAGCGAGCTTTGCGACACTCCACTTCTCTGTCGGTTTTGGTGTGACCTATCTTTTGACGGGGTCCATTGCCATAGCGACGAGTGTTGCTCTGGTTGAGCCAGCGGTAAACACGGTGGTGTTCTATTTTCATGAACGGGCCTGGGCACGGGTGGCAGCGGTATAGACGTTTGGGCTATTTCCAGGCCCAGACAGGCTGTTCCAGATGGGCGACCCGGGTTGGCTGACCCAGCAGGGCAACTTCGTTGAATTGATGAAGCAACGCTGCTGTGGGGGCATGGATGTGGCTGTCTTGAAAGTGCAGACGGATGACCGGTCGGTCGCTTTGCGGGATTGAGAGAAATTCAACCGCGCCTTCTTTTTGCAAGTCGGCGAGGGAAATATAGTGCAGTGAAGCGACCTCATCGGGATTGATTGTTGGTGATAGATTTTCTGTCGCCCACATGATGACTGGCGTTATGAGGTAGCCGGATCGGGTTGGATAATCATCTAACTGCCCAAGCACGCGGACAGCGGAAGAAGCAATCCCGATCTCCTCGTGCAATTCGCGCAAGGCAGCTTCTTGAGACGTTTCTCCGGGGTCAAGCCGCCCGCCGGGAAGGGCCCACTGGCCCGCATGGGTGTTCAGCCGGGCGGTGCGGCGGGTCAGTAAAAACGTTGCCTTGGATTTGTGCGGGGCGATGACGATGGCCACAGCGGCGTGTTTAAGACCTTTGCCTGATTGTTCCTCGCGGCTGAACTGATCCAGATTTGTTTTTACTCGCTGCTCCAGTTCCTTGCTGTATTCCATGGTTTTTGGGCTTTTCTTGTCCGGTTGGTATTTTAAACAGTATAGCAGAAATCCTTAACCCATCAGATTGCCTTCGTGAACTGATCTCCTACACTTTGCATGGGCTGGATGCGCCCGGTACGCTGCTTGGTTGGCGTCCTTTTCGGGAGATAAAGAAAATGCGGATCGGTGTTCCCAAAGAGATCAAGATAAACGAATACCGGGTTGGTATGACCCAGGCGAGCGTTCGCGAAGTTGTTCATCACGGCCACGAGGTGGTTGTTGAGACCCATGCAGGTCACGCCATCGGGCTGTCGGACGATGACTATAAAGCAGCGGGTGCGCGCATTGTTGAAAGTGCGGCAGAAGTATTTGAGACGGCGGAGATGATCGTCAAGGTCAAGGAGCCGCAACTGAGCGAATGCGCCCTTTTGCGTGAGGGCCAGATCCTTTTTACCTATCTGCACCTGGCCCCCGATCCGGAGCAGGCGAAAGCTCTGATGAAATCTGGTTGTGTTGCCATTGCCTATGAGACGGTCACGGACCTGCATGGCGGTTTGCCTCTTCTGGCGCCCATGAGTGAGGTGGCGGGGCGCATGTCCATTCAGGCCGGGGCGCATTGTCTGGAAATGGAGCAAGGGGGGCGCGGTCAATTGTTGGGTGGTGTGCCGGGCGTTCCTGCGGCAAAAGTTGTGGTCATCGGTGGCGGGGTGGCCGGAACAAACGCTGCGCGTATGGCGATGGGCCTTGAAGCCCATGTGACCGTTATCGACATAAGCCTGGACCGGCTCTACCAACTCGACATGCAGTTTGGGGCAAAACTCAATACAATTTTCTCAACCGTCGATGCCATTGAGGAGCACGTGCTGGGGGCCGATCTGGTTGTTGGTGCTGTGCTTGTGCCGGGTGCGGCCGCGCCGACTTTGGTGACAAGTGAAATGGTCACAGCCATGAAACGAGGGTCGGTGCTGGTGGATATTTCGATTGACCAGGGTGGCTGCTTCGCGACCTCCAAGCCAACCACCCATACAGACCCGACCTATATTGTTGATGATGTCGTGCATTATTGCGTGGCCAATATGCCAGGCGCGGTGGCACGTACATCTACCTTCGCCCTAAACAATGCCACACTGCCTTTCATTGTTGCGCTGAGCGATAAAGGCTATCGACGTGCGCTTGCTGATGACCCGCATCTCCTTGCCGGGCTTAATGTTCATCACGGGAAGCTCACTCATGAAGCCGTGGCGGAGGCTCTTGGCGAGCGGTTCCACAATGCAGTTGATGTGATTGCGGCGTGACTTAGTTTGTCGGCGGATTGAAATGAACCGGGGTGGTGCAGCAATGCTCCGCCCTGGTCTGTTGAATGCTTCCATTTGCTCCCCATCTCCCCTCTAGTTGTGAAACGCAAGTGACAAGGAGAGGGCGATGAAAATGACTGCACGGTTTATTGGCGCGCTGCTTTTTGTCGTCGGTGGCATTGGAACAGCTGGCTATGCGTTGGATGTGTTGCCGGCTGATCCGGCAGTGCACTCAGGTGCGACAGGTCCTGCTGCGACCTTCAGCGCTCCTATTGCCGAAGGGGGGCGCCTCTTCACGGCGCTCCTTGATGCTCTGGGACCTCCACCGCGGTCGACAGAGGCAACCCTTGTTATTGATGAGATCATTACGCCGGTTCTGGCGGGGCGCATTCTGGCAATGTCCGACGCCTCTCTTGCTTACGTGGAGCTGGACAGTATCGGGGGTGATGTTCAAGCAGCGATATTGATTGCGGAAAGGTTGCGTCAGGCTGGGTCACATACCCATGTCGGGGACGGGGCCAGGTGCTTTAGCGCCTGTCCCGTCATCTATCAGGGTGGTGTTGTGCGAAGCGCTGGTCCCGAAGCGCTTTTTCTTTTGCACTATGCGGTACAGAACTCCGATGATCCGGGGCGTGCGCATATGGGCAGCATCTGGGGCACAGTCGCGCTCATCGAGGCGATGATTGAGCTCGGTGTGGACCC
>CAZFHW010000150.1:4530-6747 GCA_964518885.1 uncultured Parvibaculum sp. | reverse complement strand
CAAGCCCCAGCAGCGCCTCAGCCAGGTCGGTCCGTTCCGTCCAGACAAGCGATGATCGGTTGCCCACCATCGGCAGAACCGCAAAAGGTCCACTCGGCAGGAAATATTCCTGTGCCACGCCATCATGAGGGAGAGCATGCTCAACGGTGGTAATGATACCGGACTGCCCGTAGTCCCAGCCAAAGGTGCTGATACCCGCTTGCTCACGCACCTGCGACCCTCGCCCGTCCGCCCCGACCAGAAGGCAACAAGTGAGCATCTGGCCCGAGCGCAATCGCACGGCGGTATGGGAGGAGTGGGTCTCAAAATCTTCAATCCTGGCCGGCGCCAGCAGCGTGATCCTCCCGCAGTTCGCCACGGTCTTTTTCAAGGCCTGGCGTAGGTGCCGGTTTTCCACCATCACACCCAGAGGCTTGTCGCCAATTTCGCTGTGGTCGAAATGAAGAAAAAAGGGCGCCACGGGTTCCCCCAAACGGCCATCTGTCACGACAATATCGTTGATCGGCTGCAACTGCCCCTCGAGGTGCTCCGTCACCCCAAGTGCGCGCAACATCGCGAGCGACGCATCAGCTATCGAGGACACCCGCCCATCAAAAGCCGGGTCAAGGTCGGCTGCCGGATCGAGTATGTCGACCACAACCACATCGAGCCCTGCCTGCCCGAGCGCCAACGCCAACGGCAACCCCGCAAGGCCACCCCCGGAGATAACCACGTCACATTTTTTTAGGTCATGCACCATGGGCGCACCGTCTCCCGGATGAGGG
Organism: uncultured Parvibaculum sp.; assembly: GCA_964518885.1. Lineage (GTDB taxonomy): Bacteria > Pseudomonadota > Alphaproteobacteria > Parvibaculales > Parvibaculaceae > Mf105b01. Next base: position 5,983 of record CAZFHW010000150.1, on the reverse strand, counting down.
TGAATGTCCACCATCTTGCGCTCTTCTGCGGATAACGCGCTGCGGCTTTTCGTCCGGTAGCCGAACACAAAGACCGCGCCCAACCGCATGCCCGTTAGGGACTCGCTAAACCACCTTGCATCCGCCTGCGACCCAGATTACGGTTCCTAATGTGACAAATTGTCACAAAAAGGGAGGCTTCATATGTCACGCCAAACGGACCCGGATGGACCCCGCGAGGGCGACCCCACCCTGCCGGTCGGGGTTGAGCTCACCTCTCTTGATGAGACGTTCCGCGACAACCCCCACCCCATTCTCGACCGATTGCGCACCCATGCCCCTGTCCACCATGACCCTCAATTGGGCCGTTTCATTCTTACCCGCCACGATGATGTGCGACGCCTTTTACGGGACCGGGACTGGGGAGTGGATCCTCGCAAGTCAACGCCGGACTCCTATATCCGCCTGATTACCAGCACCAATACGCCGGAGGAACTCGCCGCTTACGAACCCTCCATGCTTTTTCTCGATGCGCCCGATCACAAGCGTCTGCGCGCCCTGGTGAGCCAGGCCTTCAACCCGCGCGTCATCGAAGGGATGCGGACCAGAACACAGACGATTACCGAGGCTCTTCTTGATGAGCTGACGGGAAAATCCGAAATCGATCTCATCACCGATTTTGCAGGCCCCCTTCCCACCCTTGTCATCGCAGACATGCTGGGCGTTTCACTCGCCGACAGAGGTGATTTCAAACGCTGGTCCGACGATCTGATATTGGGGTTCGACCCACTGCGCTCTGAGGAAACCGATGAACAAATCGTGCGCTCTGGGGAAGCCATACGGACCTATTTTGAGCGGGCGATTGCCGCCCGTCGCACCGCCCCCACGGGTGACCTGATGTCAGATCTGCTCCGTGCGCAGGAGACCGATGATACCCTGTCGGATCAGGAGATCATTACCATGTGCACCTTGTTGCTGATTGCGGGCAACGTGACCACCACCGACCTGATCGGCAACGGTCTCAATGCACTTATGACCCACCCTGCCGAGATGGAGAAGCTAAAGGCCAACCCGGCCCTGATCGAAAATGCCGTGGAGGAAATGCTCCGCTTCGACAGCCCGGTCACCGACAGCGGTCGACTGCCTTTCGCAGATACCGTGCTGGATGGATGCCCGATCAAGAAAGGCATCTCCGTCAACACATCCCTCACCGCCGCCAATCACGATCCCGCCATTTATCCCGAACCACACACGTTCGACATTGAGCGCGAAGATACCCACCATCAGTCCTTTGGCGGCGGCGTGCACATGTGCCTCGGGGCGCCTCTCGCGCGACTTGAAGCGCAGATCGGTATCAATGCCCTTCTGAAACGTTTTCCAGACCTGCGCCTGTCCGACAAGCCAGCCAAACGCCGCCACTTGCCATCCTTCCGGGGTTTTGAAACATTGCCAGCTCTGCTTTGATTTCACCAAC
>CAZFHW010000150.1:0-4430 GCA_964518885.1 uncultured Parvibaculum sp. | reverse complement strand
TTGCCATCCTTCCGGGGTTTTGAAACATTGCCAGCTCTGCTTTGATTTCACCAACACTGCTTTGATTTCTAAGGACTGACATTGTGAGCGACACTTGGGAGCACCAACCGGCCCTCGCCCTTGGCGCTGCAATTGAGAATGGCCGTGCCGACCCGCGCGACCTGACCGAAAATTTTCTTGAAGCGATCGAAGCTGCCGACAAAAACCACACGGTCTATGTCCGCGTATTGCCGGAGCGCGCCCGGGCGGAAGCAAAAGCGGCCGCCGAACGTGCCAAGTCAGGGCTCCGCCGCTCACCACTGGACGGCGTCCCGCTTTCCTGGAAAGAACTTTTTGATGTTGCTGGAGAACCCACAACTGCGTGCTCTGCCCTGCTCGCCAACAACATCGCAATCCGGGACGCAGTCGCTATTGAACGGTTGACCCGCGCCGGTGCCGTGCTGCTCGGCAAAACCACCATGACCGAATTGGCGTTTTCGGGCCTGGGGATCAATCCGATTTTTGGCACGCCGGAAAATCCCCACGACACGAGTTGTGCAAGGGCCCCCGGCGGTTCTTCGTCGGGCGCAGCTGTCTCGGTGGCACTTGGGCTTTGCGCCGGGGCCATTGGCACCGACACGGGCGGCTCGGTCCGCATCCCTGCCGCGTGGAACGGGCTTGTCGGCCTCAAGACAACCGCTGGCCGTGTGCCCCTGAACGGCACAATTCCCCTCGCCCCCTCCCTCGACACCATCGGACCGCTCACCCGAACGGTCGCCGACGCGGCCATTCTCTTTTCACATCTGGCCCGCACCCGCGCCGACATCCGGGATGTCGCCCTGCGCGACCACGCCGTCATCGTGCCCGATAATCTGGTCTTTGAGGGCCTGGACCGCGGCATCGCCAAAACCATTGAGCATGCCATCCATCAGCTGGGAGCGGCAGGCCTGCGCATTGTCCACAAACCTCTGCCCGCCCTTGATGAAATCCATGAGCTCGCGTGGCGGGGGCCCAGCCTGCTGACGGCGGAGGCTTACGGGATATGGGGACAGGCGGTTGAGGCCGATCAGGAGAAAATGTTCCGCTCGGTTTCCTCGCGCTTTTTGATGGGCAATGCCGGCACCGCGCCAGAACTCGCCGCCGCGCTTATGCGACGGCATCAAATTCAAGCCCACTACGCCGAGGAGACCGAAGGGTTCGATGCGGTGCTGCTGCCGACCGTTATCTCCAGCCCACCGGAGATCGCCCCCTTGCTGGCCGATGATCATGCCTATGGCGAAGCCAACCGCAGGGCTCTGCGCAACGCAACACTGGGCAACCAGCTGGGCCTGTGTGCCCTGACGCTTCCCGTGGGCAAAGACGCGCAGGGTCTGCCCGTTGGCCTCATGATCCAGGTCGCCCCGAACAGGGAGGAACTTTTGCTCCGCCTTGGCCGCGCCATCGAAATGGCCCTCTCAGGCTAAAGCGTTTCACAAAGCAAAACCCCCGGAGCTTGCTCCGGGGGTTCCACATCATTCGTAGACGGAAGATTATTCCGTTGGGATTTGCAAGGCTCTGTCCTGGGTCGCCCGCGTGATAATGTAGGAATAAATGTCTTCCACATCCTGCTCACTCAGCAGATCCCCAAAACTTGCCATGCCATTGTCTTCCAGCATGCCATCAATAACGATGTCCTTAAAGTGCTCCCGCACCGCGGGTGCCATGCGGCGCAGATCGGGAAGCACGCCACTGCTCACCACCAGCGCCCCGTGGCACAGACCACAGGTTGACATGTACTGAACCTCGCCGTTGCGAAACTGCTCTGGCGTCGGCGACACTTCCGGTTGCGGCGGGATCGTCTGATCCTTCAGCGCCATCTGTTCCAGCTCTTCCGTCCCGTCCACACGGAACACCAACAGGCGGCCATCATTCTCATATTTGGCCGCAGCAGACGTCCGCGCATCACCGGACGCCAACGCAACACCGCCCCAACCGGCCATCACGGCCACATACTGCTCACCATCCACTTCGTAGGTGATTGGCGCAGCGACAATGCCGGTCTGAATGTTGGCTTCCCAAAGCACCGTGCCCGTGTCCGCCCGGTAAGCAACAAAACGCCCATCAGCCGTACCCTGAAAAACCAGATTACCCGCCGTTGTCAGGACGCCGCCATTCAGGATCGAGGGCATCTCAACCACCCAGCGCACTTCCCCCTTAATCGGGTCCCAGGCTTTCAGATAACCGTGGTCGATGGGCAGCTCGGGAAGCGCATTGATGGCGTCAATATAGTCCGCCCAATCAAGCCCGACATTCCACCAGTTCTCACGAACGGTAAATTCCTCATCGTCTTTCCATTCCCGTGCCAGTGCATAGATGCCAGCGATTTCCTGGGTCGGAATGTAAACCAGCCCGGTATCTGGATTGTAAGCCATCGGGTGCCAATTGTGCCCGCCATTGGCTGACGGCAACACAAACTGCGTCGACTCTTCATATCCCAGAGCCGGGTTTTCCACCGGACGACCGGTTTCCAGATCAACATGACTTGCCCAGGTGACAGTGATATAGGGCTCCGCGGAAAGCAGCTCACCGGTCTCCCGGTCGATCACATAGAAGAACCCGTTCTTGGGCGCCTGCATCAACACCTTGCGCGTCCGGCCCTCAATCTCAAGTTCAGCCAGAATGATGTGTTGTGTTGCGGTGTAATCCCAATTGTCCCCCGGCGTGGTTTGGTAATGCCACTTCAGCCGACCTGTGTCGGGGTCAAGGGCGAGAATGGTCGACAGGTAAAGATTGTCGCCACCGCCTGGTGACCGGATGGCCCGCGTCCAGGGCGACCCATTACCAACACCAACATAAAGCGTGTTGAGCTCGGGGTCGTAGGCCATGGAATCCCACGCTGTACCGCCGCCACCAATTTCCCACCAGCGACCGCCTTTCCAGGTATCGACAACCGCTTCCATTTCAGGATGCTCAAAACCATCTGCCGGATTGCCTGGAACGGTATAGAAGCGCCAGACCTGATCGCCGGTTTCCGCATCATACGCGGTGATGAAACCGCGCACACCAAGCTCAGCACCACCGTTCCCGATAATCACTTTGCCATTCACAACCCGGGGTGCCCCGGTAATCGTATAGGGGGGGCCGGGGATGGTGTTCACTTCCCAATGCACAGACCCGTCTTCCGCGTTAAGCGCAAACAGGCGGCCATCAAAACTGGCGACATAAACACGACCCTTCCAGACCGCCACGCCGCGATTGACGATATCGCAACACCCATAGCGGCCCCATTCACCAGGCACTTCCGGATCAAACTCCCACAATTCTTCGCCGGTCTTGGCATTCAGCGCATGCACCACACCCCAGTTACCGGTCGTGAACATTGTCCCATCAACCACGATCGGCGTGGCCTCAAGACCCCGCACTGTGCCAGTGCTAAACGACCAGGCCAGCCCAAGACGGGCGGCATTCTGATCCGAAATCTGCGTCAGCGGTGAGTACCGTTGCTCGGAATAGGTTCGCCCATGGCTCAACCAGTTTCCAGGCTCACTGTCCGCGTTCGCAATCCGCGCGCCATCCACGCTCAAAAGGCCTGTAGGCGCCCCTGCATCAGCCTCCGCGGCCTGTTCGTCAGCTGCTGTATCAACAACAGTTGGCATTTCAGCCATCTCTGTCGGATCACCGCCGCCAATAAACTGCAACAAGATAACGATTGCGATAATGGTGCCTGCGGTCCCGTTCGCCAGAACAGGCCATTTCTCCCGCAAAAAGTGAGACATGCGGTCTCCATCCCTATTTGTTTTCGTCTGGCCCGCCGCGGGCCAGCCCCTCCCGATTGGGGCCGAGCTTAACTTAAAAAGGCCACACGGGAAATGCGGAGTATGACTCTGCATTTACTCAAATTCCAACGCGCCTCGTGATGGTCAAAATATAGGCACCAACATATATAGGCCTATTTTTTGTGCAGTTTTGGAGGAATTTGACCGCGCCTCAAACAAGCTCCTCACAATGTTGGCTTAAAAACAATGGCTTAGGGGTTTTTTCCCAATCGGCACGATTCTTGAGAAGCCCTTGGGGGAAAGCAAGCGCCGCGACAGGGCGGGGCCCGAGAGAAAAGGGGAAAACCTGATGAAACTCATAATGGCAATCATCAAGCCGTTTCGCCTCGATGCCGTACGTGAGGCATTGACGGCCGAAGGCGTGGAAGGTCTGACCGTTAGCGAGGTGAAGGGGTTCGGTCGCCAGAAAGGCCAGACCGAAATCTATCGCGGCGCGGAATACGCCGTGAGCTTCGTGCCGAAACTGAAAATTGAAATCGTTGTCAAATCCGAACAGGCCGACAAGGTCGTCGAGACCATCATCGCCTCGGCCAAAACCGGGCAGATCGGCGACGGCAAGATTTTCGTGACATCCGTTGAACAAGTCACCCGTATCCGCACCGGCGAGACCGATGCGGACGCTCTATAGGAGAGAGC
>CAZFHW010000149.1:0-6878 GCA_964518885.1 uncultured Parvibaculum sp. | reverse complement strand
ATAGATGTCGCAGAACATTGCTAGCGTCTCCGCCTTGGAACTGCTCTGTCGGGCTTGCAAAGGATCACGTCCAGCCCGCGCTTCGCTGAGCCAATCTTGAGCGATTTGACGTGCCTGTATGCATGTAATTATGCCATGGACACCTATTGACGGTTTTCGTTGGCGTCCATTGCGACCACCTCCCACCCGATATTTGACGAAGTAGCTCCGCTTTCCGGTGGGTGTGACCTTTACGCCGAACCCGGCAATCTCAGTATCCCAAATGATTTGATCGCTTGTCCCAGGGGACAGGTTCTCCACGTATTTCTTGGTGAGTTTTTGATGCAATGCAGCTCCAATCTAGACACCTAAAAGTGCCTCTTAGAACAGATAGGGGCAGGGCGAAGAATTTTTAACCACCTAAGCCAATCGGGTTGAAAAAGTGGACTGCAAGAGAAGAAGTACTTCTGGGAAATCTCGTATACGCAACCTGCGTTTATGATTCCCTTACCCTTAGCACTTTAGATTTTCCTGTGGTCAGAAATGACGTCTTCGGGCGCGCGGATGCAGGTTCGGGTATGGCTTGGAAATTTTTCAGCACAGTGTCGCTCGAGTTTGAAAATCGGTCGAACCAGAGGGTGAGCGAACTCATGACTTAAGGCATTATCGGTTCAAAGAACTTGTCTAATCACGGTTGATTACGTTCACAAATGTACGCCAAAAATAGATTCACTGTCTGCCTGATTTGAATTCATTGCGCCCAAAGTGGGGACGTAATAGCCGTGTGGAATTCCTAGCGGCCAATTCTTTGTTAATCTTTGCGCGATGCGCCCTTAGTTCATTCCTGTAGCCATCCTGATCAAACGCACGGTGCGAGATACAGATCTGATACGAGGACAATTTGCATGAGCAAAAGAAGAGCTTTTAGACACACCCAAACTCCCAATAGTCAAAAACCAAAACCTACGTGTAAGGGCAAGGTAAGTCGCGATCCTGAAAGTCATTATGGAACGGCTTTTCGGTGGTTTCCTGATGCCTTTTTTGCTGCACTTGGGGACCCATATCTTATGGACGACTTGGTGGAAGAGTTAACTGAGACGACAGAACCATTGGACAACTTGGTCAAGGAATTGCCGGAGACGAAAGTACCACGAGGACCAAAAAGGAAAGCGGGTCAAGCTCACAAAATGAGAAATAGACGGTGTCGTTCGGCAGTGAGGAAAAAAAGAAAGGAGCGTAGGAAACTGAGGGACTCTCGTTTCCTGAAACAAGCCATAAGGAATGCTGAAACGCACCTCAAGAAGACGAAGAAGTGATGTGCATCTACGTCTGCGCGACATCAATGCTGAATTGGACGACCTGCGTTCCGGAACGGTTTCGTCTCTCGCGAAGGTTTAATTTTATTTCGTCAGACCGCATTTTTTTGAAAAAAGTGCATCTGGCTACGTGATGAAATCTGACTCTCATCGAGGATCCCTGGACAGAATGTTCATCCTTCCACGCATCCCCAAATGTGCAGGTTGATTGACCCCTCGGGGTAAATAGGATTGGGAACGGCATCAGGACTGCGACTCGGTTCGGTGCCCCCGATTGGCTGCGGATACCCACATGTTTTCGATCAAATCGGAAGCAATATTGAAGATATGGAAAATCACCAAATCAGTGATCCAGATCGTGGGACGCGCAAGCAGAAGTGAACGACATGAGAAAGACATGGCCGTACATTATCTTGGTAGTTACATGTTATGCGAATTGAAAAGCATACGATGTTTCAAGGTGTTAAAATCTTTGATCTCATATTGAACATGGGAAGTGCAAACATTGTTGGTGCCAAAAGGGCTTGGCCCAACAGACATTTACTTCTCCGAGACATTGTCAAATTTCATGGTAATGAACATTCTTGGTGTCTGACAATTGATCAAAACAAAATGCCCAATCTTGATCTGGTTTGAGTGGTCAAATCCACAATTGAAAAAGGTTAGTTCATGAGAGATCGCAGCAATCAAAATGGAGTAGTTTTGGAAAAGTTGGTTGCATCAGACGAATGAGAAAGATTGTATTTTTGACTTCTTTTGGGGGCTCTCAGGTAGGTGTTTTCTCGGATCAAAAGTCTCCTTCTTCTTTGAGCAAAGTTTGGCTAGTTGGGACATTTAGAATCGATACAAAAACGGTGAAAATCGGGTCGGATAATGCCTAAAAGAGCACACGACAAACGACCTGGACTTTACGCCCTATGGGCCCCTCTCTGAGTGGCGCTGGACTTTTTATGCAGAATGATAGGGGCAAGAACCTCACCCTCTCACGGCCTTCTGTGAGCTGTTTAGAGGGCGTTTCAAGTCATCTTGTAGATTCAAAGAAAACGAAAAACATGAGCCCCGTTTTTGGTCGAGTTACGAAATTCAAATTGAACTTTCTGATCACGGTGTTGAACATTGAGGTAATGCAGTGTGACGACAGATTGGCATTTCGCTCTCACCCAAATAGTGTGTGATTGCTCCCTGGGGTGTCAACGCCGGAGTAAAAGTGCACCACGGTTGTGGTGTTTGGGTTGTCTCCAGACCCGCATGTGTGGATGTGGTGCGCCGCGAGATCGTCTCAACCGTTTCGCGACCTGAGAACCGAAACGGTCGACCCATCTTCGAATTGTCTCATAAGAAACCTCAATCCCGCGTTCCGCGAGCAGTTCTTCAACATCGCGCAAGCTGAGGTTAAAACGGACATACATCCAAACAGCTTGCTGAACGATCGAAGATGGGAAGTGGAGATTGCGATAGCTGATCTGGGTCATTTGATCACGCTATCCGATCCAGGTCTTCAAAGTGACCGAGTTTGTGACACAGCCAGTTGCACCACCAATAGGTCCGAATCTAGCTTTTGGTAGGAACAACGGTTCTTATCACTGCAATTCGGCGATCAGTGACATCATTTTGTGTGCCGTCTCATGTCCAGAGTTTTGGTTTTGTCCCGTCACGAAACGACGTTCATCATCAATCACTACATGGGTCGCGAAAAAGTCGAGAAATCCAGTCTGGCTTTCGTAATTTGCACCAGCATTTCTGAGTTCTGTTTCAGGGTGCAGGGGCGTAATTTTTATACCCAACTCATCAAGCTGTTTGTTGGTGACACCAGTAACGCGCCTTCCAGCTAGAAGGGAGTTGCCATCTTGGTCTGTTGCATTGATCAGGCCCAACGCGCCATGGCAGACCGAGCCGATTATCGGTGTCTGGGCTGAATAAGCTTCGCCAATTTTGTCGCCCAGCACCTGCGAATATCCGAGATCGTAGGCGGCACCCCAGCCGCCTGCAATGAAGATGATGTCGTACTGCGTAAAATCGAGATCATCGATGCGCAATGAGTTTGCAACTTTAGCCCGGAAATCTACATCGGCTAGGTAGCGATCATCTTCTGGCGATTTGATCATGAACATCAGCGTCTGAGGATCGACTGGAATTTCTCCGCCTTCGATACTGGCAACATCCACGTCCATGCCAGCGTCTTGGAAATCGTAATAAGGGATGGTCATTTCGGAAGCCATCACACCTGTCGGTTTCCCTGTGGTCTCTCCAGGGGCGTTCAACACCCCATGGTTGGTAGCGATAATCAAGGCGCGTTTGCCAGATAGATCGAAGGTCTCACCCGTGTAGGAAGGGTGAAGTCCAGCTGTGTGCAAAAGGGTCGGCAAGGAAAGTAGGAAAAGGCCGATACAGGCTGCCAATGCACCTGCGATAAGTCCCAGCTTCTTCATTGTTCCGCACACTCCTGTTGGGCCAAATTGGTATTGATGTAATTCATAAAAAGACATAGACAAGTGGCACGAATAATGTCAATTAAAACAGTGCCGTGGTGCCAATGTCAACGCCGGAGTAAAAGTACACCAGTTTGGCTGATTTGGCCGGAGTAAAAGTGCACCACGGTTGTGGTGTTTGGGTTGTCCCCAGACCCGCATGGCGCAGTGCCCCACCCAGCGACGAAGCTATGCGGGTCTGGGGACAACGAGGCCCTAGCCTGTCAGGCTTGTTGTGGGTGCGTGCTCTGCTTGAGGCGGTAGCTATCGCCGTTCATCTCCAGAATATGGACATGATGTGTCAGGCGATCGAGAAGCGCGCCGGTTAGGCGCTCTGACCCGAATGTGCTGGTCCATTCATCGAACGGCAGGTTTGATGTAACGATAGTGGAGCCGCGTTCATAGCGTTGCGAGAAGACTTCAAACAGCAATTCTGCGACTGTTGGTGATAGCGGCACGTATCCCAGCTCATCGATGATCAGCAGGCTATATTTGGCAAGCTGCTTCTGCAGACGCAGCAGGCGTTTCTCATCTCGAGCTTCCAGCAGTTCGTGCACCAGTGCCGATGCTGTGATGAAGCCGACGGACAGGCCCTTTTGACAGGCTGCCAATCCAAGGCCAATAGCGATGTGCGTCTTACCGGTTCCGCTATTGCCGACGGCGATTATGTTCTCTCGGGCGTTGATGAAGTCACAGCGCGCCAGGTCCACGACCAGCATCTTGTTCAGGCTGGGCATGGCCTTGAAGTCAAAGCTGTCGAGGCTCTTGGTGGTTGGGAACTTCGCTGCCTTGATCCGTCGTTCCACCATACGGCGTTCTCTGTCAATAAGCTCCAGCTCGCTTAGCCTCAGCAGGTATCGCGTATGATCGACACCTTCGGCGGCGCACTGTTTTGCAATCTTGTCATACTCGCGCAGGAAGGTTGGCAACCGCAGGGACTTCAGATGATGGGCCAGCAATAGCTCTGGTGTATCGTTCATCGGGGATCTCCCGCGAGAAGCGCCATGTAATCACCGGCGGATGTGACGGCGACATGGGCTTTGGGCAGATAGGGGTAGATACTCATATCCAGCCGTGGCGGACGTCTCTCGATACGGCACAGCACTAGATGTTTGACGGCATCAAAACCAAGGGTTCCGCGCTCCAGAGCGCTTGTGATCCCGGCTTCCACGTCAACCATCTGGAATGTTTCCAGCAATCGCAAAACCTGGACAAACTCCCGTTTGCCAGCCTTGCCCATACGGGCTTCCAGCAGACGGCGTAAGGTGATGAAGCTTTGCGGCAGCTCCCAGCCAGCCAGGGGGGCGGCCTGATCCAGTGCATTGGTCTTCTGCTCAAGAAGTGCCAGATAGTGCAGCGGATCGAAGATGTAATCTTCCTTCTCCCATGACCGTCGATGTCGGGCGATGATCTCTGTTCCATGTGCAATCACCCCCTCATGCACATAGCCGCGCACCAATACGGGTTGATGGCCGTAGGCTGTGGGGACTGAATAATCATTGCCCCGATAGCGCACGAGGGACAACGAACTGACACGGGCCGATTGTTTGTCACAAGCATCGTAAGGAACGGCGGGCAAAGGTTGAAGCTGTCCGGCATCCGCTGCGAACCTATCGCCAATCGTCCCTTTATGGCCGCGCAGCTTGTCAGCCATTCGCTTCCGGCATTGCCCGGCTAGATAGTCGTTGAGTTTATCAAAGCTGGCGAACCGGGGTTTGGGCACCATGAAGTTCCGGCGGGTGTACCTAACCATTCCTTCAACCTTGCCTTTGTCGTTCCCTTTGCCCGGACGCCCAAAACGATCTTCGAACAGATAGTGAGAGACCAGCTCCCCGAACACGCGGGTCCGCTTGCGCTTGCCATCACCAAGAATACGGGCAACAGCAATCTTTGTATTATCGTACAATATGGAACCGGGAACCCCGCCGAAGAACTCAAATGCGGCCACATGGGCGTCACAGAATGCTTCGGTGGTCTCAGCGGGATACGCCTTCAGGAAACACGCATCCGAATGCGGCAGTTCCATCACCAGAAAGTGGATCTTGCATTCAATGCCGCCAATCACGGCAAGGGCTTCACCAAAGCCTGCCTGGGCATGACCCGGCGGATGCGATAACGGCACAAACATCTCACGCTGCCGTTGCTTCGACGCATGGATGTAATCCTTCACAATCGTGAGACCGCCAGAATAGCCATGCTCGTCACGCAACCGTTCAAAAACCCGTTTCGACGTGTGCTTCTGCTTCCGGGGCTCCGTTTTGTCCGCTTCCAGAATGGCATCAATGATGCCAACAAACGGATCCAGCTTGGGGCGTCTAACGGGATGATCCCGCCGATAGCCTGGAGGAACCGGGAACTTCAGCATCTTATCAACCGTTCGACGATTGATACCGAAAACCCGGGCTGTCTCGCGACAGCTTAAACCGTCAATCAGCACTGCGTGACGAACACGACCGTATAATTCCACTCGTTTCAACCCCGCCCTCCGTCAAAACGGAAAGCTTAGCAGGACGGAAAAACATCCCGTCTGCAGCCAGAAAACCCAGCCGCTCAAGTGGTGCACTATTCCACCGGCGTTCACACTGGGGCAGACTCTTATCTGCATGGACTGATGTGCCCCTAGATTTGTAGATGCCTTGCTTGGTAAATTTGGAAGCAAGGAGACTGACTGAAGTGGTCCGGCAAACCCGTGCGGAAAAGCAGGACCACTTCAAACTTCAGTTTGAAATCAAGGCTGCGCGATCAAGACATGCGAATGCAATACGCGGCCTGCATTTCGATGTGGCTAATTATCGTCTGATGAAACGCGGTGAGGAACTGAGAGTCAAAACAGTATTCGAACGCCTCCACGGTCTGCGCGATAATACCAAGGAAATGGCGCCTCGTCCGCGCTTTGACCAACTCAAGGAGAGAAAACTTGAAGTCAAAAAGCGGCCAATTTTCGTCGGAAGAACGCCTTCGCAGACTTCGGGAAAAGCGAAGATGCGGGCCGTCTCAAGGCCCTGATTTGGATCACTAATCTGAACTAGTTCCGATCTGATCTTACATTGCCCCAAGGATGGGCTTACACTGGGTAACGTTTTTTTCTAGTTCGCGGCATCCAGTACATCTTTCA
>CAZFHW010000148.1:0-6878 GCA_964518885.1 uncultured Parvibaculum sp. | reverse complement strand
ATGGTGGGCGATACTGGGATTGAACCAGTGACCTCCTCGATGTCAACGAGGCGCTCTCCCGCTGAGCTAATCGCCCTCACATTGCAGCCTGCAAACCGCAGGTAAACTGCACAGCCTTCCCAAAATCTGAACATCTACTCTCAATGAACACAGAGCACGGGAAGTCCAACTATCCGACAGATCAGGATAAGCCCTTTACAAAAGAGCGCCACCGGACGGCTCGATATATCGGGAATGCGCACCGGGCGCAAGGTTTCCCGCCAAATATTCGCAAGAGAAAAATCGGTTGCCTGTTAGGCCGCCATCAGCCGCTCAACCTCGTCCACCAGATCTCGGAGGTGGAAGGGTTTGGACAGGACTTTTGCGTTTTTGGGTGTCCCTGTTTCAGGATTGAGGGCCACCGCCGCAAAGCCGGTGATAAACATGATTTTGAGGGTGGGATCGAGTTCAGCCGCGCGCCGCGCAAGCTCAATCCCGTCCATTTCCGGCATCACAATGTCGGTCAAAAGAATGTCAAAAACATCATGCTGAAGCTGTTCGTAGGCCTGATCTCCCTGTCCGAAAGAAAGAACCTCGTGACCAGCTGAATTCAGCGCTTTTGCTAGAAAACGCCGCATCGATTCGTCATCTTCAGCCAACAGAATCCGTGCCATGTCCCATTCCCGTCCCAAAGATCACCAAGAAAACCTCCAGCCACGAAATCCGCACCCAAACACAGGCGCTAAGCTTTCAAGACGCTGGTTATCACCTCCTTTATAGGCGCCAAAAAGTAAACGAGATGTAAACCATGCCGCATTTCACTGGTTAGGAAATTTCCCAATTTCCTTGAAATCTGCCGAAAAATGCCACACCCCATGGTTAAAATTTCATGAAAAGGCCGCTCCGGCAGACCTGCGCCTCAGGAATCGCATATGCTTGACCCAGACACTTAGTGTCCGGCTGCAAACCGGGGCTTCAGATTTAGCAATTGTTGGGCAATTTCATGGATCTCAACGACAACATCACTCATGAAGGCCGCCAGTTCGGGGAAACCTCCGAGCCGGCTCCGCAGGATGCAATTTCCCTGGCCCGTGGGGATTTTCGTCACCCCTTCGAAGTGATGGAGCCACGCAAACAAACATTACCCTTCGTCCTGAACTCTCCACACTCAGGCCGCATCTACCCAAAACGGTTTCTCAATGCCTCTGATCTTGATCCACTCACCCTGCGCCGATCGGAAGATAGTTTTGTAGATGAGATCTTTGCAGGCGCGGTTGAACTGGGAGCGCCCCTGCTGCGCGCGCACTTTCCCCGCGCCTACCTGGACGTAAACCGGGAGCCCTATGAGCTCGACCCAGCCATGTTTAGCGATGCGTTGCCGGCGCATGCCAATACCAAATCACTACGGGTTGCTGGTGGACTTGGAACCATCGCGCGTGTAGTGGCAGATCAGACGGAAATTTACCGTACCCGCCTCCCCTATTCTGAGGCTGAGGGCCGGATACGTGACATTTACATGCCCTTTCACGAAACATTGAGAGGACTATTGGAGAGAACCCACCATCAGTTCGGAGACGCTGTGCTTCTCGATTGTCACTCCATGCCATCTACAGCTGGGCCCTTTGACGAGGACACAGGAACAGACCGACCAGACATCGTGCTCGGCGACCGGTACGGCACCGCCTGCTCACCCGGGCTGGTTGAGGCGGCAGAAAATATTCTGAAATCCATGGGCTATTCCGTTGCCCGCAACAATCCCTATGCTGGCGGTTTCAACACCGAGCATTATGGCGCACCCGCAGAGGGCCTTCATGCTCTCCAGATAGAAATCAACAGAACTCTCTATATGGACGAAAAGAAGGTGCAGCGTCTGAAGGGTATCCGACAACTTTCCAAGAATATGACCCGTTTTGTAAGGGAACTGGGAAGAGAGGCCTGTAAGGATCTTCAGACCCGAGGTCAACGCAAAGCCTCCTGACACCGCAGACACAAAAAAGGGGCCACACTGTCACCAGCGTGGCCCAAGTCTAGGGAGGAAACGCCCAAGATGGGCTGTGATGAGGGCAGTTCGAAAATCACCCCAATCACGCCCGGAATATGCTGTTGCACCGCACAAAATTCAAGAGGAATTGCGGCCATGCCGATGAAATTTGAAGTGTTTTTCTATTTTTCTGGCGATAGATCAAAGAAACTTGCCATTTTTCCAAATTCTGCGCTGCAACAACAAAATACGGGCGGGAGCATAGAGGTCGAAGCGGCTTCGTAAACCTTCATTAACCCTTTCAGCCGATCATGACCTACGTCGACAAAGGCTGAAAGGCCGCACATCTGTTCAAAACAGCGGGTCTAGCGGAAAATCCCATGACCATCGTGTCACCAGCAAAATTTCTGATTTTAGCGGCATTGCTCGCGCTCACCTCCGTGTCCAGCGCTCAAGCTGCATCAAGCGATTGGCAGGCCTGTCGCGAAGCCGCCGTTCGCCTCGAAAAGCAGCACGGGTTACCAGAAGGCATGGTGACGTCAATTGCGCTTGTTGAGTCAGGCCGACGCTCTCCCGACGGCACACACCAGGCATGGCCATGGACCATCAACGCCGAAGGCCGTGCCTACTATTTTTCGACCCGTCAGGAAGCAGTGGATGCTGTCAGGCGGCTGCTGGCGCAAGGCAAAAGAACCATTGATATCGGGTGCATGCAGATCAACCTGCGCTTCCATCCTCGCGCCTTCACAAGTGTGGAAGAAGCATTCGACCCTATGTCCAATGTTGCTTACGCGGCCTATTTTTTGCGCGATTTAGAATCGCGGAGTGACAGTTGGATGCAGGCCATCGGCCGCTACCATTCATTCTCTCCATCGCTCAATGCACGTTATACTGCGCGCGTCCAGGCGGTTTGGAAACGAGAACAGGTCGCAGCTGCCAACCGGGTCGCAACAGCGACCACGGTCGCCCCTACACAGACAGCGGCAGAATCTGGATTGCGACTTTCGTCCTTCACAGAAGATATGGTTCCCGTCTCCCAGAGGTCTACCCCTCCCGCACTCAGCACCTCGACCTTCGTTTCTGCGAGCGCTGGTAATTTTACCCGCTAACGCAAGGGCTGTGCCTAATGCCAGTTTGAGGCCATCTTCCCCAATACGAACTTCACGCCCTCTCACCAACCTGTGGGGAAACTTGAGGTGCTTTCACGCGCGTTAAGGGTTAACACTTCCAGTGCATACTAAATCAAACTGTACCCGCGTGATGATTGCCCTTTGACCAACCACGAGCCGCGCCATGGAACCGTCCACCTCTCCCGACGACCTACAGTCGATGATCCTCAACATTGTTGACGTTGCCTCCGCACTACTTTTATTCGGCATCGGTCTGATCCTGCTTGGCTTTATCGTGATGTACATCGTCGATCGGACACAGACCACCCATGCCATACGGCGCAATTACCCGATCATTGGGCGTTTCCGGTACCTGTTTGAAAATCTCGGAGAATATTTCCGGCAATACTTCTTTGCGATGGACCGCGAAGAAATGCCCTTCAATCGAGCGCAACGCGCTTGGGTCTACAGAGCAGCCAAAGGCGTTGATACAACAGTCGCATTCGGCTCAACCCGTGACCTGAAATCAAGTGGCACAATCTCCTTCGTCAATTGCCCCTTTCCGACCCTCGACGAGGACGCCTCCGACCCAAGCCCCGTTGAGATAGGTCCTTATTGCCAAACCCCCTACCGTACGTCATCCATTTTCAACATTTCCGGCATGAGTTATGGCGCCATCTCGAAACCGGCCGTACGGGCCCTGTCCATAGGCGCTGGAAAAGCCGGATGCTGGCTCAACACCGGCGAAGGCGCCCTTTCTTCCTATCACCTGGAGGGCGGAGCTGACATCGTCTTCCAGATCGGCACCGCCAAATATGGTGTGCGCAGTGCTGATGGCTCTCTCTCCGATAGCAAACTCAAAAAACTTGCGGATAACCCCCAAGTAAAAATGTTCGAGATAAAATTGAGCCAAGGTGCAAAACCTGGGAAGGGAGGCATCCTTCCAGGGGCAAAAGTAACCAAAGAAATCAGCGACATCCGCGGCATCCCAAAGGGCGAAGATTCAATCAGCCCTAACCGCCATCCAGAAATAAACAATCCACGCCAGCTCCTCGACATGATCAATCACATCCGTGAAGTGACCGGCAAGCCGGTGGGATGCAAATTCGTTTTGGGTGCACGAGGTTTTCTAGACGAACTGTTTTCCATGTTGCGCAACAACCCAGAGGACGCCCCCGATTTCATCACGCTGGACAGTGCCGATGGCGGAACAGGTGCATCGCCTCAGCCCCTGATTGATTTTGTTGGCATGCCTATCTGGGAAAGCCTGCCCATCCTGATCGATAAGCTGGACGAATATGGCCTGCGCCCCCGTATCCGTGTTGTTGCAAGTGGCAAATTGATCAACCCCGGCGATGTCGCCTGGGCCATGGCCGTTGGGGCGGATTTTGTCACCAGCGCCCGGGGGTTCATGTTCGCTTTGGGATGTGTTCAGGCTTTTCAGTGCAATAAAAACACCTGCCCCACCGGCATCGCAACACACCAGAAAAAACTGCAGCGCGGTCTTGATCCACAAAACAAGGCTGAGCGTGTGCGCCGGTATCAAGAGCGGATTACAGCTGAAGTCGGCATGATCGCACATTCTTGTGGCGTCAGCGAACCCCGATTGCTGCGTCGGAAGCATGCGCGCATCAGCAGATCCACCGGATTTTCCCTGGACCTTGACGAGTACTACCGGCGCGTGATGAATGACGAGATCGAAGCGGTTGATCCGCGCCCAGGTATCGCCGCCGCAAACTAGCGAGCAGGTGGCAAGAAAATAGGAAAGCTATTGGCCACCCCCCGATCTCATTCAGACACTCACCTGCCCACTGCTATCCTCTTTGATCTTGATGACACGTTGATTTCCGCTTATGGACAACCACGTGCGGCGTGGGAGAAAGTCGTGGCTGAGTTCGCCGATGACCTGGCACCGTTGACCCCCACCCAAGCCGTGGACGCCTTTACTGATTTCGCGTTGATATTTTGGACCGGCACCCAGGCACATCACAAAAAATGGCGTCTCCGCTTGAAGGACGCCCGGCGCGAAATTGTGCGCGAAGCGCTCATTCGCAGCGGTCGATTTAGCGCTACCGGGCCGGACACCGATTTCGTCCACGCAGTTGCGGACCGGTTCACTGATTTGAGAGAAGAGGAAATGACCCCTTTTCCCGGTGCCATGGAAACCATCGACAAGTTGAAGGACCTGGGCATCAAACTAGCTCTTATCACCAATGGCGGCGCTGAAACCCAGCGCGCGAAGGTGACGCGGTTTGGCCTTGAACACCGCTTCGATCATATTCAGATCGAAGGGGAACACGGGTTTGGTAAACCGGAAGAAGAAGCTTATCACCACGCATTACGAAGTTTGAACACCACCCCGGAAGAGACCTGGATGGTGGGGGACAATCTGGAGTGGGAAGTCAGTGCACCCCAAAAATTGGGCATATATGCCATTTGGCACGACGCTTATGGTCGGGGACTGCCCGATGGATCGGGCATTAAACCGGATCGCATCATCACCTCAATTCCTGAACTCCTGACGGCCCCAACCTAACGTCGTGGCATGACAAGTCTCAAGAACCCCGTGCCCTGTTCGACGACAAGCGGTAGAGCACCATGAGCATCGCCATCCACTTCAACCTCACACGGGGTTTGGCTTGAGATTTTGATCTCACGCCCACGAACCACATCAACACCCGACATCGCGGCAACACGGCCCAGGGCCAACCCCAGAAAATAGCCCGCAAATGCAAGCCGCGACCGTCGGCGAAAGAGGTACACTTCAAGCCCAGGCTGCAAAATACTGGCTGTCCGCGAGAGCCTGAACGGCCCTGCATAGTGCCGCACATTAGTGACCAAAACCCAGGCCGCCTTTTCGTGAACACCGTCAATCTCCACCTGTATTTCTGCACCTGGCCCCACAGCCCAGGCCTTCAGCCCTTCCCATATAAAGGCAAACCGGCCCAATCGGCGTTTCATCGCAGGTCGGATCGCACCAACCACGCGACCATCGAACCCCACCCCGACCATAAGCAGAAAAATCTCCCCTCCAACGAGGCCGGTTCCAATAAGTTTTGCCTCTCCAAACAACAGCGTATCGGCTACTGATGTCGCACGTGCGTGTTGTCCGACCTCAATCCCCAGCACATTCGCTGTCCCGAGCGGCAAGATACCCAGCGGCATTGAATGCCCGAGAAGCCCCCGAGCAACTTCATTGATGGTGCCATCTCCCCCAGCAGCAACGACAACATCCGCCTGGCCTACCGCGGCAGCGGTTGCAGCAAGCTCAGTCGCATGGCCGGGGCACTCTGTCTCTAGACAACGCACCTGAGCCCCGCCTTGTTTCAATCGCTGCACAACAGCGTCGAACAACCCGTTGTTCCGAGCCCCCGCCACAGGATTAACGATGATATCAATACGCCTGCGACCGCTCATGTTCCGTCTCCTGAAGGACGCATAAATGTCTCACCAAACCGTCATCAAGCCGTCATGGAACAGACCGATGTTGCACCCATTCAATAGGTACATATTCACCTGTGAGCCATCAACTTGAAATCAGTACCTACTAACTGGGAAAGTGTGACGGCGACATGACATTTCTGGAAAACGCCAAACCCAAACTACCCCCACGAGCCTTCCTTAAGGCTCGTGGGGGTAGTGAGAACGGCCAGGTACCAGCGACAACATCAATACAATCGCGCCGTCGACGGGTGGCGGATCAAACGGTCCTGGTTTTGGCATGAAAGCCACAATGCGGTGGTCCAGGAAATACTGCACAAGGTCCGCCACGGGACTCGCGTCATCTATGTCCCAGGAAATCATGATGA
>CAZFHW010000147.1:0-6881 GCA_964518885.1 uncultured Parvibaculum sp. | reverse complement strand
TTTGGGTGTGGTGTTCGGGGCCATCTGTCTTGCAGGCGAAGATCTTTTGATCCTGTTTGGTCAGTCGCCGTCGCTGGCAGAAGGAGGGGGCCGCACCTCGCTGCATTTTGGCTGGGGCATGCCGGCAATGCTCCTCTATGTGGCCTCGAGCTATTTTGTTGAAAGCATCCAGCGCCCCCGCGTCGGCATGATAATAATGCTGGGTGTCAACGTGCTCAATCTGTTGTTGAACGGCATGCTGATCTTTGGTTGGTTCGGGACCGGGCTTGCTATGGGGGCGGACGGCGCGGTGATCGCGACCTCTGCCGTGCGCTGGGTCGCGGCTATTGCCATGATCACTTACATTGTGATGCTGCCTTTCAGGCTGGGAGATGACCGCTTCGGGATACATGCATCGGCACGCGACATTTTCAACGAAGTCATCCGCATGGGAGGTGACCTGGGCAAGAAGATGCGGCGCCTGGGGGCGGCAACCGGTATGGCGTATGGGCTTGAATCCGCAGCCTTCGCCTCGCTCGTGTTCATGGCGGGCCTGATCAGCCCGACCGCCCTGGCCGCACACCAGATCACCAACAACGCCGTGGCGCTTTTGGTCATGACCTCCATTGGCATGGCGGCGGCAACGGCCGTTCGTGTGGGAAACGCGGTGGGCCGGGGCGATCAGCCGGGTATCCGCATGGCAGGCTGGGTGGGCCTGGGACTGGTGGCACTCTTCCTCGCCGGGCCCGGACTGGCGATGATTGTGGTGCCTTATGGCATTGCGTCTCTATATGTGAACGAAGTGCCTGTGCTTGAAATCGCAGAGTGGACGCTTTTTGCTGCGGGTATATTCATCGTGGCCGATGGCATGATGAATGTGGTGATGGGCGCGCTCAGAGGGATGGGCGATGTCTGGGTGCCGATGTTCATGCACATTATTGCGTTTTGGTGCGTGGGTGTTCCCGTCGCATGGACGGCGGCATTTCACTATGAGCTGGGCGCTGTGGGGCTTCAGATTGGCATAGCCGTCGCGGTATTTCTGTCGACGGCCGGTCAGATTACCCGGTTTGCAATTGTTTCCAAGAGGCCGATCAAACGGTCTTAGGAGCACCATCCAGAGCACATGCGATCAGAGCACTTGCAGCTTGCCGTGCTGTCCTTGCGGCTTCTTGAGGGCCGGAAATTTGAGCGGTAACGGTTGCGCCGTCTAACAGCAGGGCCAATTGTCCGCCCAGCGCGTCAGGGTCTGCTGCGCCGGCATCGCGCGCAAGCCCGGTGATGAATTCGCGCATCATGCGCTTGTAGTCTCGGCAGGTATCGTGGATCGCGGTCCCTGCCTCCGAATACTCCCCCACAGCACTGATGAACAGGCAGCCAAAGAAGGCGGGCTCTTCGAACCAGTCTTCCGCAACTTCGAAAACAGCCGTCAGCCGGTCGCGGGGTGTTTGTCCGCGCTGCTCAACGGTGCGCATAAACTGGTTGCGAAAGGTGCTGTCTTTTTGGCGCAGGACGGCGAGGATAAGTTCGTCTTTTGAGCGGAAATGGTTGTAGAGCGTCTTTTTAGAGACCCCTGCTTCGGCGAGGATCCGATCAATTCCCGTGCCATGAAAGCCATGCTCAGAAAAGAGCGTGAGAGCGGTATTCAGCAAATGATCGCGACGTGCAGAGGGCATGGGGTTTCCTGTACAGGTTGGTTTCCCAAAAATAGGAATAATGAACCTGTTTGTCGATCACTTGCGTGTGAGAAAATTATGAAAAGCCAATTAAATAAATAAAAACAGTATGTTAGAAAAATACTCCCTCATGGAAAAAATAGGAACACGCCTTGAAAAGAGAACAGATCGGTGTACTTAACTTACCAAGGAGACAGAACTGTTTCCTTTTCATTTGGCTTCCAAAGGTCGCAGGCCTGGGGGGCGCCATTTCAAGGAGATGACCAATGGTATCTGCAAGAGCATTCGTGGTAGCGGCCGTCGCTACCTTCTTTTTCCTGGGGGCTCAGCTGGCTCATGCGGCTGGCAATCCAGCTCATTCCACCGTCGGTGTTGCCGGGTATGACCTCGTATCCTACCAGACAAACCAGAAACCTCTGCGTGGCAACGGACACAATGTATCTGTCCATGATGGTGTGACATATCTTTTTGCCAGCGCAGAAAACCGGGCAACATTTGAGGCAGATCCAGCTCGGTACCTGCCAGCTTTCGGCGGCTATTGTGCGTTCGGCGTCTCGGTCGGCAAAAAGTTTATCGGGGACCCGGAAGTGTGGCGGGTTGTGGATGGCCGCCTGTATCTGAACCTGGACACCAAGATCCAGGATCTGTGGCTCACAGATGTTGAGGGCAAAATCGAAACCGCCAATTCTTTGTGGGGCGAAATTCGCGACATCCCGGCAAGTGAGCTCTAAAACACCTGTCAGTTGAATTGAAAATGCCCGGCAATTTGCCGGGCATTTTTGTGTGTGAGCATAAGCGACCGGATCATTCGCTGCCGCGTTCAATCAGACGGACATAGTAGCGAACCGCCTGTCCCATACCTTCAATAGAGGTGCGTTCATTGTCCCCGTGAAAGCGGGCTGTATCTTCTGGCCCCAAAACAATGGGGATGAAGCGATAGATATTGTCAGAGACAATTTCAAAATGGCGCGCATCTGTACCGCCGACCACAAGGTTGGGAGCAATGAGAGCACCTGGGAACGTATCCTGGATGGTCCGGGAAATGATCTGGAAGCCTTCCGACGTAGTTGGAGAGATCACACTTGCTTCACGACCCGGATTGAAGACAGTCACCTCGATCATGTCATCGTCAATGGCGGCCTTAACGTGCGCCACGATGCTTTCAACCGTGTCTCGCGGGTGAATGCGAAAATTGACCTTGGCGCTCGCCGAAGCGGGCAGCACATTTTCTTTAACACCCGCCTCGATCATCGTCGGTGCAATGGTCGTGCGCATCATCGCGGCAGTGGTGGGGCTGCCCAGCAAAGTGGGCATGAGAATGGGGTTGAACAGCCAACGGTTTGTCAGAGCCAGACGCTGCACAAACGGTGTGGCGGGTGCAATGGCATCCAGCATCAAGGCAACAGGACCTTCAACCGCACCATCAAACGGTGCGTTCTGCAACCGATCAATGCCGCGCGCCAGTCGCCCTATGGCTGTGTCAGTTGGCGGCATGGAAGAATGGCCGCCCTGCGCCGCTGCTGTGAGATCAAGTGTCACATAGCCCTTCTCAGCAATGCCCACCATGGCAACCATCCGGTCATTGACCCCTGGTATCAGGCCGTCGGCGATAATACCGCCTTCATCGGCGACCCAGTGCAGGCGGACCCCGCGTGCTTTCAACATCTCGGCAATTTTTACATTCCCCAGAGGGCCACCCACTTCCTCATCGTGACCGAAAGCAAAGTGGATGGTTCTTCTCGGGCTGTAGCCGCGCGCTGCCAGATATTCCGCACCTTCAAGGATTGCGACCAGCGAGGCTTTGGTATCAATGGTTCCGCGTCCCCAGATGAAGCCATCGGCAACTTTGCCAGAGAAGGGGTCTTCCTCCCAGGTTTCCTCGGTGCCTGGCGCAATAGGCACCACATCCATGTGCGACATCAGCAAGATGGGCTCAAGTGCGGGGTCAGAGCCCGGCCATGTATAAAACAGGGAGTATCCGCCAATGACTTCCCGGGACGCGACAGTGTGAAAGGCAGGGTAGGTTGTTTCGATCCACTCGGCGAAGGCAACAAAGGGTCCGCGGTTTGCTTCCCGGTTTGTTTGGGTTGAAATGGTCTCGAACCGGATGGCTTCTCCCAGCCGGTTAGCAACACCAAGCACATCAATATCGATCTGATCATCTATGCCAGCTGACGGAATGTCCGGCGCTGCGGTGGTGAGCGTGCGCACGACAGCGACGACGAGAAGCAGCCCGACAAGGCTGACAAGTATGAGACCGATGCGTTTCATGTCATTTCCCCTAGAAATCCGTTGGCACCCTGTTTTGTTGGTTTTGGGTGCCAGATGGCGCCTCTTTGGCGCCTCTTTGGCGCCTCTTTGGTGGTTCAGTGATACCACAGTGTTGAATTGGGAGCACGCGAGGGGTCCGCCTATAGCCAAGTGCCTGAGCTACCGTCATAATTCGGACCAAATGACGATCTACCAGCAGTAGACAATTGGGGTGTAAAAAACACCGCAGCCGGTTATTCAGGCACATGAAGGATTGAGGGCTAATGCCGACCATTGCACTTGTTGATGATGACAGGAACATCCTGACCTCAGTAGCCATGGCATTCGAAGCTGAGGGGTTTCACGTCCACACCTATACGGACGGTGCTTCTGCCTTGTCAGGGCTCGCCGCAAACCCGCCGGACGTTGCTGTTTTTGATATCAAAATGCCGCGTATGGATGGGCTCGAGCTGCTGCGCCGATTGCGCCAGAAGTCGGAGATGCCGGTTATTTTCCTGACCTCCAAGGATGAAGAGATCGATGAGATGTTTGGGCTCAAAATGGGCGCAGACGATTACATCAAAAAACCCTTCTCTCAGCGCCTGCTGGTGGAGCGGGTGAAGGCCGTGTTGCGCCGCTCACAAGCGCGCGCTGAACCTGTGTCCGCGACCAACAAAGGCGACCATATGGAGCGCGGCAAGCTGGTGCTCGATCCGGACCGGCATTTGTGCCGCTGGAGCGGTGAGTCCGTGACGCTGACGGTGACAGAGTTTCTCATCCTGCAGGCACTCGCCCAACGCCCTGGTTATGTAAAGAGCCGCGACCAGCTGATGGATGCTGCCTATGACGATCAGGTGTATGTTGATGATCGGACCATTGACAGTCACATCAAACGGCTGAGAAAAAAGTTCAAGCAAGTGGATGATGATTTCGATGCTATCGAAACGCTTTACGGGGTTGGATACCGCTACAAGGAAGATTAGGTCTTGGCCGCTCTCTTCCACAATACCGTTCCACAATACCGTCCAAATTGTGGGGCCCTTGATGTTTGAGCGCGCGCTTGCCGGAAATTTAATCACATGAGGCGTGCGCAGGAACAGCCGGGGGAGACCTTCGAAGAACCGGGCG
The DNA here is from genome assembly GCA_964518885.1 of uncultured Parvibaculum sp. Lineage (GTDB taxonomy): Bacteria > Pseudomonadota > Alphaproteobacteria > Parvibaculales > Parvibaculaceae > Mf105b01. The sequence goes on along the minus strand of CAZFHW010000147.1, from coordinate 1,851 downwards.
CTCTGGGCCGGTTCCTGAAGCGGTGCCGGGCGGCCTTTTCGCGATCTGGAAAAAGAGTGCGGACCGTAACCCGCATGTTTGCGGATGGGCTCAAATGGGCCCTGCGCGGCATTATTGCAGGCAACCGGTTTTCCAGTCTTACACGCCGCATCGCCGTCTTTCAGGTTATTGCGCTGTTTGTTCTTGTGGCGGGTGTTCTCTACCTCAGTCAGTTTCGCCAGGGACTGATCGACGCCCGCAAGCAGGGGCTCTTGATCCAGGCGGAAATCATTGCTGGTGCGGTCGCAGAGACAGCTACCGCGTCTCTGGAAGCTGAAGTGGTGGACCCTTTCGCCAACCCCAACCCCGGCAATTCCAACTGGGTCGATCCGGACATTCTTTTCCAGCAGCGCGATGTGCCCATCAATGCGTCGGAAGCGGCGCCCATTTTGCGTCGGTTGATTTTGCCGACCCAGACCCGGGCGAGGCTCTACGACAAGGACGGCTGGTTAATCCTGGACTCACGCCAGCTGACGGAGTCCGGCCAGATCATCGCCTTCGAATTGCCGCCACCCGGTGGCGCGCAGGAGCAGAGCTGGGTCTGGCAGCTTGTGGATTGGCTGAAGGCGCTTGCCCCTGGCGCCACCTATCAACGGTATCAGGAAGCGGGAAGCCAGAACGGCCGCATCTATCAAGAAGTGGGGCTGGCTCTGGGGGGGCTCAGCGCCACCATGGAAAGATTGAATGACAGAGGGGAGCTCATTGTCTCCGTGGCCGTGCCTGTGCAGCGGTTTCGAGCGGTGTTGGGCGTGCTGTTGCTGTCGACCCAGGGCGGTGACATTGATGCCATCGTGCGTGCAGAACGGATCGCGATTGCCGAAGTGTTTTTGATTGCGCTGGGGGTCGCCATCCTTCTCGCGGTGGTTTTGGCGGGCACAATTGCGGAGCCGGTGCGCCGCCTTGCAGAAACCGCCGAGAAGGTCGCACAAGGAGTGACCGAGCGGGTGGTTATTCCCGACTTCACAGACCGGCGCGATGAGATCGGCGACCTGTCGGGCGCGTTGCGCGGTATGACCACGGCGCTGTATGACCGCATTGACGCAATCGAAGCCTTTGCGGCTGACGTTGCCCATGAGCTGAAAAACCCACTGACCTCCGTTCGATCTGCCGTTGAAACGCTTGCGATCGTCAAAGACGATCAATCCCGCGACAAGCTGATGGAAATCATTCAGCACGACATTCGTCGCATTGACCGCTTGATCAGCGATATTTCTGAAGCGTCGCGGCTCGATGCAGAGCTCTCGCGCGAACAACTCGCACCAGTCAATCTGGCGCACCTCGCCGAAACCATCGTTGATATGTTCAACACAACCACCTCTGACAAAAGCAAAACCGTTCAGGTGGATGTTCTGTCGGGCGCCAATGGGAAAGAGAGTGTGGAGGCATATGTGGTCCAGGGTATGGATCGACGGATCGGCCAGGTGTTGCGCAATCTGATCGACAACGCGCTTTCGTTCAGCCCGGAGGGGGGCGTGGTGAGAGTGCAGGTGGCATCACTCAAGGACAGTGTGCAGTTGAGCGTCGAAGATGACGGACCGGGCATTCCGCCCGACAGTCTGACCCGAATATTCGAGCGGTTTCACACCGACCGCGAAGGGGAGTTCGGCGGCCATTCAGGGCTTGGCCTGTCCATCTCCAAACAAATCGTGGAAGCGCATCATGGGACAATCGTCGCAGAGAACAGGGACGAGGGGGGCGCGCGTTTCGTGGTGGATTTGCCCGCAACACCAAATCGCGCGGGTAAATCCGTATGAAATCCCTTAATCTTCACGGCACCTGCGTTGCCTTTGGGTCTGATGGACGAGGCTTGAG
>CAZFHW010000146.1:0-6910 GCA_964518885.1 uncultured Parvibaculum sp. | reverse complement strand
CCCTGTCAGCAACAACACTGTCTTGGTAGTTCGAAAACAGAGTAAACGACAGACCAATGAGCAGGATGCCGATAACACCCACCATCGTGCAGAAGAGGGTCAACACCTTCCACTTTACCGACATGCGGTTGAGCAAACTGGAGACGATGGCGGTCATGTTACTTCCACACACTCAACTGCGCATCCTCGTCGCCTAAACTGACAAAGAATGCCGGGCGCGTATGCTCAGAGAAATCATTCTCATCAGGCCACAAAATTGCGCTCAGCGCTTCAATGCCCTCCTCCAACGGGCCCGTCTGCCTGAAGAAGTCGGCCTGCATATCGCCCCCGACAATTTGAATACCCTGATAAGAGGCTTCAATTTCCGCGGGTGTCATCGCGATGTGACGGCTCATCAACTCGTAAGCTTCTTGCGGGTGCTCTGCCAGAAAGCTCACCGCACGCGCCCAGGCTTGTGCAAAACCTTCTATTTCCACCCGTCGGTGGGTTGCGCTCTCAACGTTGAAGGAAACAACGTCAGTGATTTCACCGGGAATATCAGCCGTTGAGAAAACCCGAACAACACCCCCCTGACGTTCCACCTCTGTCGATAGGGGGGGATAGGTAACCAGCGCGTCCACCACTCCAGATGAAATCGCTGTAGCCATTAACTGGTTCTGAAGGTTGACAATTTCGACGTCGCTCTCCGAAAGACCATATAGATCAAGGGCCCGGGCCAATATGACCCGGTTCAGCGTGCCGGGTTCAAGCCCGATGCGACGTCCTGACAGGGATGTCATACTCGGAAACGACTCTTCTGCAAGGATGATATCCGCGCCGTTTGAGTAATCTGTCACCAGGCTAATAACGGCGCGTTGCTTTGAGTCATGCGAGACCTCAATAGCCTCAACGAGGCTGGTCGCCATGCCATCTAGCTGTCCACGTTCAAAAGCCTTTCGGATATCCCAGAGCGACGTCATTTCAACAAGCTCAACTTCAACGCCTTCTTCGGCGAAATAGCCCTTCTCTGCGGCGATAAACAAGGGGGCATAACCGGGCCAGGAATTGAGACCAACCCGCAGCGGTGTTGACGGAGCATCCGAGCAGCTGGCCAGCATACCGCTTATGAAAAAACTCATCACCACTGCAGTAAACACGCGACTCATGGACATGATTGTCCTCCAAAACTCATACCACCGGTCGCACAACCAGCGGGGCATCCACATTGGAAGCAGTTTTGACGAACGGCATCTAAGACTTCGTTACGAAGCCCGGCTTTGAAGTGGCCATTTTCCTTAACGGTTAAAATTTGATTTAGACGGAAAGCCTCCCAGAGGCATTGCACCTCCATTCAACGAAAAACGGCGCCCCCAAGGAGCGCCGTTTCCACAATCAATGACCAAGCGATTAGGCCGCTGTGTACCCCATAACGGCTTTAACCTCTAGGAACTCATCAAAGCCGAATTCGCCCCACTCGCGACCGTTGCCGGACTGCTTGTAGCCTCCAAACGGCGCCCCAAAATCCGGGCCAGCCCCGTTAAGATGCACATTGCCAGTCCGCAGCTGTGAGGCCACGTCACGGGCACGCTCAAGGCTTCCAGACGATACATATCCAGAAAGGCCGTAAACCGTGTCATTAGCGATTTCGATCGCTTGCGCTTCGCTTTCATAAGGCAGAATGGTCAGAACCGGACCAAACACTTCTTCGCGCGCAATAGTCATGTCATTCGTGACATTGCCGAAAATGGTTGGGCGAACATAGTAGCCCTTGTTCAATCCCTCAGGACGACCGGTGCCCCCGGCAACCAGTTGCGCACCTTCATCAATCCCTTTTTGGATCAGATCCTGGATTTTGTTGAACTGAACTTCGCTGACCACAGGTCCAATCTTCGTACCTTCAGCAAAGGGGTCACCAACTTTGACTTTCTCTGCCGCAGCGGCCGCAATTGTCAAAGCCTCGTCATGTTTCGCAGCTGGTACCAGCATGCGGGTCGGCGCGTTGCACGACTGGCCCGAATTGTTCATGACACTCATGACACCGCCGGTCACAGCAGACCCAAGATCGGCATCTTCAAGAATGATGTTAGCCGACTTGCCACCCAGCTCCTGAGCCACGCGCTTAACGGTCGGAGCCGCTGCCTTCGCAACTTCAATACCCGCACGGGTCGACCCGGTGAACGACATCATGTCCACGTCAGGATGCGCAGACAATGCGGCGCCAACTTCTGCACCATCGCCATCCACAAGATTGAAGACACCAGCTGGAACACCCGCTTCATCAAGAATTTCTGCGAGAAGGTGCGCATTAAGCGGAGCAACCTCGGAAGGCTTCAACACCATCGTGCAGCCGGCTGCCAATGCAGGGGCAACTTTACAAACGATCTGATTGATCGGCCAGTTCCATGGGGTGATGAACCCACACACACCGACCGGCTCTTTGATGATCCGCGTGCCACCACGGTCTTCTTCAAACTTGTAGTTCTTCAGAATTTCAAGGATGGTCCCAAAATGTCCAAGCCCGGTCGCAGCCTGAGCTGCTTGCGACAACCAGATTGGTGCCCCCATTTCCTTGGAAATGGTTTCCGCAACTTCTTCATAGCGGCTTTGGTAGACTTCCATGATTTTCCCGATCAACGCCATCCGCTCTTCCCGAGTGGTGCGCGAGAACGCTGGAAACGCTGCCTTGGCAGCGGCCACGGCCTTGTCGACATCAGCAGCGCTACCCATCGAGATGGTGGCAAACGCCTCTTCCGTCGCTGGGTTGATCACATCCAGCGTCTTTGGGGTGGTTGGATCGACCCATTGGCCGTTGATGTAAAATTTAGTTGTGTCTTTCATGGCTTCCTCCGTTGAGGCCTTCCTGAGGTAGGCTGAGCCCTGACATATGCGAGGGCCCTGTTTATAATTGTTTTTCAAGCACCAGGCTTGCATTTGGCCGCCATCATAAGCGGCTCTACGGCAATGTGAACACCTGTTTAGCAGACAATTTTCATGATTTTCAGGCCAATCCGCTGCTCAGGTCGTAGCCAAACCCTCAACAGTCTCCTTGCCTTGCGCAATCTCACTGCCTCGAAAATCAAAAAAGAGGGAATACAGCACAGGAACCACGCCCAATGTCAGGACTGTCCCCACAGCCAGGCCGGACGCAATCACCACGGTCATGGCAAACCACAATTCACCCCCAAAGAACATCAAAGGCATCAATCCGAAAATTGTTGTCAAAGTTGTCATTACAATTGGACGCGCGCGCACCAAAGACCTGCAGTCACGCCAATCACAATCAATGGGATGGTCAGAACCATAATCGCTGGACGGCGGAAGGAATTAAACTGCCAAACCAGCAGAATGAGAATACCGGCAGCACAATGCGGCAGGTAGGCGAAGAGCGCACCCGTCGACAGTAGATAAAAAGTACAGAGTCTCAACACATCCCCATTGGAAAACGTGTTCCAGACAACGGATTTCCGCCTTTCGGGCTCGCGGACTATAGTGCGGCCATCGCAAAACCCATTTTCACGAAATAGCTGCCGCGTCCCCCGCGGCACGGGAGAGTTCCTTTTCAGTGACGGAAGCACAAAGTTCAGTAACCAAAGCACAAAGAGCCCTTGAAGAAGCCGAAAAAGCCTATGAAGAGCAGATATGGCGGGACTTGCCCCGCAACTACGCGGCCAATCTGGCACACGGCATGTTGGGACAGACCGGATTTCGGCTCATCCATGCCCCAACCTTCTTGCCTGCCTTCATATTTTTGCTGTCTGGATCCGAATTAGCTGTCGGCTTTGCCCTCGCTGCCCAGCATTTTGGCGCGGCCAGTTCTTCAATCTTTGGCGCAACGCTGATCGAACATCGCAAGAGGGTTATTCCCATCGGCTTTGTGATCGGTGCACTGATGCGCTTGCAGGTGTTGGGGCTGGCGCTCGCAGGCATCTTCCTGGAAGGCAATGTCGCGCTGATCGCAGCCTGCATATTTCTCGGGCTGTTTGGATTTTTCAACGGCATGCAGGCCGTCATTTTCAACTACATGATGTCGAAGGTCATCCCTCTGAGCCTGCGCGGGCGCCTGACCGGATTGCGAAACTTCCTGGCGGGCATCACGGCATCCGCCGTGGCTTATTGGGGGGGCAAGTATTTCATCGAGACCAATGCGCTGGGTAACGGCTATTCGGCCACTTTCCTCACTGCCTTTGTCTTAACAAGCATCGGCCTGGGGCTGCTGGCTCTGATCCGCGAGCCCGAGCCACCGCAGGTGAGAGCCCAGGCAAGTTTCCTGAGCAGGGTCCGGGAAATACCTGCGCTCATGCGCTCTGATCCCACCTTCAAGCGGTTTTTCCTGGCCCGGTCCCTGGGGGCCCTGGCAACGATTGCTGTGCCATTTTACATTCTCTACGCGGGTCGCGCGGTTGGGCTGAACGGCGCCAATCTTGCTATTCTCTCTCTTGCCTTTCTGCTCTGCCAGACCGCCACAAACCTTGGCTGGGGAGCATTGGCTGACAGATTTGGGAACCGCTTCGTCTTTATGGCATCCCTCCTCACCTGGATCTTCTCCACACTTCTGCTTTTCTTTGGCGGTGACATTTACATTCTGGTTCTGGTATTTGCCGGCCTTGGTGCGGGCCTTGGCGGATTTCAGATATCGTCCCAGAACATGGTGCTCGAATTTGGCGGACGCCAGGACCTGCCCATGCGAATTGCCATCTCCAACGCGGGCAATTCCCTGATGATGGGTGCGGGCCCTCTAATGGGCGGCTTTGTTGCCATCTGGTGGTCTTACACAGCGGTCTTCTGGTGCGCCATTGTCTTCATGTGCATCGCATTGGCAATGATGGCCTTCTTCGTCGACGAACCCCGCCATCGAACAGAAACATCTACATAGGGTGCGCTAGGCAACATCCGTGTCTGCGACATAGACGTGGAAGTCGGACTTGCCCTGCTCTTTGGCGATATACATTGCCTCATCCGCCTTATGCAGAATAGTGGATAACGTCTCCTGATGGTCCGAATCGAAATGCGCGATCCCCACCGACGCTCCAGTGCAAACAGATTTGCCGTCAATGGTGATGGGCTCCCCGAGAGCCGACACGATTATGCGGGCAATCGCCACCGCCTCCTCACGCCGGTGCAATCCGTCAAGAAGGACGCAAAATTCATCTCCCCCCAATCGGGCAACGCGGTCCGCCTCCCGCAGGCATTCGGTTAATCGCTTCGCGGTTTCAACCAGAACACGGTCACCAGTCGCGTGTCCCATACCGTCATTGATGGCCTTGAACCCATCCAGATCAATGTAGAGAACAGCACCGGAAAGTTTACTCCGGCGGACCGCACGAAGGGCATATTCAATTGATATCTGTTGCAGGTTTCGATTGGCCAGCCCCGTCAGGGGATCATAGTTGGCCATCTGCTTCAAATGTTTGACCACCAATTCATGCTTGGCTTTTTCTCGTCCAAGCGCCCGCAGAGCCATATTGTAAAGATGCCCTACCTGGGCGGCATCCGACTGGGGCTCTATTTCAATGGGCTGACTGAAATCCCTGGCGGCAATCTGTTCACTAATTTGGCCGGCAAACTGGAACATGGAATTTTGTTCTCCGAGCTCAGAAAGATCCATGCCGGTAATCTCTTCTGCAACACTGAGCCTCAACAGCCCGCGCCGGTGCAACAACCCCAGAACCAATAAGCTCGGCAGAAATACAAACAAGCCAACAACCACAACCCCCAACAGCTGAACGCCAAAAAAGTCGATCCGAGAGAGTTCAGGCCCCCAACTGCCAAGGGGGGCAAAAAGAGGAACCGCCAATGTGCCCCAGATGCCAGCGACAAGATGTACCGGCACCGCGCCAACTGTATCGTCAATACTGAACCGATGAAGCAGCCGGTCCCCTACCATATAGGCGATACCACCCCCCAGCCCGACAATGGCGGAATAGGCAGGTGAAAACAGGATGCACCCCGCTGTACTGGCAACAAGGCCCGCAAGCACACCGTTGATGATAAGTTTGACCCTGAACGTTTTTCCCGTCTGCCATGAATAAACGCTCATCAGCGCGCCGCCTGCGGCACCCGCCAACGCGGTGTTGATGATGATCAATGGAGCGTCCGCTAGGTCGCTAACCCCACCCGCATTAAAACCAAACCAACCGATCCAGAGAAGAAGCAGTCCCAGCATGGACAGAGGCAGATTGGATCCCGGCATGTCCTTGCCCTGGACATACCCGGCACGCTGTCCCATGACAATGAGTGCGGCAAGCGCTACCCAGCCACCCACAGAGTGAACGGCTGTGGCACCCGCATGGTCAAAAAAGCCCAACTGTCGAAGCCACCCGACACCGCTGTTCCCGATTTGGGGATCGGCCCAAATCCAGTGGCCAACGACGGGATAAATCACGCCAGCGGTGCCAATAGCTATGGCGCAATAGCCAACAAAGCGAATGCGCTCAGCCACCGCACCGGAAACGATGGTGACCGCTGTTCCACAAAACACGAGCTGGAAAAAGAAAAACGACTGTAGCTGAGGAGTGGCAGTTTCCAGGAAGGACATTGTTGGCAGACCGACCACACCAAAAATGCTGGTGCCAAACATGATACCAAAGCCCAAAAATGTGTAAATCAGAACAACAATACAAAGGTCTGCTGCGTTCTTCAGGGCAACGCTGGTCGCATTTTTCTGACGAACAAATCCAGCCTCAAGGCACATAAACCCCGGCTGCATGAGCAACACCATAAGGCTGCACACCAGCATCCACATGATATCCAGATTCGTCTCAGGCATCCCACCACCGCCAAATGTTTCAAAGACGGTAGCCGGACAACAGCCAATATTTTGTTAAAAAATATCCATAAGGTCTAGTTCAGAAGGTCTCAATTGACCCTTCAGGGCACGTAATTGGAAGCCCTTAAGAAAATTCAAATTTCAAAGCGTCCCCGCGCGCGTCAA
>CAZFHW010000145.1:0-7047 GCA_964518885.1 uncultured Parvibaculum sp. | reverse complement strand
CGCATCGCCGCCACGCATTCGGCAACCAGGTCCGGCTCTTTCATCAGGCAGGCGCCAAAGCGGCCAGACTGCACACGGTCGGACGGACAGCCCACATTGAGGTTGATTTCGTCATAGCCAAAGCCTTCGGCAATGCGGGCCGCCTCGCTAAGCTCGGCGACGTTGCTTCCGCCCAATTGCAGGGCAACAGGATGTTCTTGGGCATCAAAGCCCAGCAGATAATCCCTGTCCCCGTGGATGATCGCCGGGGCCGTCACCATCTCCGTATAGAGAAGCGCGCGCGCAGAAATCAGCCGCAGGAAAAACCGATCATGGCGATCGGTCCAGTCCATCATGGGGGCGACTGAAAAGCGGTGCGGTTCCATATGGGCTTCTAGACCCAGACGGGTATCTCCGCAAGTTTCAGGTCCCGGCACCCTTCTGTGGAATTGCAATCCAGGTTGTACCCTGTTGCCCACGAGAGATAGCCATAACTCCGCAGATAACGCACCTTGCGTTTGCGGGACTTTCGGCCAGCCCCTGCAAACGATTGTTGGAGAAACGACCGTGAGCCAAGAAACACCTCATCGTATCTCTTTCAGCACATGCCAGTAGCTGCGGATCTGTTCAACATAGCGCCGTGCTTCATAGCCACGCGCATACCCGTGGCGCAAAGTCGCGTAGACCTTTTCATCCGACAGTTCTCCCAGCACCTGTTTGACGTCCGCCCACACATTTTTGTCGAGGCCACGCTGTTCGGCAAGTGCACGGGCGTCATAGACATGCCCCAGGCCCATATTGTAGGCGGCGAGGGCAAACCAGTATCTGTCGTCGCCGGTCACGCCATCGGGCAGGCGCGCCAGAATTTCCACGAAATACCTTGCGCCCCCCCAGATACTCTCCTTGGCATCCGTCCTATCCGCGACCCCTATTTGCTCCGCAGTCGCTCGGGTCAGCATCATAAATCCCCGGACACCTGTTGGGCTGACGGCGTCCGGGTTCCACTTGGATTCCTGATAGCCCATGGCGGCAAGCAGTCGCCACGGCATCTTGTTACGCCGTGCCGCCGTCCTCAGATCGCGCTCAAACGTGGGGAGTGTCTGGGCCACGTCGTCTCGAAAGCGTGTCAGATCAAGAAAATCGAACTTGGGAAAGAAACTGAAATGTGCGTCCGTGAACTGGTCAATCGCACGGGCTGTGGAGGCACGCGCAAACCATTTGTCGAGCGCGTCGCCCAGGTCATCTGCATCTGAGGCAACGATCCACGCGAGTGGCTCTTCAGGCGTCAGAGCGAAGGCGCGAACCAGTTCTGGATAATGGCGGCGCGTGACCTGAAAAATGGGTTCATCGGCGATGGTGCAATCATACTCCTGCTCCCACACAGCCTGCATGAGTGCTTCTGGACCAATGTCGGGCTCCTCCCAGGTCAGACCAGGAACAGCGGCGGAGGTCAAAGCTTCCGCATAAGAACTGCCCGCTGTTACGACCAGGCGAAGGCCGACAAGGTCATCCACTTTTGTCGGAGCGGCCCCACCCTGCCGACAAACCACTATCTGACGGACCTGCATGTAAGGCGGCGCAAACCGGAATGTTTCCTCGCGGGCGGGAGTGACCGTCAGCCCAGCTGCCGCTATATGCGCCTCACCCTTCGCCATGATGCTCAAGATTTCCGGCACTGAGTCTACCGCGAGAAATGTCACCGCCACACCCAGGGTCGCCGCAAAAGCCTTCGCCATGTCCACTTCAAAACCCACGGGGACATCGTCGCGGCCGAGGAAATAGGTGGTTGGCGAGTTCCGTGTCACCACGACGAGCGTGCCCGCCTCCTGGATACCTTCAAGCGAGGTATCGAGGCCCGGTCCTCTCAGACTGAAAACGAGACCTGCTGTCATGAGAAGCGCCAGCAGGAAATATGGCCAACGGGTTTGCGCAAAACGGCGCGCACGCATCATCCTGCCAAAACCTACGTCCTCGTTGTTCTCGTTCAGAGCAAACTCCTCAAATTTATCTGCAAATCAATCGGAGCTTAGCAAAGTTCAACAAAAAACCCGCGAGGAAATCCCCGCGGGTGTTCTTTTCTGGTGACCTTGCGGCCCAACATCAGCCTATTTTGGCAATTCGTTGAACGGTTTGTCTTTGTCCACACGAATGTCCTGAGGCATGCCCAGCACGCGCTCAGCAACGATGTTGCGCAGAATTTCGTCTGTTCCGCCCGCAATGCGGTAGCCCGCACCGCCCATCCACTGGTTCTGAAAAACGGCACCTTGAGGGGACGTTTCCCGGTCGCGGATGATCCCGGCCTGGCCTTGGAGGTCCATGGCGAAAGACCCCAGATCCTGCATTTTCGCTGCTGAGACAATCTTGGAGATGCTGCTTTCCGGTCCCGGCGTCTGCCCCTTGGACAGGGCTGTGAGAGTACGGAAGCGGGTATATTTCAGCCCCTGCGTCTGCACGTACCAGTCGGCAATGCGCTCGCGCACGGCACCATTGGCCATGGCGGCCATTTGTTCCATCTCGCTTTCGCGGCCCAGGGACATCAGCTCTTCCCAGTCAGCGCCGCCGCCGCCGCCAACAGCCAGTCGCTCGTTCATCAACGTTGTGATCGCCACTTTCCAACCATCGCCTGGATTTCCCAGACGATCACTGTCAGGCACGCGAACATCGGTGAAAAAGACTTCGTTGAACTCGCTCTCGCCAGACATTTGTTTGATCGGACGCACGTCGATGCCTGGCGATTTCATGTCCACGATGAACATGGTCAGGCCTTTGTGCTTTGGCACCGTAGGATCGGTCCGCACAACAACAATGCCGTAGTCACAATAATGCGCGCCGGAGGTCCAGACCTTCTGGCCATTGATGACCCATTCGTCCCCGTCCTTTTCCGCTTTTGTGCGAAGGCCAGCGACATCTGACCCGCCAGCAGGTTCAGAGAACAGCTGACACCAGATTTCGTCACCCTTGATGGCGGGCTCCACATAACGTGCCTTGTGCTCTTCGGTTCCCCAGGCAAGAACTGTGGGCACGCACATACCCAGACCAATGGCGTAGAAGCCACCGGGTGCCAGGTATTTGGATTCTTCCTGGCTGTAGATCACATTCTGGATCGATGAGCCGCCCTGACCGCCATATTCCTTTGGCCAGGTGATGCAGGCATAGCCGCCGTCCGCTTTGGTCCGCTGCCATTTGCGGGCGCGCTCAAGCGCGTCGTCCAGACTGAGCGCAGGGAGTGAATCCTTGCTGCTCTTTTTCTTCGTCGCATTCTTGCCAAGCCATTCCTGCACCTGGGCGCGGTAGCTGGCTTCTTCTTTTGTGTCGTTAAAATCCATGGATCGTCTCCATCATTCTATCAATTGTGTATGCAAATTGGTTTTGCGAAAAATCAGGCGGCGTTTCTTGTCTCAAGACGCGTCACCAATTTGTCCTTCCACTCCAGGGCACTTCCCAAAGCCAGCGCCAGCAGTTTGGACCGGCGGAAGTAGAACTGCGTGTCTGCCTCCCACGTGTAGCCAATGCCACCATGCACCTGAATGTTCTCCTGAGCGGCGTAGCGAAACGCTTCCGTCGCTGAAATGCGGGCAGCTGCTGCAGCTTCCGGCAGTTCGGCACCGCCATCGTTCAGCATCATGGCTCCGAAATAGCAGTTAGAACGCGCCAGCTCGAGCTTCACATACATGTCGGCGATCTTATGCTTGATTGCCTGATATGACCCGATGAGACGGCCAAATGCATAACGCTCAAGAGCGTAATCGCGGGCCATCCACATGGCAGTCTCTGCCCCCCCGATCTGCTCGAACGCCATCAAGATGGCGGCGGAGTCAAATACGGTTGCGGTGGTTGCCCAGCCTTCACCCTCGGCTCCCAGAAGTTCGGCGGGGGCATCTGTGAAGGTGATCGTTGCATGGCTACGGGTCGGGTCAATGGTCTTGACGGCTTCGCGGGCCACACCGGCACCAGTCAAATCCACGAGCACCAGCGACAATGCTTTGTCGCCCTTGCCACCTGTATTGGCGAGAACGATAGCAAAGTCGGCGAAATCACCATCTGGCACCGGAATTTTTGTGCCGTTCAGCTTGCCACCGCTAAAGGAGGTCTCAATCGTCCGCGGACCTGCGGCTCCTGGCCCTTCTGACATCGCAAAAGTGCCAATCACGTCACCGGCGGCGAGTTTAGGCAACCAGGACTGCTTTTGGGCTTCCGATCCGGCGGAAACAAGTGCTTCAGTTGCCAAATAGACAGAAGTCGAAAAAGGCACCGGCGCTGCTGCCCGGCCCAGTTCTTCGGCAATGACACACAGCTCAAGGGCTCCCAGGCCGACCCCACCATATTGCTCAGGGATCGCTGTGCCGGTCAGGCCCATTTCAACAAGTCCGTCCCAGACGTCTTTTGCGAAAGGCTCGTCACCATCGAGGACCTTGCGAACACGGTCGAGACCGCATTTGTCGGCCAACATTTTTTTGACCTGCTCCTTCAGGAGTTTCTGGTCATCTGAAAAGTCGAAGTTCATATCGTCTCCCGTATGTCCCGGCCGGATACATTGTCCGCCAAAGATTGTCTGCCAAGTCACTCTTCTCAGGGCACATATAGCCGCGCCCAGCCTGTCACTTTGACGCGTATTCTTGCGCTAAAACCCCGGATTACAAAGGAATTTTAGTGCGGCGGGCGTGAGATTTTTCAGCAGTCAGTTTTGACGCAGGGTCAGACTGCACAGATCATTGCCCGGGCTCAGGGCTATTTTTGGATGAGGGTCCATCCCTGTCGGTTTCAAGGGGGCTGAGATTCGATTTAAGGCCATCCAGCACATCCAACATGACATCAATCTTGTCTGCCGGAACCCCTTCAAATGCTTCCGCAAAGACCTGCCTGGTTACGCGCTGAATGACCGGAATAGCGGCTATGCCCTGCTTGCTGATGATGACACGGCGCGCGCGCCGATCCGTTGGATCAGGGTGCCGCTCGACACAGCCGCCATCTTCCATCCGGTCCAACAGGCGACCAAGCGGTGCCTTCTCCATACCGAGCTCTGCGGCCAGTTGAGTCTGGGTTAGCCCTTCTTTCTGACGCCACAGGTTGGCCAGAATGCGCGCTTGTGGCTCGGACAAGCCAACGCCGGAAGCCTTTAAGGCCCTCGCCCAGTTGCGCTGGATCTGGCGCTGCACGTCATGCATCAACCAGCCAAACCTGCGCTCGAACTGAAATTCATCACCGGCCATCTCTAATCTCTGCCCGCCCCTTGTTGCCGCCCCAAGCTGCCCAATCGCGGCGGAAAAGTCGCCCCAAAAGGAACACTGGATATAATATCCATAGATACTATAATTCGAGCAACAAAAATCTAAAGTAAAATGCTACTTTCCCCGACGGCACCTGCAGTTGACTGAGGTAGAGCAAAGGGTAACAATGTTACTTCGTATACAGATGAATATATTCCGTGCGACCACCCTCCTGGGCGCAGCATTTTTGCTCAGCGCATGCGGTGATGATGATGTAGCCGAGGCAAACTCAGCGATATCCGAAATCCAAGCGATCAGCGTTTTTTCCACCCTCGTGGTTCAAGAAGAAATGGTCAAACCGGTGATCGGGACTGGAACCATCGCCGCGCAGAAAACGACTGACGTTGGCCCGCTGGTGGATGGTATCATTGAGGAAGTGTTCGTTCGTGTCGGAGACCGTGTAAACAAAGGTGACAGGCTATTCAAAACCCGCGATATCGAATTCCAGTTGCGGGTACAGGAATTGGAAAGCCAGCATAGGCTGGCCGAAGCTGAAGCACGAAATTCAACGCGCGAGCTGGAGCGGATCAAGGAACTTTTTGCCAAAGGTGTTTCTTCGGTTGGCCAGCGCGACAATGTTCAAACGAAATATGACATCGCCCAAGCTCGCCTCGGCGTCGCGCGGGCCCGGCTGGACGCAGCACGACAAAGTCTTTCTGACACGCTCGTCGCCGCACCGTTTGACGGGGTTATCACCGCTCAGGACATTTATGAAGGTAAGTTCATGTCGACGCGCGGCGGTGGCGGCATGGGAGGACCTTCCGGCGTCGTTCAGATCATGAAAATCGACATCGTGGGTGCCATCATCAACGTGCCGGAAGTTTTCGTCGGCCAATTGAGTGTTGGCATGCGCGCACGCGTTTACATTGACGGCATCGACGGTGTTTACGATAGCGTCATCCACATTTTCAACGACAAGGTTAATCCCTCAACGCGCTCGGCGGAGGTTCGTGTCGGACTGGCCAACGAAGATTATCGCATTAAACCCGGTATGTTCACACGCGCAGAATTCTTCCCACCAGCTCGCAGCGTGTTGACACTCGACCGCACAGCCGTTCTGGGTATTGAGGGGCGCCATTATGTGTTCACCCGAAATGCGGCGGGACGTGCAACACGCGTTCCTGTTCGGGTGACCCAGATCGACACGGGCCGTGTGGAGATCATCGAGGGTCTGGACGAGGACACAGAGGTCCTCATCGGACCCAGCTTGAGCGCCCTTGTCGAGGGAATGCCTGTTCTCATCGAGATCAGACCAGGCGACGCACCTCTCTCAACCGCCGAGGTGAGATAAGCCCATGTGGATAGCTGACGTTTCCATCAGACGACCTGTTTTTGCGGTAATGCTCATCAGCGCTCTGGTCGCCCTTGGGTGGATTTCACTCGGGCGGTTGGGTGTTGATCTTTTTCCCAAAGTTGAGTTTCCCGTTGTCTCGGTTATTACGAAACTCGAGGGTGCCTCCCCCGAAACAATCGAGAGCCAGGTCAGCGACGCGATCGAGGAGCAGGTCAACACGGCTGCGGGCATTGAGACCCTTTCGTCCACCAGTTCGGAAGGTGTCAGTCGGGTTGTTATCGAATTTGGCCTTGATGAGGACATAGAAGCAAAAGCGCAGGATATTCGCGACAAAGTGGCGCTGGCCCGGTCGAACATGCCGGTTGATACGGAGCAGTCGATCGTTCAGAAAATCGACCCCGATGCGCAACCGATCATGTCGATCATGATCGCGGGCGACATGCCCATTCGCGACCTCACGCTGTTTGCCGACAAAACGGTCAAGGAACACCTGCAACGCATTTCTGG
>CAZFHW010000144.1:0-7134 GCA_964518885.1 uncultured Parvibaculum sp. | reverse complement strand
AACATTTTGGGCGCTTACAATGTCGACCATTTCGGTTCTCCTGAACGACGTGAGGCAGATATTTGGCTAGAGACATATGGAATACAACTAATACGCGATTCGTGACTCTATTTACACCTATTTGTAGATTGGTTGTTTCCCAGGGCGACAACGGGAGGCCGGGGCTCTAAGTCGACACAGCGAGATTCACCAAATCTGGATTCCTACGTGGGGTGAGCGGCGGAGGTTTTTCGCTGACTGCATTTCGCCGGGCCCGGACCTGTTGCAAAGTGCTTTTGAGGAGCCAGGCTGGCTGGCTATAGTCTTGTCAGTTGTTACTGAAATTTGAAGGGGAGACCTATGGGAGAGACAATTCTGACGCCGATTTTGGTGCTGGTAAGCTGGACGCTCGTAATCTGGATTTGGATGTATGCCCGCCGGATGCCAGCCATGACTGCGGCGAAGGTTGACCCGCAAGATGCGCAACATCCAGGTGCACTGGCCAAGCTCCTGCCGTCACAGGTTCAACGTGTTGCCGACAATTACAACCATCTGCACGAACAACCGACAATCTTTTACGCGCTTGTGATTTACACGCATCTGGCGGGGGCAGCAGACCCAACCAACATTGCCCTTGCCTGGAGCTATGTGGGTTTGCGGATTGTTCATTCCCTGATCCAGAACACAGTGAACATTGTCGTGGCGCGATTTGCCGTGTTTGCGCTTTCCGCCATTGTGCTCATGGCATTGGCTGTGCGCAATTTGTTGGTTCTATAGCCAACGAACGACGGGGCCATTGGCCACACCATCTAAGCGGCGGCACTTCACGGGTGCCGCCGATCAGTTTGGCCCGCGCCATCGGTCCGCCTCCGGCGACGATCAGGGCCAACGAAGCTGCCCTTTTCAATGAACTGCCGGTGGTTCTTCAGAATATGTTGGATACGCTCAAAGAGTGATTTTGCGGACACGGGCTTGGTCAGAATTTCTGTTGTTCCGACGTCGCGCGCCTCCGCAAGCTTGGTAGCGTTAGCGGCCGCGACAAGAACAATGATCGGAACTTGCGGATTGGGATTGTCTTTTGAAGTGCGGGCGTGGCGAATGAATGTCAGCCCGCTGACAGGGGCCAGGTCGCTATCAATTATGACGAAATCAGGTTTCTTGGAGCACAGGAGGGCGAAAGCCTCCTCTCCATCCTCTGCTTCGAGCAAAGCGCCGATGCCAATGTCCCGCAATTGCTGACGAAGTTGCGCCAGCATGAAGCGGCTCTCTTCGGCAATCAGGAAAGTGAGGTCGGTGAGATCGAAGTCTTCCATACGCATACCGGGGTTGCATAAGCTCGAAGTCCCAAGGGGCGGATTTGCTAGGATAGGTGTGAAAAATTACCGGGAAGTTATCATCACGCCAATCTAATCGTCAGATATGCGCCGCTCCGACCTGGCATATTCCACGTCACGTCTTCGCCGACGGTCCGGGCCGACATAGGCCCGGTTGGTGATAAAGTCTCGGTTTTGCTTGAGCAGAGATTGGATGCGTTGGTACAGAAACTCAGCAGAAATCGGTTTTCTCACCACATCTGTTGCGCCGGCATCTCTGGCCTCTCTAACCCGAAAGCTTTCGGTGTAAGCGGTCAGCAGGATAATCGGGAGGCGGGTATTGGGACTGTCTGTGGCGGTGCGGATCAGGCGGATGAAATCAAGCCCATCAAGCGGGTCCATCAGGTAATCGACGATAGCGATGTCGATGGGGGTGGTTTGGGCCAATTCAAGTGCATCAGCCGCATCCCGTGCAGTATGGGTCGTTGTCACCCCAAAAGCGCGCAGCACTTCGCGCAGGATGGACGCCATGTGTTGGTTGTCGTCGACGATCAGAAAAGACAGGGTTGAGAGATCGAAATCATTCGGAGTGACAGCCATAAAGTCGCCTTTGCACGCCACCCTTTGAGTGCATAGAAGCAGAGCCACCCGCACCGGGAGAATAGTCAGCAGAGTGTTAAGTCACGGTTTAGGAAACCGGTTAACGGACGGTATAGAAGAACGGTTGCGTGGCATCCTCCAGTGTTGCGCGCGGGCCAGATAGGCAGGCACCATGTTGCTCACGCCGTGGACCGTCTTCTCCCAGTGGTGCGGTTTTATGAAAAGCTGAAACAGTGCTCTGTAGGCACTGAACGAGATGAGGAGCCAGTAGAGCGGCATCGTCAGCGCGTGAACCCCAAGCCCTTTGAGCCCGCGTGCTTTTGCCCCGACAAGCCCGGCCAGAATTGCGGCGCCAAAGCCAATCAACAAGACAGCAAAATTGAACAGCAGCAACAATAGCTGCGCTGCGGTGGTGGCTTCTGCGTTGAAAACGGGAAGGAAAATGGCGGCAACGTAAAAAAGCGGATGGGCCAGCGCAGACAAAAGAAATGCACCGATAACGATCTGAAAGGTTAGAAATCCTCGCAGGCCAAGGTGGGAAAGGGTGGCGCGGGGATGGCGCATTCTGACAACATAGGTCTGCATCCATCCTTTGAGCCATCGGGAGCGTTGGCGCGTCCAGTTGGCGAGCATGCAGTTCGCCTCTTCCAGGGTCGATGTCTCAAGAACAGTTGTTTCATATCCAGCTTCATGGAGGCGGATGCCAAGGTCCGCGTCCTCCGTAACATTATAGGCGTCCCATGCCCCAATTTTGCGCAACGTGGAGGTGCGAAAATGGGTGGAGGTTCCACCCAGTGGGAAGGGTTGGTGACGCTCGGCGAGGGCCGGAAGCAGGAGATCGAAAATTGCCGCATATTCCATGGCAAATTGTCGGGTCAGCCAATTCTCCTGCCAATTGTAATACGCAAGAGGTGCCTGAGCGCAGGCAAGGGCGGGACCGCGCCGGTCAAAGACTGCGACGGCTTCGCGCAATTGGGCCGGGCCCGGAATATCTTCTGCATCGTACACAACCAGAAACTCACCTCGGGCAAAGGCAAGTGCGTAATTACAGGCTTTGGGTTTGGTGGTGGGATAGGAAGGGGGCACGAGCACCAGCTCGAAATTGCCTGGCAGTTTCAAGTGCCGGGCGGCCTCTATGGTTTGCGCGTCTGTCTCTTCCAGCACCAGTTTAATGTCGAGTTTGGCAGGGGGGTAATCCAGTTTTTGAAGGGCGTCGATGAGAATGGGCAGCACAGCTGTTTCGCGAAGCAGGGGAATCATAATTGTGTAGAGCGGAAGCTCCTTGTCCGTCCGTGACGTCTGCGGCACAGGCTCTCCGGTTTCCCGCTGGCGTGCGACCTGGATGGATAGCAGGCGGAGAGCCGCCAGTGCGATAAAGGCAAAGCCGGTTATGAAGTTAAGAGTGAGGAAGGAAGGCACGGGAAATTGGATGGCAGCAGCGGTCAGGCATGCCAATAGAACAAGCAGGATGGTTCTTTCTTTTGTTGAAAGCAGCGAATGTGCAGACGCCGCGGAATTTTGGTCACGCAATTTGCCTTGTGCGATCCCCGTGAGGGTGGAAGAAAATCTGGATTGTACGGTCTTGAGGATATCGAGCGGTGCGGTTTGGTAGAGAAGGAAGGGAGCCCCCGTTTTTTCTCTCAACCGGATGGCGGCTGTTTCTGTGTCCACCGCAGCGAAGGCGAGTGAGCCGTCTTGGTCTCGCCAAGGCAGACATTGTTCTCTCAGATAAAAATCGATGTCATTTTCTTCCAGTAAATCATCATCGGGCGGTGATGTCAGAAGGTTGACGAACGGCAGCGAGCTTTGATGGGCGAGGGCACGGTAAAAATCAAACGGTCGGATCTCGCCGTGCCCGATAAGGTCTTCACCAAGCCGAAGACCGGAGCCGGACTGTCTCCGAAGGGCGCGCGAAAGTGTGCCAGCCTCGATCAGGCCGTACCGCAGAAGATGTTGGCCGATAGGCAAGGCTCGATACAGGAAGGGAGGCGGCGCTTCGCCAAAGCCCTCCGCAAAAGGGGGGAGGAAAGGGGCTTCGTCCGGGTCATCCTCGCCGCCAGGAACACTCATATCCTCGTTCTTCCCTTGACGAGAAATAAAAATTTTATGGTAAAAAAATAAGTTCTATTTGCAATACAAGGGTTTAGATAGGGTGTGAGGTGGTTACACCTTTAGGTTGAGAACCTCTCCCTTTTAAGGTTACCCGGAGGAATTGACCGTGATCGCAAAGACGGGCTGGACCAGCGCGGCGCCCTTCGCCATTCTCCGCCCATGCGTTGGCTTTTTTTGATCAATATTCTGGCGGTTGTGCTTTTGAGCGGTGCGGTAGCAATCGTTCTTGAAGGCACCCCTTTGCGTTCCTCTGGTTCAGCCTTGCCGCTGGCAGGGCAAGATGCTGACGTCCAGCCAGATGCCGGCGGGCAGGAGGTATCCGGGTTGGCGGAAGGGCTGAAGGAAGTTGACACCGTGCAATACGATGGTGCGGCGACCCCCGTTCCCTTGCAGGCACCGCGCCCCACCAAGGGTGAGGATCAGCCAGAAGCTGAGATACCTGTCGCGCCGCACCACTTGCGAATTGCGACCGAGGGGGATTTTGCCCCTTTTAATTTTCTGGATGAGAAGGGCCAGCCGGCAGGCTTCGATATCGATATTGCATCAGAACTTTGCGCGCGTCTGGGCAGGCAATGTATTTTCGAAATACGCACCTGGAATGATTTGCAGTCGGCTCTGATAAATCGGGAGGTTGATGTACTCGTCTCTTCGATTCAAATCCCCAACGAAACACCCGGCGGAATAGTGTTCTCCGATCCCTACTACGGATCGCGGGGTCGTTTTGTGGGGCCGTTGGATGCCGCACCGACATCGGGCGAAGCATTTCCATATTCCGGAACACAAATCGCAGTGCAACGCGACACGGTGCATGCGGCCTATTTGGAATATGCCTACCCAACAATTGAACGGGTGAGCACCGAAACATTTGATGAGGCCTTGGCAATGGTTGAGGCAGGCCGGGTTGAGGGTGCATTTGGCGACAATGCGACGGCATTGCGATGGCTCATGGCAAAGGCATGTTGCAGGGTAGTAGGTGAGCCGGTGAGTGATCCTGGTTTCTTTGGCAGGGGCATGGGGATTGTGGTGCGGGACGATAAAGGCGAACTTCTGACCACAATCAACAATGCATTGGAGCAGATGGTGGCAGATGGAACGCACGCGCGGCTGTCACAGAATTATTTCTCCGGCAGCATCTACTAACCTAGTTTTCTGCCATCAATTCCCGCGGCTTGCCATAAAAATGGACCTGACCGGATTCATTTTTGACCTCTGACCACTTTTCTACGTCGAAAGTAAAAACAGCCAGTGCGCCGGTCGGAAAGTGATCTGCCATGCGGGCGGTGAAGTCTTCACTCTGCGTGTCGGCAAGGGTGACAGCCAGCATTTCTAGGCCCGGATTGTGAGCGACGATGAGGATTGTATCATCTTCATCATTTTGCGCGTGGATGAGAGCTAACAGGGTATCCGGCATTGCCATGTAGAGGTCTTCGCGAAATTCAATCGCACATGTGTCTGCCAAACGCTCAGCAAGGGGCGCTACCGTTGAACGGGCGCGCACGGCGGTTGAACACAGCACATGATCGGGCGTCCATCCTTGGTCAATAATATACCCCGCCAGAAAATCAGCTGACTTGATGCCCCTCGCATTCAAGCTGCGTTCCGCATCTCCGCGCGCTGGATCACTCCAGTCTGATTTGGCGTGCCGCATAATACATAAGCGTTTCATGAGGGCTCTTTCTCACGAGAGGCACGGAATGGCAAGCCCAGGCTCCAGATAAACCTGGTGGGGGATCCATTGCGGAATTCAGGGAGGCCGATCTCCATTTCCAGATGCCCCTGCTCAGGTTGAGCGCGATAGGTGCCAAATAGACGGTCCCAAACTGACAGGTTGAAACCAAAATTGCTGTCTGTCTCCTGGCGGATGACTGAGTGATGGACACGATGCATATCTGGCGTGACAAGGATGCGACGAAGTATGGCGTCTACCCTGAGCGGAAGACGCACATTGCCATGGTTGAAAAGGGCCGTGCCATTGAGCACGATTTCAAACAGGATGACGGCGATCGGGGCGGCGCCCAATACGACCACCATGCCGAGCTTGATAAACATGCTGAGAAGAATTTCGACAGGGTGAAAGCGAATACCCGTTGAGCTGTCAAGTTCCGGGTCGGCGTGATGGACTTTGTGCAAGCGCCAGAAGATCGGCACAAAGTGGAAAAGCATATGCTGCCCATAGATCAGAAGGTCGAGCAGTAGGAACGCAAGCAGCCACGCCACCGGTTGAGGGAGAGAGAGGACATTAAACAGTCCAAGCCCATTATCTTGCGCCCAGGCCGCAGCTCCGACCGCCAGAACGGGGACCAAAAATCGCAACATAACGCTGTTGAATACGCTGAGGCCCAAATTGGTTACCCACCGCCTTATTTTTGAAAATCTCGGGACACGCCTTGGGGCCGCCAACTCCCACAAGCCCATTGCCGCCAGGATACCGGCGAATGCGGATAGACGGAGGACCTGCTCATGCTCGAGAATGAATTCTTCCATCAGACAGGGCACCAAGTGTGATGAGCGGGAAACGGACAATTGGCACAAGCATAACGGCTGAGCTCACAAATAGAAGCAGCTCACCGTGCACAACTAAAGGATGCGCCTGTCACAATCATGTCAGATCGTGGCGTGTCGCGCCCGTGCGCCGCGTTCAATAGCGGCCGCGATCAGTTTTTCCAATCCAAGTGCGTCGCGCAAAAGCTGCAGCAGCCGTATTTCTTCCTGGGCAACGGCAAGATCAGCCGCAGCAACATCAACGGCCAGAGCATAGGCGGTTTCATACATGTGAGGCGGCAGCGCATCGCGCACCAGACCGAACACCGCATCAAGTCCACCCTCTTCCGAGAGGATTGACGCGCACTCTTCTGCAACCGAAACAAGCCGCTCAGGATCAAAATCGTTAAAAGCGGGGAGATTTGTGACGATATTGCCGATTTTCAGCGTTTCGTTGTCGCTCATTGCACTATCGACAGCAGACATGGTGACCATGACATAGATGAGAGCGGTGTGCGGGTTGATCGTCTGCGGCATGAAGCGGGCCCTATTTCTGTTAAAAACCCCGGTGAGGAGGCAGGAAGCGACAACCTAGAGCATTTCCAGGAAAAGTGCCTGCGGTTTTCCGTCCGGAAATGCGGAATTGGGA
>CAZFHW010000143.1:0-7168 GCA_964518885.1 uncultured Parvibaculum sp. | reverse complement strand
GGCTTTCGACATCTGCCCGGCAGACGTCGCACCCATTTTCATCGACAAAGCAGAACGCGTTGCGGAAAGCCTAAAGCTCGGCATGTTCTTCGACCCCGCAGCCGTGCCCGCACCACAGGCATAGCAAAGAGAACAAAGACAGCCCTCTCAGTTGGCATCAGTCCTTTGGCAAAGCTTATCCAAAATGCACAAGGAATTGGCGGAACATAAGCGACCGTAGAAGTACTTCAAAATGCCTGACCGGGAGTGATGCTAAAAAGCAGATCAACAGAAGGTGGGGAGAAGAAAAAATCGGTCTACCGCGGTTCGTCTATCGAGATCTGGTTTTGACTAGCTTCACTATATGTAGTTATCGCGAATGATGTCCCAAGTACAATCGTCGAAAATATCGCTATGAGGAAGACTATTGAAGAAATTGGAGCGGCATTAAATTGTAGTATTCTCAAATTCAGTCGGCGTTTTTCGCTTTCGATATACTGGAACATCCCATTGGCATAAGCGCCTAAATAGAAATTGAGAAAGGACCAACAAACAAGGACTGCAAAAATCACGTCAGCGTCTGCACCAAAACGGCCAGATGCGATGAGAGTGATACTCAAAGCAGCTATACCAGCATTCGCCAAAATCAAGTTCGCCACCAGGAACGGTAGAATTTCGAATACTTCCGCCGCACCCACCTTATCCTCGGCAGAAGTTTCATTCGTCACTTCGGAAGAAAGTGACTCATCTATTGCTGACATTTGGTTTTCTCCTCGCTTTGGCGGGAAATGAGAGCACCAACACCTAGAGTCACACGTCGAAACGTGCATGACTACAAATCCCAGGCCACCGAGCCACCCCGCACACACACGGGCGGGACAGATCATGCATGAAAATAAAACATAGAGTCTATACATGCTGCCGAGACGGCGAAGGTCACGCAGGCGTTTCTGAGCCAGGCAAGTGCAGCTGAGAAAGCAGCACACATGTCGCTAGAGGCCGGGAGCAACCTCGCAGAGGCGCGGGTTGCCTCTCTGCTGACCCAAATATCTAAGGCCACTACAGCCGATGAGATCAATCGGCTGACGGCGGAGATCGAGGCCGCGCAGGCAGCTGCGCTGGGGAGCCATCTGGCTCTCGTTCAGTTGACTTCCGGCGTCGAGGGCCTTGGAGAGGCAGCCGAAGAAACGGCGGATGCGCTCGGACTTTCAGGCGATGAGCTGAGCGCTTATGAGAAGCTGTTGGCAACGCTGGACCCGATTGGAGCGGCTGTCGCTGAGTATCGCGACGCGGTGGCGCTACTCGATAAGGCGCTGGCGACAGGCAACATTCCCAACCAGGCTGAGTATAACAAGCTGCTGGCGGCTCTGGATGACGAGCTGGCAGGCGTGCTGGATCAAGAACCGGCTGCGGAGATACGTGCCTGGGCGGCGGCGCAGGATGATCTGACCAGCGCCACGATTGCCAACAATGCCGCAAACAAAGTCTGGATCGACCAGCACGCCGACGCCGTCGAAAAGCTGGCCGAGTTCCGAGAAGGGCTTACCCTGGAGATTGAGCTGTCGGGGCTCAGCCAGGAGAGCCGCGAAGAAGAACTCATCATTCGCGAGCTGCTCAATCTCGCCAAAGAAGCTGGCATTGAGCTTACGCAAGACCTGGCACGCGCTGAGGCAGAAGCAATTACCGTCGCCAACCGATCAGCCAAGGAGCGTGAGCGGGCGCTCAACAAGAACCTCGATCTCTACAAGAGCTTTATTGATGAGGTTGAAGGGGGCTTTAAAGAAGCCTTTAAGGAGGCATTCCGGGAGGGTGAAGGCGGATTTTCTCGTCTGATGGATGGGTTTGAAAACCTGTTCCTGGACATGCTGGCAGAGCTGGCTTTTCAGGCGTTCGCCAAGCCGGTTATCGTGCCGGTGTTACAACAGGTCGGGACTGGGATTTTTGGCCTGTCGAGCGGCCAAGTCGGCAACGTGCTGGGCAATCAAGGTCTTGGCCAGGGACTGGGGCAGGGACTGGGCTCGATTAATGGCATCGGTGGTGTCGTTGGAGGTACTGGTGGCGGCTTCGATATTTCCTCCATTGGCAACCTGCTGTCTGGCAGCGGGCTTCTGTTTAACTCGGGCGTCGGCAATTTCGGTGTTGATATTGCACAATTGATCGGCGGCAGCGCGGGCACGCAGGCCGCGTTCGGCAACGCGTTTGGTCGCCTGGGCTCTGCTGGCGGCATCGCAGGCGGACTGGCGGGGAACTTCCTAGCCAACTCGCTTCTCGGGGATCGTGGCGTTGGTGCGAGCGTAGGCGGGTTGATAGGCGGCATCGCAGGATCGTTCATTCCCATTCCTATTCTGGGCACGGCTCTCGGTTCATTCGCTGGCAATGCCATCGGCGGGTTGTTTGGCAACCAGCGCCCAAGTGTTGGTGAGGTCATCGGCGCGCGGTTTGGGGGCGATGGCGGCGTGCTGGCAACGGGTACGGACAATGGCGGTTCTGGGTCAGCAGCGGGAGACTTCGGCGATCAGATTTCCAATATCATTGGCCGCATTCTTGATGTCACCGGTGCGCAGATCGAGCGCGAATTTGTTGTCGAGCAGAGCCAGCGTAATGGGCTGATGGTCAACCGGCTGGGTGGGCGAGGATCGCAGGTGTTCGGTGATGATCTGGTGGCAGCCCTGCAATTCGCATTTGAGGGCAATACCACGGGCGGGAATGCCGACTTTGAACGCCTGTTCAGCACCTCAAACGCCTCAAGCATCGAGGAGCTGGTGTCGCTCTTAGAAAGCGCTGAACAGTTCAAGCTCACGCTCGATGGCCTGACCGCTGCCAACGACAACCTGACCGCTGGTGAGGCGGCGATCAAGTCGCTGACAGACCAGCTGGGTGGCTTGCGCGACCAAGCCGTCGCATTTGGTTTTTCCGTCGCGCAGATCGATATTGCCGAAACCCTGTCTCGCGACCGTCTGGCGTCTGACTTCAACGAGGGTGTGAGCACAGCACTGCTTCAGGCGCTGGACCCCTGTGCGCGCCGCGACAGTCGCTCTCTACGAGGGTCAGGAGGCCCGCATTCGGGACGTGATTGCGTTGGGGGGCGACCTTGCTGCCGTCGAAAAGCTGAACATGCTGGAGCGACGTGATTTCCTGCGGCGATTGACCGAAGAACAGCGGGCGGGTCTGAGCGATCTCATCGACCTCACCGGCGATTTTGGGGCGCAGCTGGCGGGCATCGAGCAGACCCTTGCAGCCTCCATCTCCGCGCAGTTCAATTCAGCCTCTCAGTTTGCCCGCGCCTACCAGACGCAGGCGGCTTCGTTGCTGCGTGCAGCGGGGGCGTTGGAGAACAAACGCATAGACCTGCGCTTTGGCTCCACGTCCATCCTGTCGCCCGCACAGCAGCTGGCAGAAGCCCGCTCAATCATGGATGCTCTGGCGACACGGGCCTTTGATGGCTCGGGCGACACAGAGGCACTGGCGCTGCTGCCCGACGCTGTGCAACAGTTTGTTGAGGCGAGTGCTGCGTTCAACGCAGACAATGCGACCTTTGTGTCTGACTTCAACGCCGCGCAAACCCTGCTTGCGGACGCCGCTTTGCTGGCGACAGACGGGGCAGAGGCGGCTCAGTCTCAGGTTGAACTGCTGGTGGAGCAATCTGATCTGCTTGGCGAGATCCTCACGGCGCTCTCATCACCCTCGCCGGACGCCGACCTGCTCCAATCTCAATTGAACCGGCTGTCCACGCTCAACGACAAGCTTGGCGGTGACCTGAGTGTGCAGGTAGACGGCTTCGACGCCTTCCTGGACGGTCAGGCGAGCGCTGAAACGCTGCTGGCAGAGTTGGTGACGCTGGCCAGCACAGACCTCAACTCTGAAATCAACAGTCAGGCCGAGAGCCTGGCAGCGGAGCGCATCGCTGCCATCGAAACTGCCAGCGCCAAGGCGGTCGCAGATGCCAAGGCAACGGCACAGGTGGAGATTGACGCAGCCATTGCGCGCGCCTTGGCGGCAGAGCTTAGCACCAATGAGGCAAAGGCGGCGGCGACATCGCAGGTCGAAAACTCGCTTGTCTCAGCGCTGAGCGGCGAGAAGATTTCTATGCCCGGTGGCGGCCACAATCGTTTCGTTACCAACTTTGATGACGGGATAGATAGGCGTGAAGCCTCATTCATCTCAGGCAGTTCGGTTGCCCGCCAATTGGCATTCCTGAACCCGGAACGGTTGCTGTCGCTGGCCACGGACGACATTGCGCGCACCGAGCTGAAGCGAAGCTTCGCCACGATGGGGGTGCCGGGCTTCGCTGGCGGTGGTCTGATTTCTGGACCGGGAACCGGCACGTCCGACAGCATCAACATTAATGCCTCAAGCGGAGAGTTCATGATCCGGGCGGCGGCTGTCGATCATTACGGCGTTGGCTTCTTCGCAGCGCTGAACGCCAAGGCGCTCAATACCAAGGCGCTGGGGCCTGCCAATGATCGTGGTAGCGCAGACATAAGCCAGCTTCAGGCGGGTCTGAGTGAGGTCGTGCGCGCCGTCCAGGAGATGGGAGACGTGATCGTCTCAGCTGTGGGTGAGGGAACGGCGGTGTCTGAAGAGACGGGTCGCGCCATCCAGAAATCGACAAAACTTCTTGAGCGGAGGGCCGGTTAATGGAGCGGGTCATCCTTGTTGAGGTTGAAATCACCAACCCCGATACGCAGGCGGTCACAAAGCTGTATTTCGCCGACACGGCCCTGCCGCCGTTTCGGCCAGGCGACGCAGACCGGCCCAACCAGGCGTATGACCCGCGCCTCCTCGATGCCGCCAACATTTCGCGGGCGATAGACATCGAGAACCTGACTGGCACGCTGGGCGGTGGGGCCGTAGCGATCTCCAATGGCGACCGCAGTCTCGACATCTACCGGACCTACACGTTTGGCGCTGTCTCGATTTTGTGGGGAACGGTCGGCTGGGCTTTTTCATCCTTTAAGCCCCTCCTAAAAGGACGCTGTGGCGAGCCCGACTGGCAGGTCGCCTCGGGACGGCCAGGCCGGTTGACGCTCCCTGTCTATGATCCTCGCACCATTTTTGAAACGGCTCTTCAAGACACACTTTATGCAGGTACGAACATCGGTGGAGGCAGCGGCTACGAAGGCACAGCCGACGATCTGAAAGATCAACCGAAGCCGATAGCGATTGGTGATTTGACCGTCGGTAATATCCCGGCGATATGGGCCAATGTTGAGGACGTCGTGGCGCAGCTGAGCGACGGTCTGATCGAAGGTGTCACTGGCATCTCGAACGGCGGCGGCGACGCCGGCATGTCGTACCAGGGCAACCTGGCAGGCGCTGCGTTTGACGCCGCCACGCCCGCCGCCAACGAGTATGTGGAGGACCGCGCGCGTGGCCTCGTCAAGCTGGGCAGCCGTCCGGTTGGCCGTGTGACGTTTGATCTGAAAGGCTCAAGCGATGGCGGCTATATCGACACTGCGCCAGACCTGATTGAAAAGCTGGTGCTTGCTCATGGTGCAAGCGCTGGCGACATCGGGGCCAGCCTGTCTGGCCATACGGCGGTGGAAAAGGTCGGCTTGTTTTTGAGCTCGCCCACCGCGACGATCACAGCAGCCTCCACACTTGCCAAATCCATCGGTGCGGTGCTTCTGCCGGATCGGCTAGGGCGCTGGCAGCTGATTGACATAGAAGCGCCGTCAGGTGAGCCGGTGGCAACGCTCACCGATGCCGACATCTTGCGGCTCACCTCCATTGACGGGCTTCGCACCACACCCACGCACAAGGTGACGGTCACCTACGCGCACAATTACACCGTCATGACGGGCGGTGATCTTCAAGGCTCCGTGGAAGGCACGACGCGGGAGAGCTACCTCGCCAATGAATGGCGGCTTGCGAGCGCCACCAATGCAACCACGTTGGCGAAATGGCCGGATGCACTGGAGCGCCTTTTTGAAACGGCGCTGGTAAACCAGGCGGACGCAGCTGCCCTGGCGACCCGGCTGTTGACGCTTTTCGGTCCTCGCGCTGATGGCAGCCAGAGACAGGGCTACGCAGTCGCTATTGAATTCACTGAAGCGTCCATCGCATTCGAACCGGGTCAGGTTATCCGCCTGCTCAGCGCCGAGCTGGGCGTTGACGTGTTGATGATGGTCGTGGGCGTCTCACCAACAAAGCCTGCCCGCAATCAGATCACGCTGGAGTTGTTTGGATGACGGATTTCAAGGCGAAACTGATCACAGAAAATCTGGCACTCACCAGCGTCGTGAGTGGCGGCATATGGGCGGCGTCCCTGCCCGTCACCAATGTGATTGATGATCGCCTGATAACCCACCCGGCGCGATGTGAAACTCCCGCTGACCTGAATACGTCTCAGTTTGATGTTGAGCTGGACCGGCGTCGTATATTGAAGTTCCTCGGGCTGTTTTCGACCAACCTCTCGGTCACTGCACAGGTGCGGCTCACTTTTGCCGATGATGCGGCGTTCGTAAACGTGATCGAGTTGATCGATTGGCAGCCGGTCTATGAGCGTTTTCATTCATCGCTCAGTCTGGAATGGGAAGACCCTAATTTCTGGACAGGCACGGCGCTTGAAAAAGACCTGGACCTTTATGGTCGACACAAAACGCTGCTGTTCGAGACGCCCATCCCGGCGAAGCATGTGAGGGTTGAGATCGATGACGTCCTGAACCCGGACGGCTTTATAGACATCGGCTACATCTACATCGGTGTCACGATTGAAACCCAGTTCAATTATGAGCGTGGCCGAACTCTTGCCCCCAGGTCGCGTTAGAAAAAAGACAGGACGCCATCGGGCCACGCGGTTGTTGACCGCCGTCGCCCCCAACGCGTTCAGCGCGTCACTTATTCCGATCTGGATGAAGGGGAGGTCGCGGCCTTCCTGGACGCTGGCATGCGCAATGATGTGATCGACCCTGTCGTGTTTATCCCCGACCCCACCGACCCGCTGGCGGTGCTGCGCGGAACTTTCCTTGGCACATTTGAAGACCTGCCCGGCGCGCGCTACCGCTTGAGCGGATATCACCAAACTCAACTCGTCATCGAGGAGCTAATGGCATGAGCTATTCACAAGCTATTCTGGACGCCATTGACCGGCTGAATAATTTCTACAACTCGAATGCCTTTAACGCGGGAACCAATCCCGGCGGCTTCGCCAACGACGGGCATCAGGTGAATTTCCCGGCCTCGCTCG
>CAZFHW010000142.1:0-7237 GCA_964518885.1 uncultured Parvibaculum sp. | reverse complement strand
GTTTGCGTCGCAAACTGCGATGGATAGAGGTTTGCGTCGCAAACCGTGACGGATAGGAGCTTGCGCTGCGAACCGTGATTTCAGGGTCCTGTCAGCAGGCTTGACGGGGCTGGCCCGTGGGCCTATCTCGTCCCCATGACGATCAGACCCATCATCATCGCGCCGGACAAACGCCTGAAGCAGGTGTCAAAACCTGTGGAAAAGGTGGATGACGCCTTGCGCGTCCTGATGGACGACATGCTGGAGACCATGTACGCGGCTCCGGGCATTGGCCTTGCTGCCATCCAGATCGGGGTACCCAAGCGGGTCATCGTGATGGATCTGGCGCGCGATGAGGAAAAGCCTCAGCCGCTTTGTTTTGTTAATCCGGAAATTCTCTCCATCGACGATAGCGAGCTCCGGGTTTACGAAGAGGGATGTCTGTCTGTTCCCGATTTTTACGAGGAACTGGAACGGCCCGCCAAATGCCGTCTGCGCTATCTCGACTATCAGGGCGAAATTCGCGAGCAGGACTGCGAAGAAATGCTTGCCACCTGCATCCAGCATGAAATGGATCATCTGGAAGGGGTGTTGTTTATCGACCATCTTTCCAAGCTGAAACGGGACCGGGTTTTGAAGCGGCTGTTGAAAGAACGCCGTCTTCGCGAAAAAGAACTGGCCTGAACGGGCCTCGCCGCGCTACCTCTTTGCTTATGACAACAAAAACGCCCCTTCGGCTGGCCTTTATGGGCACCCCTGTTATTTCTGTGGCGGTCCTCGCCGCCCTGATTGAGGCTGGCCACGAGATCGTTGCGGCTTACAGCCAGCCACCGCGTAAGGCAGGGCGTGGCATGGCGCTTCAGAAATCGCCGGTCCAGCAGTTTGCCGAGGCGCGGGGAATTGAGGTCCGCACACCTGTGAGCCTTAAATCAGAAGAAGAACAGCAGGCTTTCGCTGATCTCTCCCTCGATGTGGCCATTGTGGTTGCCTATGGGCTTTTGCTGCCTGGACCTATTCTGGATGCGCCGCGTCTTGGCTGTCTCAACATGCACGCCTCACTGCTGCCGCGTTGGCGCGGAGCTGCCCCCATTCAGCGCGCCATCATGGCAGGCGACGCGCAATCTGGTGTGATGATTATGCAGATGGATGAGGGTCTTGATACCGGCGCTGTACTGAGCGGGGTCCGCGTTCCGATCACCAGCGAAACGACGGCTGACAGCCTGCACGATCAGCTGGCGGCGGTGGGGGCACCGCTGATGGTGCAAACGATGGAGGCGTTGGCAGAGGGAAAACTTATCGCTCAGGCCCAACCCGATGAAGGCATCACCTACGCCAGGAAGATTGACAAGGCCGAAGCGATGATCGACTGGAGCCATCCGGCGGTGGAGCTTGATCGGCAGATCCGGGGCCTATCTCCCTTTCCCGGTGCGTTTTTTGAAATGACGCGGAGGGGGAAAAGGGAACGGGTCAAAGTTCTGCGCGCCCAACCGGTGTCTGGAGACGGAGCGCCGGGAACACTTCTTGATGACGCTCTCACCATCGCGTGTGGCGAGGGCGCGTTGCGCCTGCTGGAGGTTCAGCGCGCTGGAAAATCGCGGGTGCTGGCGGCAGATTTTCTGCGCGGTCTGTCTCTCCCTGTTGGTGAGAACCTCTCCTAATGACCCGTTACAAACTCACCATTGAATATGATGGCGGTCCCTACAATGGCTGGCAGACCCAGGCCGATGGAGGGGCGGTTCAGGACGCCGTGACCCGCGCGATCCACAGCTATTGTGGGGAAGAGGTGGTCCTTGCCGCTGCCGGGCGGACGGACGCTGGCGTGCATGCCTTGGGGCAGGTTGTCCATGTGGACCTTGCGCGCGGGGATGCAGCCGGAAAAGTGCGCGATGCAGTGAACTATCATTTGAAGCCGCACCCGATTGCCATTGTTGAGGCGGAGACTGTCGACGACGCGTTTCATGCGCGGTTCGATGCAACCAAACGTCACTATCTCTACCGCATCATCAACAGACGTGCGCCGTTAACCCTGGACAGAGGACAGGTCTGGGCTGTGCCGGTGCCGCTTGATGCCGAGGCGATGCATCACGCAGCGCAGGTGCTGGTGGGCAAACATGATTTCACAACTTTCCGCTCTGTTCATTGTCAGGCGAAATCCCCTTTGAAAACCATGGATGAGGTGCGCGTGTCGCGATACGGCGAAGAAGTTGAAGTGGTCTGTCGTGCGAGGTCATTTCTGCACAATCAGGTCCGCTCTCTTGTGGGATCGCTAAAATTCGTTGGGGAAGGCAAGTGGACGCGCCAGGATTTGGAAAAGGCCTTGAAGGCTGCCGACCGCTCTCGTTGTGCCCCGGTCGCGCCGCCGGACGGGCTTTATCTCACTCAGGTGGATTACGGCAGCAAAGGTTAGATTGAGGGGCGAAGGTCCACCAGTTCAACCTGGTCTGCGGTAATAGACCGGCCGAAAAACAATTCTCCCACGCGGGCAAATCGCTCTGGTGCATCGGTCGCCAGAAAACGCTCTGTGCCCGCTTTGTCATCAGTATTTTCAAGCTTCTGCGTTTCGAGCAGCTCGACCACGGCCTGGGCTGTGGTGTCAGCACTGTCCACCAGCGTGGCATGGGCGCCCCGAGCGTCCAGCACTTTGGTGATAGCTGGCGCCAGCACAGGAAAATGTGTGCAGCCAAGCACCAGCGTGTCCGGTGCCGTGGTCTCATTGTCAAACAGGGGGGCGAGATAACGAGCGGCGGTTGCCTCCGCAATATCGCTGTCGCCCCAGCCTTCCTCCGCCAGCGCCACAAAAAGCGCACAGGCCTGTTGCTGAACAACAATCTTGGGGGAGAGCGTCGCGATGGCACGCGGATAGGCCCCACCGGCCACCGTGCTTTCCGTGGCCAGAACACCAATCCGACCTGATGTAGTTGCAGCAATCCCCGCGCGCGCACCAGGCTCCACAACACCCACAACAGGGAGTGGTGCAAGGTCGCGGGCGAGAGGGGCAAGCGCAACGGAGCTTGCCGTGTTGCAGGCAATGACGACCATTTTGACATCATAGGCCATCAGCAATTGAGTGGCCTGAAGCGCGTAGGCAGTAACGGTTTCAGCGCTCTTTGTTCCATAGGGCAGGCGCGCGGTATCGCCCAGATAGACAAGATTTTCATGAGGCAGGTGCGCACGCAGGGCGCGCAAAACCGTGAGGCCCCCCATGCCGGAATCGAAAACCCCAATGGGGCGTGCGTTGCTCAATTCCTAACCTCCGATTTGCAGAAAGGCATTGGCGACAAAATTGATCGCAAAGGCCAACGCCAGTTCAACGCCGACAATGCTGGCGGCAATCGATGGAGTGGTCGCCAGAACAGTCAAAGCTATCTGCCAGCGATATATCAACGCTGTTACGAAAGCGATAAGGAGGAGAAAACTGGCAGCCCCCACATTCGCCAACCCGAGGCTGTAGAGAACGTAAGGAGGCGCCAGCAGAACCGTGACCAAAATCGACGACCAATTGTAGACCGTGATGTAAGCGGCAAAGCCATGGGTGAGATTAAAGGCACGGCAGGCAAAAATCATCGCAACCGGATAGAGCACCCAGAAAGCGACATAGGTCGTCAATTCGATCAAGGCGTAACCAGCTTGCGATACGCCTATCGTCGAACCTGCCTCAGCAATCATGCGCCACTGGGCGGTGAGGAAGACGAGGCAGAAGGGGAGAACGAAAATGTAGGCAGCAAACGACCGCCAAAAGGCGTCCGCACTGAAGTCAAATCCGGCAAGCGCTGTGGGGTCTCGCCGGGCAATCTTCCACGACCCGACAAGCGCGCTTATAATTTCGCTGGTTGTTGGCATGAAAACCTCAGCTGAAATAGCCTGTGAGTACAGTTTCATAAATATCGGTCAGAGCGATGATATCATCGACGCGCGCATGTTCATCCACTTTGTGCATGGACTGACTGACCAGGCCAAACTCGACGACCCGGGCATAATTTTTGATAAACCGCGCGTCGGACGTGCCCCCGCTTGTGGAAAGCTCGGGCGTGCGGCCGATGGTTTTAGCAACGGCGTCAGAAATCAGCGTGCTCAATCGGCCCGGCGCCGTTAAAAAGGCATCGCCGCTGGCGATCATCTTGAGATCGTAGGTGCCGCCCTTCTCTTTGGTGACAGCATCCAGATGCGCCCGAACGCGTGCCTCCAGAGAGGCCGGTGTGTGAAGATCATTGAACCGGATGTTGAAGCGCGCGCGGGCTTCTGCCGGGATCACATTAGTTGCCTCATTGTCGACAGTGATCTGAGTGATTTCCAGATTGGACGGCTGAAAATGCTCCGTGCCCTCGTCCAGCATGTCACCCGTCAACCGATCCAGCATGGCGACGAGCCGGGGCACGGGATTGTCGGCAAGATGCGGGTAGGCAACATGGCCTTGAGCGCCCCTGGCGGAAATCCATCCATTGGTGCTGCCCCGTCGGCCAATTTTTATCATGTCACCGAGCGCCTGCGGGTTGGTCGGCTCACCAACCAGACAATCGTCAATGACCTCACCCTTGTCGGCGAGCCACTGCAACATTTTGATGGTGCCGTTGGTGGCCGGTCCTTCTTCGTCGCCGGTGATCAGAAAGCTGATGGATCCTTTGAAAGCACCCTTGGCAATGAGGTGCGAGGCAGCGGCGGCAAAGGCGGCAATCGCGCCCTTCATGTCGGTTGCCCCACGGCCAAAAAGAATGCCGTCTTTTATTTCTGCGCCAAACGGGTCAACACTCCAGGCGTCCGCATCACCCACCGGCACAACATCTGTATGTCCCGCAAAGCAGAAATGCGGGGCCTCTGTCCCCAGGCGCGCGTAGAGATTGTCAACGTCCGGTGTGCCTGCTTCGCTAAAAGGAAGCCGCGTGCAGGTAAAGCCCAAACCACGCAGGCATGTTTCCAGCGCGTCCAGTGCGCCCCCTTCTTCAGGCGTCACACTGGGACAGCGGATCAATTCCGCTGCAAGGGCGAGTGGGTCAAGCGTGTTGGGCATTGTAGGCATGTCTGTATCCATGCATCCGGTTTAGCGTCAACGGGCCTCAAGGGTCAAACAGGCAGTGACAGGCCCGTGCTTTTAATCCCGCAGTAACTCATTAACAGAGGTCTTGGCGCGGGTCCGCTCGTCCACTGTTTTGACAATGACAGCGCAGGAGAGGCTTGGGCCCGGCGTGCCATCAGGCAGCGGTTTGCCCGCGCGCGCGCCGGGAACCACCACAGAATAGGGCGGCACAAATCCGATATGGGTCTCGCCCGTGTCCCGATTGATCACTTTCGTGGTGGCGGTGATGAAAACCCCCATCGAAAGCACGGAGCCCGTGCTGACAAGAACACCTTCCGCCACTTCTGAGCGGGCCCCGATGAAGCAATTGTCTTCGATAATGACGGGGCCAGCCTGCAAGGGTTCGAGCACACCGCCAATACCGGCACCGCCGGAAATATGCACATTCTCACCGATCTGGGCACAGGACCCAACCGTGGCCCACGTATCCACCATGGTGCCCTTGCCCACGCGGGCCCCCAGATTGACGAAAGAAGGCATCAGCACCACGCCGGGCGCGATATAGGCCGAGCGTCGTACGATGGCGCCGGGCACAGCCCGAAAACCTGCTGCGGAAAACTCCTGTGCACCCCAGCCCTCAAATTTCGACGGAACTTTGTCCCACCAATTGGTGTTGGCGCCGGGGCCGCCTTCGATTGTCGACATGTCGTTCAGACGAAACGAAAGAAGCACCGCCTTTTTCAGCCACTGATTGACGGTCCAGCCATCATTGCCTTTTTCCGCCACACGGACCTCGCCCCGGTCAAGAAGGGTCAGCGCTTCCTCAACGGCGTCGCGAACCTCACCAACGGTCTTTGTGTTGATGGTGCCGACATTGTCAAAAGCGGTGTCGATGATGGATTTTAGGTCATCAGGGGTCATGGCAGTTGGTCCTTGGCTTGGTTCGCGCGTTTGGCATGATGCGCGGGCCGAACCATAGCGGGGGCCGGGCTCATGTCAACTAATGGGACGGAGCCTGAATCTGGGTGGAAAATCCAGCCTAGAGGCTGTGCAGGAAGGTGGCGAGATCGTCCGTCACATGGTGGACATGATCCCCCTCCGCTCCCTCATGAGCCATTTGTTGGTGGCGTTCAGGCCCGGGTTCCCCAGGACGCACCCAGACCGTGGTCATGCCCAGATCATGGGGCGCCACAAGGTTGCGGGCAATATCTTCGAACATCGAAGCCCGGGTGGGGTCAATACCGCTATCCGACAAGAACCGGTCGTAGGACGCTCGGTTCGGCTTGGGTGTGTAGTCCACCGATACAATGTCGTAGACCGCACTGAAATGGTGGGTGATGCCAAGCTGATTGGTGACATTTTCGGCATGAGCCGTGGTGCCATTGGTGAAAATAACTTTTCGCCCGGGAAGCCTGGAAAGCGCGGTGTTCAAATCATTGGCGGGCTGCATATGGCTGACATCGATCTGGTGGACATAATCAAGAAAGGCCGCTGGTTTGAGATCGTGGACCTGCATCAGACCGTTCAACGTTGTGCCGTGTTCCACATAGTAGAGCTTCTGGAGCCGTCGGGCTTCCACCGGGTCAATCTTAAGATAGTCTGAAATGAAGTCCCGCATCCGCACATCCACCTGGGCGAACAGGTCGCATTTAGGCGGATAGAGCGTGTTGTCCAGATCGAACACCCAAGTCTCAATATGAGAAAATCCCGGATGCGTGAGGGTAAAGTCAGGATTTGGCGGGGTGGTCTTGGTCATGGGCGGCACTCTGCCGTCCAGAGGACAGATTAGCAACAGTTGTAACGCCTTCTTTAAACGCCCGTTAAGAGCCGGTTGGTACCGTTTATGACTTGGTTTTTCCTCATAAAGGGACCCCCAGCGGATGCGCGGTCTGACAACCCCATTGCCGACCAGAAACCTCTCACGAAGCGGTTTGACGACGATCAATGTCGTCTCCATGCCGGGCGAAGTTACGCCTGCCCGTGAGCAGTGGTGGGGCCGGGGTGAGGGGAGGGGCGCGGGGTGAAAAAACTGCTCAAGCGAATGTTTGGTTTTACAGATGTGCCGCGGGACCTCACCTATGAGAAGGCGCGCGCGTTGCTCGAAGAGCACAACCAAGCGGCGCGTCTGGAGCTTGCCGCGCGGGACGATGCTGCGCCCGAAATGCTCTACTACCTATCGGAAGATAAGGTGGGGAGTGTTCGTGCCGCCGTTGCCGCCAATCCGTCAACGCCGATCCAGGCGAGTGA
>CAZFHW010000141.1:0-7253 GCA_964518885.1 uncultured Parvibaculum sp. | reverse complement strand
GAACTGGGAATCGGTATCCACCCCATCTCCCAGAGCCTTCAGGAGTATGAGGAAATGGCGCCGCTCTATGAGGAGGTTCATCAAAAGCTGGTGGGCACTTCGGGGCAGGATGGTTCGGGAGCGCGCATACAGATGCTCGGTCGCGTTGGGTATGGGCCGGAAGTTTCCCCCGGACCGCGCTGGCCAATCGAAACAAGGATACGTACGTGACATCAAAGACCGAGCCAAAGCCCGATAATGCAGATGTGATTTATGCTTTTTTCAACGAGATTGGCATTATCGGGCAGCTCTCGAGCACAGTGTTTCGCCGCACTCTTCCCGATGGCATGACGATGGCTCAGTTCGGTGTGCTCAACCATTTTGTCCGACTGGGTGGGGAGCGCACCCCGGCCCAGCTTGCGGCTTCTTTTCAGGTGACCAAAGGGGCCATGACCAACACGCTGCAACGGCTTGATGCCAAAGGACACATCACCATTGCAACCGACACAGCGGATCGGCGACGCAAGATCGTCACGATCACCGAGGATGGCCGCACTGTCCGCAACCAGGCCATCGCCGCGCTGGCTTCTCCGCTCAAGCAACTCGCAGGAGCTTTTGATGTGGACGAAATTGAGGCTGCTCTGCCTTTCCTCCGACAAGTCCGGGCTTATCTGGACGAAGCCCGAAATGCAGAAGACTTCCCTGCCAGCTAGAGCGCCGGGGTCTCAGACGTGCTGTCCACCATTGATGTGGATTTCCGCACCATTGATGTAAGACGACTGATCCGTGCAGAGGAAATAGATCGTCCGGGCCACCTCTTCCGGCGTGCCTAACCGTCTCATGGGAATCTCGGCAACAATTTTCTCAGTCCCCGGCGACAAGATTGCTGTGTCGATTTCGCCCGGCGCGATGGCATTTACCCGAATATCCAGCGGGCCAAAATCCGCCGCCATTTCACGGGTCAGACCTGCCAATGCTGATTTTGAGGTGGCGTAGGCCGACCCTGCGAAAGGATGAACGCGTGTGCCTGCGATGGAGGTCACATTCACCACCGAGCCCTTCGCCGCCTTTAGTTCTTCAACCAAACCGCGAGCCAGGGTGACGGGTGCAAAAAAGTTCACCTCAAACACCCGGCGCCATGCGTCCATTTCCATGTCGAAAACGCCCAACCGGCTACCCGTCTCGCTTTTTGGAGAAATTGCTGCATTGTTGACCAGCGCGTTCAGCACGCTTCCCTGATCTTTCAGGCGCTCACGCATTTCGCCGATGGCCTCAACCAGATTTCCCGGGTCAGAAAGATCAACCTGGATATGGTCCTCTGGTCCCGCTTCCCAGGGGCAATCTTCTGGAAAGGGATGGCGCGAACAGGTAATGACCCGCCAGCCTGCGCTGGAAAAGCGCTTCACCGTGGCATGGCCAATCCCGCGGCTTGCGCCGGTCAGGATCAGTGTTTTCTTCTCATTTGTCGGAGTGTTCATCAGGGCAATCTAGGGGAACGTCGCCTGTGTTACCAGCAACGGTTTATCACGGCTTTGCGAACCCCACTTGGGAGCCTCCACCCCCGCCTCTGAACGTCAAGACCGCTCAAAAGGGGTAATCTCTTCCACACCAGCCGGATCCTGATGAGACAGAACCTCGCTTCGAGGGTATGCCTGCCTGACAACGGTTTCCACACGGTCCGCTATCTCATGAGCCCGGGTCAGGGTCATCGCCCCGTCCAGCTCCAGATGAAACTGGATAAAGAGTTTGTTCCCCGACATCCGTGTGCGCAGATCGTGCATGTCTTTTACATCTGGATCAGCCAGAATTAGGCCCCGGATTTTTTCACGTTCGAGCTCGGGCAGTTCCTGGTCCATCAATTGTCGCACAGCTTGAATTGAGATCATCCACGCGCTGCGCGCAATAAAAGCGGCGATTAGAACGCCAAACACAGGGTCTGCCCAGACAAGCCCCAAAACGCTGGATAGAAGCAACGCGACAATCACTGACAGGTTCATCAGCAGATCGCCCTTATAGTGGATTGAGTCTGCGGCGATCGCCAGGGATTCCGTTTGCTTCACCACCTTGTTCTGATAGGAAACGAGAATGAGGGTGAGGATGATCGCAACCACAGTCACAGCGATACCAATCAAGGAAGATGTTATCGGCTGGGGGTCCATCAACCGCCCAATGGACGCGTAAATAATATAGGCAGCTGAAACAAAAATGATCAGCGCCTGCCCCATCCCCGCCATCGCCTCCGCCTTGCCATGGCCAAACCTGTGGTCATAGTCGGCTGGCGCCAGAGCGGCGCGAACCGCAAAAAGGTTGAGAACCGAGGCGGCCATGTCCAGCACAGAGTCGAACAAAGTCGCCATCATGGCAACGGATCCCGTGAGCATGAAGGCGACCGTTTTCAAGATAATAAGCGTCAATGCGACACCGACCGCCGCATTCGTCGCCCGCCGCATCAGTTTTGCGTCTTGCGATTGTTTGTCCATGGCGGTCAAGGAAACAGCCTTTCTGTCTGCCATGTCGTCTTCACATTATCGCGGCTGAACACGAGCCGGTCATGCAGCCTGAAGGGTCGGTCCCGCCAAAACTCGATGTGCTTGGGCGTCAGGCGAAAGCCGGACCAAAACGGGGGGCGATCTACTTTCTTCAGTGCGTATTTTGCGGCGAACCGAGCGACTTGCTTTTCCAGTTCGAAGCGTCCTTTCATTGGACGGGACTGCTTCGAGGCCCAGGCACCGATCTGGCTATCCTTCGCCCGGCTGGCGAAATAGGCATCCGCCTCCGCGTCACTGACAGGCGTGATATCACCGCGAATGCGAATTTGCCGCTTGAGACTTTTCCAGTGAAAGCACAGCGCGGCCCGGGGATTTTCCGCCAGTTCCTGTCCCTTGATACTTTCCAGATTGGTGTAGAAGACAAAACCGTCGGGGCCCGCTTCTTTCAGCAAGACCATTCGCACATCAGGAAACCCCGACGCATCTGCCGTTGCCAGAGCCATAGCGGTTGCATCGTCAGGTTCAGACTTTTTGGCCATCTCCATCCACTCATCGAACAGCTGAAAAGGGTTATTTCCTGTCGTGATGTCGCTCGCTGTTTGCGCCATTGCGGCCCTCACATGGTCTTGAGTGTGGAAAACGGATTGGAGATTAGGCATCCTCATTATCCTATTCTTGTCTTATATAGATGCGGTTGGTGCCTGTCGCCTAGCTGATTCATAAAGAGAAAGCGCAGTTCGGAATGCCGATGACTTTCAATCGCACAAACCATCTCGTCATGATGATCGCGGTCTTTTCGATCTCGGCAATTTTCGCTATCTGCGCCGGTAGTCGTGTCGCAAGCGCGCAGGCGCCTCAAGTAGCCAACCAGCCTTCCCAACCTTCTTTGGCGGGGAACCAATCTGAATTTGAAGCCGGGGTCCGCACCTATGATGCTGGTGACCCAGCAGGCGCTTTTGCCATCTGGCTGCCGTTGGCGAAAGCTGGAGACCTGGCGGCTCAACGCAATGTTGCTCATCTTCTCCGACGGGGTGTCGGCGTGGAGGCTGACCTGATGCGTGCGCTTTGGTTTTACGAACGCGCCGCACGAGGGGGCCTGGCCAGCGCTGCCCTCAACGCTGGCATGATGCGACTTGAAAACGATACCGACTATTTTGACGAAGAAAAGGCCGCCGAATGGCTGGCACTTGCCGCGTCCGCTGGAAGTCCGATTGCGCAATGGGAATTGGCGCTGCTTCTGGAAAACAGCGAGGACGTGCCACGAGACAAGGAAGCCGCTCTGACTCTTATAAGGACCGCGGCCCAATCGGGGCATATGGAGGCGCGCGCGCGCCTCATTCAATTGGGCATTCTTCAGCCAGCGCAAGCCCCTCAGGCCGCGAGCCCTCTAGACGAAATTGCTTCAAGAGGGCCCGCAGTGCCTGTTTCACCGGCGACAGGCGCCGCCTTCATGCAAGGCATTTTCCATTTCGAAGCCGGGGAGTTTGCTGACGCCGCTGCGATCTGGACCCCCCTCGCCGAGGAGGGTGTGGTTGAAGCCCAGTACCGGCTCGGGCGTCTTTACCAGTTTGGGATGGGGGTCACGCAGGACCTCACCCTGGCTCGTCACTGGCTGGACGAGGCCACGAGCGTGGGCCATACGGCGGCGGCGACAGCTCTTTCGACCTTCCCCGCCACTTCCGACCATTAACGGTTTGGTATCTGCCTAACGGCTAGGATCGGCTCACGCATTATTAACCATGATTTTCGGGGCCAAGGTGCCCAGCGGAGCTTCATGCCCAATCCCTATCAAGTGCTCGGTGTGTCCCCTCTTGCAGGAGCTGAGGAAATCAAGTCAGCCTTTCGTAGGCTGGCCAAGACCTATCATCCGGACGCTGGGTCGAAGGACCCCAAAAACAATGAACGCTTCCATGAAGTGACCGCGGCCTATGACCTGCTTCGGCGCAAGGCGAAATCAGGTGGTTTCGCCGGCGGTGCGACCCGTCGCAAGGAAACCCGTTCAGCGCGCGCTTCGTCTACGCCAGAAACCGCACCCCCAAAACCACAAGACACCAAAACCGACAACTCCTCATCGACAGCCAAGACGGCCCGTGCAGAACCCGAAGCGACGGCGCCTTCCGATGTTCCCCCCCAAACAGAGGCGGCAAAAAGGCATCCCATTTTCTCCGACATTCTCTCCAACTTAAGAAAAGTAGGACGACGGGCTTTCAGGTCCACCGATGCCGATCATCCTTACGAACTGAGTATTCCGTTTCTGGATGCCGTTGGAGGCACCCGGCGGCGGTTGACACTGCGCAACGGAAAGTCACTTGATGTGCATATTCCTGCGGGCGTGGAAGATGGCCAACAGATCCGGTTGCGCGGCCAAGGTGAAGCAGGGCTTCCCACTCGCGACACAGGGGATGCCATCGTCACCATTTCTATCGCTCCGCACCCGGTTTTTCTCCGGGAAGGCGCTGACATTCACATTGACACAGCCGTCACGCTGCCAGAAGCCGTGCTTGGGACGAAGCTGAACGTCCCCACCATCGATGGCGATGTTTCGTTGATCGTCCCTGCAGGTTCCGACAGCGGCACGGTCCTGCGCCTCAAGGGCAAGGGTCTTCCCTACCCGCCTGGAAAACGACGGTTGGGCCGCGGCGACCAATACGTGTCCCTCGCGCTGGTCCTCCCCCCAAAGCCAGATGACGCTCTGAAAGATTTTGTAGCGACATGGGCGGCAGGGCTCACCCACAAGCCGCGCAATTCGTGAGGATGTAGCCGAGGCGTTCTCCTGGCCTTCGCCCTTCCCCATCACTCCTGTGTAATTGTTTGTAATATAAGCGCTTTTTTGGGTCCGCCCCCCTAGACCGGCTGAAACATTTGTGTACGATCCGCGCAAATCACTGTGGTTACAATTGACGGATAGGGGATCTCATGGGCGAAGTCAGCGGCCTGATGAGCGGAAAAAAAGGGCTCATCATGGGGGTGGCGAACAGTCGTTCGATCGCCTGGGGCATTGCCCAAGTGTGCGCTCAGCATGGCGCCGAAGTTGCCTTCACCTATCAAGGAGACGCGTTGAAAAAGCGGGTGATACCGCTTGCCGCGTCAGTTGGCTCTGACATGGTCCTTCCTTGCGATGTGACGGATGAAGCGTCGATGGATGATGTGTTCAAGACGATTGAGGAAAAGTGGGGCAAGCTGGATTTTCTGGTCCACGCCATCGCCTACGCCGACAAAGCTTCTCTCGACGGCCGCTATATCAGTACGACCACGGAACAATTCACGACGGCAATGGCAATCTCCTGCCATTCGCTGGTGAGCGTTGCACGACGCGCCGAGCCCCTAATGAAGGACGGTGGCTCCATTGCCACTTTGACCTATTACGGTGCCGAAAAAGTCATTCCTCACTACAACGTCATGGGCGTGGCCAAAGCTGCTCTTGAAGCCAGTGTGCGCTATCTCTCGGTTGATCTTGGAAAACAGAATATCCGCATCAATGCTATTTCGGCTGGCCCTATCAAGACCCTGGCGGCGGCTGGCATCGGTGATTTCCGCTACATCCTGAAGTGGAACGAGCTGAATTCCCCGCTGAAGCGAACCGTAACCATTGATGATGTAGGTAAGACCGGTCTTTATCTGCTTTCAGATTTGAGTTCCGGCGTGACCGGCGAAGTCCATCATGTGGATGCCGGATACCATGTTGTGGGCATGAAAGCCGAAGACGCCCCTGATATGAGCATCGTCTGAGCCTCTCAAAATCCATTAAGCTATTGATATGGCATTGATTTCAGCGGCCTCTCTGCGCGAATAGTTTGGCTCTCTGCCGTAAATGCTCTAGAACGGCGGGACCTGTTTTTCCGCAAGTCGGTGAGCTCATGTCCCATAATAGTTTTGGCCATCTCTTCCGCGTTACAACATGGGGTGAATCCCATGGGCCCGCCCTTGGTTGCGTGATCGACGGCATGCCGCCGCGCGTGCCCATCACTGCCGAGGAAATCCAGCACTTTCTGGACAAACGGCGTCCTGGCCAATCGCGTTTCACCACCCAGCGGCGCGAACCGGACAGTGTACGCATCCTGTCTGGCACCTTCCCTGACGAAAATGGCCAGGAAGTGACAACCGGCACCCCGATTTCTCTCATGATCGAGAATGTCGACCAACGCTCCAAGGACTATAGCGACATCAAGGAAACCTATCGTCCTGGCCACGCTGATTACACCTATGAAGCAAAGTACGGCATTCGCGACTATCGCGGAGGCGGACGCCAATCCGCTCGCGAAACAGCGGCACGGGTTGCCGCCGGTGCTCTTGCCCGCAAGGTAATGCCCGCAGTGCAGATACGCGGTGCCCTCGTTCAAATGGGCCCTCACAAAATAGACCGTGCGCGGTGGGACTGGGATGTGATTGACCAGAACCCTTTCTGGTGCCCGGACCCTGTTGCCGCAGAACTATGGGAAGCCTATCTGGACGGTGTTCGCAAAGCGGGCTCGAGCTGTGGTGCAGTCATTGAACTGGTGGCGAGCGGTGTGCCCGTCGGCCTGGGAGCGCCGGTCTACGGCAAGCTCGATGCAGATCTGGCGGGTGCGCTTATGAGCATCAATGCGGTCAAAGGTGTGGAGATTGGTGATGGGTTTGCCGTCGCCGCTCTGTCGGGGGAGGAAAATGCCGACGAAATGGGCATTGAGGGCAATAGCGTTGCCTTTAGTGCCAATCATTCAGGCGGCATTCTGGGTGGCATATCCAGTGGTCAGGACATTGTGGCCCGGTTTGTCGTCAAACCGACCTCGTCAATCCTAACACCAC
>CAZFHW010000140.1:0-7272 GCA_964518885.1 uncultured Parvibaculum sp. | reverse complement strand
GTCCGTTCCGACCCATTGCCTTCCTGCCGGAAGGGGACAAGGTGACACGGGCAGCAGCTCAGACGGCGATCATTGAGGCCGGAAATGTGTGGCTACCAGAACGCGCACCTTGGCTTCACGACTTCGAAAGAGAGGTTCTGCAATTCCCGCACGGGAAATTTGATGACCAGGTGGACAGTTTTGTACAGTTCCTTTCCTGGATCACAAAACAGCGTTATCTGCCAAGATGGAGAGCGCTATAGAAAAAGT
This sequence comes from uncultured Parvibaculum sp., assembly GCA_964518885.1. GTDB lineage: Bacteria > Pseudomonadota > Alphaproteobacteria > Parvibaculales > Parvibaculaceae > Mf105b01. The sequence continues at coordinate 7,023 of CAZFHW010000140.1, read as the reverse complement.
TCGTGGTGCCCAGAATCATCATTTCAAACGTTCAATTGCGACCGGTCTTCGTTGAGTTGACAGCTCCGGATGGAGGGTAGCCTCACTAGCCGGCTGAGCCAGCATGTGGGACGTCAATAGTTCAGGACATTCAAGAAAAATGCTGTAGGAGGCTATACAGCAAATTTTCTGTTGACATCACGATTATTTACTGTATTTTTCTGTAGAAAGATCTACAGAGGAATTTTGATGTGTTCTTGAGAGACGTATGCACAATCCAGATGGGGTACACGCCGCGCGGCAGGCTTGAGGCTGTCGATGCGGGAGGGGTCCCTGCGATCCAGCTGCGAGATTTTTCAGCCGAAGGCCGAATCAACCCGATGGGATTCTTACGTTATGACCTGGATGGCAAAACTGACCGATATCTGGTGCGCCCGGGGGATGTGCTGTTTAGGTCTCGCGGCGAGCGGAATACGGCGATGGCAGCTGATGAGCGCATCATCGAGCCAGTGGTTGCCGTGTCACCCCTGATCGTGCTTCGACCAGACAGAAAAGCCATCGAGCCTCGTTTTCTGGAATGGGTTATCAATCAGAGTCCTGCCCAACGCTATTTTGATAGTCACGCACGAGGCACACGACTTCGGATGATATCGAAGTCGAGCTTGGACAACCTTGAAATCGACCTGCCCGATTTAAAAACACAGGGCGCGATCATTGAAATCAACGCCCTGGCGACACGAGAACATGAGCTGTCATCTCGCGCAGGAGAAAAGAAGCGCCAACTCATTAGCCATTTGCTCGTCAAGCGAGTTTTGCAGCCACCTTCCATAGGACGGCAGAAAGGGAAAAAGAAATGACCGACCAACTGATACAACAGCAGGTCAATCAAGCCGCCTGGGCCGCCTGTGACACTTTCCGGGGGGCTGTCGACCCCGCCCAATACAAAGACTACATCCTTGTGATGCTGTTCCTGAAATACATTTCCGATCTGTGGAACGATCATGTTGAGACCTATCGTAAGAAATTCGGTGGCAATGATGCCCGTATCCGCCGTCGTCTGGAGCGCGAGCGCTTTATCCTGCCTGAAGGCGCGAGCTTCTATGACCTCTATGAGAGGCGCAACGAAGCTAATATCGGTGAGCTGATCAACGTTGCGCTTGAGCGGATTGAAGACACAAACCGGACCAAGCTCGAAGGCGTTTTCCGCAACATTGATTTCAATTCCGAGTCGAATCTTGGTCGGGTGAAGGACCGCAATCGCCGCCTGAAGAACATGCTGGAAGATTTCGCCAGGCCCGCCCTGGACCTTCGTCCGTCACGGGTGACAGAGGACATTATCGGCGAATGCTACATCTATCTGATCTCCCGTTTTGCCTCTGATGCCGGCAAGAAAGCTGGAGAATTCTATACGCCTGCTGCCGTGTCGCAGCTTCTGGCGAAGCTCGCTGCCCCGAAGGCTGGCGACACCATCTGTGATCCGGCCTGTGGCTCAGGCTCATTGCTCATTCGTGCAGCCGAGGAAGTCGGCTCCGACAATTTTGCCCTTTACGGGCAGGAGGTAAATGGGGCGACCTGGGCGCTGGCGCGCATGAACATGTTTCTGCATTCCAAGGATGCCGCCCGCATCGAATGGTGCGACACGCTCAACAGCCCCGCGCTGATCGAGGGCGATCAGTTGATGACGTTCGATGTGGTCGTCGCGAACCCGCCATTCAGCCTTGATAAGTGGGGCGCGGAGGACGCGGGCACAGACCAGTACAACCGCTTTTGGCGTGGCATCCCACCCAAGTCCAAGGGCGACTATGGCTTCATCACCCACATGATCGAGATAGCCAAGCGGCAGAGCGGGCGGGTGGCCGTCATTGTGCCCCATGGCGTTTTGTTCCGGGGCGGGGCCGAAGGGAAGATCCGTCAGGCGCTGATCGAGGAGAACCTGCTTGATGCCGTGGTCGGCCTTCCGGCTAACCTCTTCACCACCACGGGCATTCCGGTCGCGATCCTGGTTTTCGATCGTTCCCGCGAACAGGGGGGCAAGAATGAAGCTCGCAAAGACGTGCTGTTCATCGACGCTAGCAAGGAGTTCACTTCGGGCAAGACGCAGAACGTCATGGACGAGGCTCACATTGCCAAAGTGTTGGAGACGTACGGCACGCGGGTGGAGATCGACAAATACTCCCACTGCGCCACCCATGAAAAGATTGCCGAGAACGACTTCAATCTCAACATCCCCCGCTATGTAGACACATTCGAGCCAGAGGAAAAAATTGATATCGCGGCGCTGCAAAGAGAAATCAATCAAATCGAGGTCGAACTTACCGACGTTCGCGGACGCATGACTAGCTATCTGAAGGAGTTGGGCGTTGATGCGTGAGGGTAAGGCAATACATGAAGTGATTCACGCGCCACGTCACGTGCAGCGTCGTTCTCTAGGAAATCTCGGCCGATTCTTGAAGGGCAAAGGCGTCTCCAAATCTGACCTCACTCCAATCGGCATTCCTTGCCTGCGCTATGCCGAGATTTACACGATGTATGGCGATGTGGCTCATGACTTGCGTTCGTTCGTAGCGGAGGAGACAGCAGAGAATGCGCTTACTATAGAACACGGTGACATAATTTTTGCTGCATCCGGGGAGACCGCCACCGAAATCGGAAAGGCTGTAGCATACCTGAGCAACGGAAAAGCCGTCGTCGGCGGCGATACTGTAGTGCTTCGGGAGCACGGGCAAGACCCGTCCTTCCTTGCTCATGCGTTAAACGCAGATGATGCGGTTCGACAAAAATCGCGTCTCGGAAAAGGCCAGTCTGTAGTGCATATTCATGCGCCCGACCTCTCCACCGTAGAAGTTTGGCTGCCACCACTCCCTGACCAGCGCAAGATCGCCGAAATACTGCGGACATGGGACGAGGCCATTGAAAAGCTGGAGGCGCTGCGGGCGGCGAAGCGAAATCGGCTAACCGGTTTTTTCCAGAAGCTTATAGGCCGTGGCGGCATGTTTCCCGCCCGTTGGGAACTGCGCCCGCTCTCAGACATCTCGACCCGCGTGCGCCGTCGGAACGGGGGCGATAACCACCCTGTCATGACGATCTCGGCAAAGTCGGGCTTCCTGATGCAATCCGACAAGTTCAGCCGCGACATGGCGGGCCGCAGCGTTGACCGGTACGTCGTGCTGCACGAAGGTGAGTTTGCCTACAACAAGGGAAATTCTCTGACTGCGCCATATGGCTGCGTCTTCTCCCTCGACCGTCCCACGGCGCTGGTCCCTTTTGTCTACTTCTGTTTTGCACTTAAGAAAGGATTGAGCCACGCGTTCTATGCGCACCTCTTTGCGGCAGGTGCATTGAACCATCAGCTTTCCAGGTTGATCAATTCAGGCGTGCGCAATGACGGTCTGCTCAATCTGAATGTTGACGGCTTCTTCGGTTGCAAGGTGCCCGTTCCATCAATTGACGAACAAGAACGCATCGCCAGAGCGCTATTGGCAGCGAAGGACGAATTGGCATTGCTCGACAAAGAGATCGAAGTGCTTACCAGCCAGAAGCGCGGCCTAATGCAAAAACTGCTTACCGGCGAATGGCCGGTGAATATGGAGGGGCAGAATGAGTAAGAGCCGGTCCTTTTCCATTTATCTTCTGAAGAATGGTTGCGACGCCACAAATGCCCTGAAGGATGACCATTCACTCGACGAGACTGTTGCCGCCGACGCCTTGCCTGAAGGCGCATCCCTTTTCATATTGAATAACCCGCCAAGAGAGCCTTGGTGGAAAGGTTATTTTAGCATTCAGAAGAGTCTTCGTCAGGCCACCAAGGGTGCGTTGATTTTTCTGCCTGTTGGTAAACGTGTCTTTGCCCTGTCTTTCGGTCATGTGTTCCACAATCTCAAGGACGCCAGCTACGAATATGATTTTGGTCTGCGCGTTACATTGAATTGTGTGGACCCCGACAAGATCAAGAATACCGACGTTTTAGAACCTGGTGCGGCGCGCAGACAGAGGACACAGGTGTCTCCCGATTCCAATCTCACCTATTTCGATTTCGATTGCGATAGCACAATCCTCAAGAGTCTCACCGGAAAGGTGAAGGCTGAGCACCAGGAGCTTATCAAGCACGCTACAGGCGCCAGCAATTTGCGCATCAGTTCAGCGGTTGCATTCAACGGACTTGCGGGGCTGTGCGAGAAGCTCTTGGAGTTATACGAGAGCGACACTTATAAAACGACTTTCCCTGACATCCAGAATATTGCTCCAGTCCGGGACCCGGTGGTCATTAAGCAATTGAACGGAAAACTCCTTGAGGCGTTTCGTGCAAAAAGCGAAGGCCTCGCTTTAGCCATTCCCGACATTGTGGACTATCAAGACAACGTCTGCGCGACCTTCAGCGGTGCTGGAAAAAGCTGCGTCTATGATGATGTGTTCATTGATCGGTACTATGAATATCTCGCGTCATACGGCCGAGCGTTGGCCGACGTTGAGCTTGATGATTTAAGGAGGCATGTGCTGCGTTTAACCGACGAGAATGGCAGCACACGAGATAATCATTCAATTTTCAAATCCTTTATCTACGACACCACGCTGGATGGTGGAGGTGAAACGTATCACCTCACCGAAGGCAACTGGTACAAGGTCAATAATGACTACATTGTGAAGCTCGAAGCTTTTCTTGACCCACTTTGTGCTGATTTGCTGCTTCCCGCCTACACGCACAATGGTGAAGGGGCGTACAATGCAGCCGTTGCTGCGAATGATGCTTCCTATTTGTGTCTGGATAAAACCGACATAAGCCCAACGGGGCAGACACAGATCGAACCATGCGACCTGTATAGCGTGACAGACGATCACGCCGTCTTCCATCACGTCAAACGATCAACGCTGTCGAAGCAACTCAGCCATCTCTTTAATCAAGGAGCCAATGCGGTCGAATTGCTGAAGTTAGAAGAAGAGGCCGTCGAAAAACTCAAGCAACTGATCAACAACAAAACAGCCGGTAGCATCGCAGCTTTCTCAGCGCCTATCGATGCCAAAAGTTTTGAAGTAGTGTTCGCGATCATAACCCACAAGGACAAAGCGAATAAATCAAAGAATTTACCGCTCTTTTCCCGGGTCAGTCTCATGCGCAACATGAAGGCGCTTCAGCTCATGAGTGTCAAAGCCAGTTATGGCTTTATCGTTGACCAAACTTCCAAGGCCGTGGGCAAGAAAAAGCCAAGAAAGAAGAAGGCTGATGGCGGTGATGGCGGAGACGAGGCATGACATTTATTGCCGCCGAGAAGCACCAGTCCCAGATTCCAGCCCTACAGCTTCTTGTGGCGTTGGGCTTCACGCCTCTTTCTCAGGCGGATGCCTTGGCACAACGCGGAGGAAAGCTTCGAAATGTCACGCTCGACGATGTGCTGGCCGAGCAGCTTCTGAAGGTCAACCGCTTCACACATCGTGGCAGGGAATATTCCTTCGACCTAGCGGATGCACATGAAGCGATGCGGCGACTGAAGCCGACGCCGGACCGGCTAAAGGGGTTGAAGGGCACCAATCAGGATATCTATGACACGCTCGTCCTCGGTACGACGATCACGAAGACGATCGACGGCGACTCCAAGAGCTACTCCTTCCACTTCATTGATTGGGAGCATCCAGAGAACAACGTTTTCCATGTGACAGCCGAGGTCTCAGTCGAGAAAGCCGCGAGCACGCAGACCAAGCGGTGTGATATTGTTTGCTATGTCAATGGCATTCCCTTCATCGTCATCGAAAACAAGCGCCCGACTGAGAGCCTGAAGAAAGCTGGCAGCCAGCTCATCGGCTATCAGGGCGAGGACAACATCCCTCAACTCTTTCACTTTGCGCAACTTCTTCTGACCATGAAGCGGCAGGAGGCGCGATATGCAACCGTCGGAACGCCTCAGAAATTCTGGCAGATCTGGCGGGATGAGAAAGACACCGACGATGATATTCTCCCCTTTGCGAATCGCCAGCTGACTGAAGCTGAGAAGATTGCCATTTTCTCAGGCGAGTTTGCTGGGGCGCGCGCCTTTTTCGAAACGCTTGCCGCCGAGGGCGAGCGTGCCGTGACAGAACAGGACCGGACCATCTATGCATTATGCCGTCCGGCACGTCTTCTCGATCTTGTTCGGCGCTTTACGGTGTTTGAAGGCGGCGAGAGGAAGATTGCCCGACACCAGCAGTACTTTGGCATCCGGACAGCGGTCGAGCGCGTCAAACAATTCAACCTGAACGACATCCGGAAAGGTGGTGTCATCTGGCACACGCAGGGATCTGGCAAGTCCTTGACAATGGTTATGTTGGGAAGGGCGCTGGCGCTGGATAAGGGCATCACGAACCCACGCATCATCATCGTCACGGACCGTGATGATCTCGACAAACAAATTAAGGGCACCTTTAAATCCTGCGAGATGGAACCTATTCGTGCGACGAGTGGCGCGCACCTGCTTGAGCTGATCCGCAACAAGGCCTCATTGGTCACCGCTATCATCAATAAGTTCGATAGCGCGACACGCGGCAGTGACGCTGCAGATGAGGATGCCAACATCTTCATTCTGGTGGACGAAAGCCACCGCACCCAGACCGGGCGTTACGGTGGGCATGGCAAATTTGCAATGAAGATGCGGCGCCTTTTGCCAAAGGCCTGTTATCTCGGTTTCACTGGCACCCCACTCTTGAAAAAAGAGAAGAACACCCTCTCCACCTTTGGGGGCCTGATTCATAAATATGCGATCAATGAAGCCGTAGCCGACGGCGCTGTTGTGCCGCTTCTTTACGAAGGCCGCATGGTTGAGCAGCAGATTACGGGCGGCGTTATTGATCGTTGGTTCGACAAAATCAGCGAGGGCCTCACCGACCAGCAAAAAGCTGATTTAAAGCGGAAATTCTCACGCATGGATGCGCTGGCTAAGACGGGGCAGGCCATCCGTGCGAAAGCCTTCGATATATCGGAGCACTACCGCAAGCACTGGCAGGGTACGGGCTTCAAGGCTCAGCTTGTGGCCCCGTCGAAAGCGGCTGCCGTGCGCTTCAAGGAAGTCCTCGACGAGA
>CAZFHW010000139.1:4578-7463 GCA_964518885.1 uncultured Parvibaculum sp. | reverse complement strand
CATCAATTCTAGGGCCTCATTTTCACTGATTTTCTAAACTGTCACAGTCGGGCCAATTTTTCCTTTATATTTCAATAGGTTAGATTTTACACAATTGGACCCAATATTGAATTTATCGTTATGTCACAATTGGTTGCTGCGAATCCCTTGAGATTCTCAACAAGTTTATCCACAGGCAAGATGAAACGGGTTGGCCAAATAACGCCGACCAATATTCACAAGAAGAACGATATTATTTGCCCCTTTGTATTCAGGCTGCAGACAGCCCTATCGAACAAAAATCGGGATTCCGGCGTGCCATCAATTTGGGAAAAAACAGGTCAATGACGGAGGGCAACCAAAAAAGTCCGCCCGTCCCTGCGTCATCGATATTGGCGGGGACCCATTTGATCGCGGAAAAGGTCAAAACACTCCCTGACAGCCCCGGCGTTTACCGCATGCTGAGTGAAGCAGGTGAGGTGCTTTATGTCGGCAAGGCCCGTAGTCTGAGAAAACGGGTGACGAGCTACACCAAGCTCGCGGGCCATTCCAACCGCATCGCGCGCATGATCACGTCGACCACTGAGATGGAATTTATCACCACCGCCACCGAGACCGATGCCCTCCTGCTTGAGGCCAACCTCATCAAGCAATTGAAGCCTCGCTACAATGTGCTGCTGCGGGACGATAAATCCTTTCCCTACATTCTGCTCACCGGCGACCACGACTTCCCACAGGTCGTTAAACATCGGGGAAGCCGATCTCGGGATGGGGACTATTTCGGTCCCTTCGCCTCGGCCGGGTCGGTCACCCGCACCCTCAACACACTTCAACGCGCCTTTCTTTTGCGGTCATGTTCCGACTCTGTCTTTGATGGCCGGACCCGACCCTGCCTGCTCTTTCAAATCAAACGCTGCTCCGCACCCTGCACCGGTGTGATCAACAAAACCGATTACGCCGATCTGGTTTCCCAGGCCCACGATTTCCTGCGGGGGAAAAGCCGTCGCACGCAGGAGCATCTTGCAGAGCAAATGACGGAGGCGAGCACGCGCCTGGATTTTGAAGGCGCCGCGATCTACCGCGACCGTATCCGTGCCCTTGCGCAGATCCAATCCCATCAAGGCATCAACCCCAAATCCATCACGGACGCCGACGTTTTTGCCGTCGCAGAGAATGCCGGCCAGACATGCATCCAGGTTTTCTTCTTCCGTGCCGGACAAAACTGGGGCAACCGGGCCTACTTCCCCAGACACGACAAAGAGGTCACACCTGCCGATGTGCTCGACGCTTTTCTGGCGCAATTTTACGATGACCGCCCTTCGCCCCCCTTGATCTTCTTAAGTGAGAACATTGTCGGGCGAGATTTGTTGGGCAAAGCCCTCACGATCCGCGCAGAGCGAAAAGTAGCCGTGCAGGTCCCCAAGCAAGGGGAAAAACGCGAGCTTGTCGAACATGCCCTGCGCAATGCCAAAGACGCCTTGGCTAGGCGTCTGGCTGAGTCAGCTACACAGCGGAATTTGCTCGCGGAATTTGGCAACAAGTTTGGCCTGGACACCCCCCCGCAGCGCATTGAGATCTATGACAATAGCCATATCTCAGGAACCAATCAGGTTGGCGGCATGGTCGTTGCTGGACCCGAGGGGTTTCTCAAAAACCAGTACCGAAAATTCAATATCAAGGGCAATGATATCGAACCCGGGGACGACTACGGCATGATGCGCCAGGTACTCACCCGTCGCTTTACCCGCCTGCTGAAGGAGAACGCCCGGGCAAGCGAGAAAACGACAAACGACACCGCCGACGACGAACGCACCAGAGATTGGCCAGACGCCATTTTGATCGACGGCGGACAGGGGCAATTGTCTGTCACAAATGAGGTCATGGCGGAATTGGGCATTGATGATGTGACAGTGATTTCGATCGCCAAGGGGCCCGATCGAAACGCTGGGCGGGAACGCTTTTTCATGAAAGGGCGCGCGCCCTTCATGTTGGAGGATAAGACCCCTCTGCTCTACTATCTGCAGCGCCTGCGCGATGAAGCCCACCGCTTTGCCATCGGCTCCCACAGGGCACGCCGCGCCAAACAGACCCGGGCCAATCCGCTCGACAACGTCGCTGGCGTCGGGGCAACCAGAAAACGCGCCCTGCTCCACCATTTTGGGTCTGCCAAGGCCGTATCTCGCGCTGGATTGCCCGACCTTGAAGCGGTGGATGGCATCTCCGGAAAAGTAGCCAAGGCTGTTTATGACTATTTCCATGGCACACCGGACTAAGGGGAAACTCAAACTCGCATGGCATAACAAAACAGCAGCTCTTTTCCAGCCGCACGGACAAGTAAACCAGTGCTAGGATGCCCCCATGAATCGGATCGTAAAAAATAGCGAACCACGCTCCAAGGAAGCCAGACGGGTCCGGGTTTTGACAAGCCTGCCCAACCTGCTGACCTATGCGCGCATCCTTATGGTTCCAGCTCTTGTCGCCGGATTTTACCTCGAGGGGGCAACGGCCAACTGGACGACCTTCGCCATATTTACACTTGCCGCCATTACCGACTATTTCGATGGATATTTTGCACGCGCCTGGAAGCAAACATCCAATCTTGGCCGGATGCTTGACCCGATTGCCGACAAGCTGCTCGTCTCCGCAGCACTTTTCATGCTCGTCGCCAATGGCACCATCAGTTGGGGCTCAGTTTTCGCGGCCATTATCATCCTAAGTCGGGAAATTCTGGTCTCTGGCCTGCGTGAATTCCTCGCAGAAGTGCAAGTCAGTGTCCCGGTCACAGAATTGGCCAAATGGAAGACCGCAATCCAAATGATTGCCATTGCCTTCCTGCTCACCGGAGAGGCCGGCGAAGCCCTTATTCCCGGCACTCAGGAAATCGGCATCTGGCTGCTCTGGATTGC
>CAZFHW010000139.1:0-4478 GCA_964518885.1 uncultured Parvibaculum sp. | reverse complement strand
ACGGGTGGCTGACATGGTTCGTGTACAGCAAACAGATTTTGACCCCGGCGCGGAGCTGGATGCGCTGGTTGCGGGGCACACCGACATTGGCGCTGCCGTGAGTTTTGTCGGCTATATGCGTGACCACAATGACGGTCGCGACATTGAGACAATGACCCTGGAACATTATCCAGGCATGGCCGAAAAGGCGCTGGGACAGATTGAGGCTGAGGCTCGGGCCCGCTGGCCCTTAAAGGCCTGTCTCATCATCCATCGCGTCGGACCATTGAAACCCGGAGACAGGATCGTCCTGGTTATCACTACGTCGGCCCATCGACAGGCTGCGTTTGAAGCGGGTGAGTTCCTGATGGACTGGTTAAAAACCAAAGCCCCCTTCTGGAAAAAAGAATCCGGCCCGCAAGGAGAGACCTGGGTCACCTCGCGCAGCGCAGACGAAAATGCAGCCCAACGCTGGACGGCACCTTCAAAATCAAAACCCACTTCGTGACAAACACCCGCAGCTAGGAAACCCTGCGTCAGGCAGCGCTCACCTTGGGTTGAACCTCTGTGGAATAATCATCCATCAATGTCTGGGTGATTTCCGTAGGTGTAAATTTGTAGGGGCCGATTTCACTAACAGCTGTCACCTCCGCGGCTGTTCCGGTGATAAAGCACTCGCTAAAATCAGCCAGCTCTTCCAGCTTAATCTGCCGTTCGACAATCTCGTATCCCCGCCTGCGGGCAAGCTCCATCACTGTACGTCGGGTAATACCATCCAGAAAACAATCCGGTGTCGGTGTGTGCAGCACACCTTCTTTCACAAAGAAAACATTCGCACCCGTCATCTCCGCAACCAGACCGCGATAGTCGAGCATCAAGGCGTCGGCATAGCCCTTTGCTTCCGCTGCATGCTTGGAGATGGTGCAAATCATGTAGAGCCCGGCAGCCTTGGCATGACAAGGAGCTGTTTCAGGCGAGGGACGGCGATAATCAGCAATATCAGTGCGAATACCTTTAAGCCGCTCCTCAGGGTCAAAATAGGATGGCCATTCCCAACAAGCCACGGCGACATTGATCGTGTTGCTTTGAGCAGAGACACCCATCATTTCGCTGCCCCGCCATGCGAAGGGACGCACATATCCGTCCACAATGCCCTGTGCAGCAACTGCTTTGCGGCATGCCTCGTCAATTTCCTCTATGCTATAGGGAATCTGAAACCCGAGAATTTCAGCCGATTTGAAAAGCCGTTCTGTATGCTCACGCAGCTTAAAAATCTCACCGCCGTACACACGTTCGCCTTCAAAAACGCTGCTGCCATAATGCAACCCGTGCGTAAGCACATGAATTTTTGTATCTGCCCACGGCACCATGTCGCCGTTGAACCAGATAAAGCCGTCCCGCTGATCGAATGGAATGTCCGCCATGAGCCTGGGTCCTGATTTTTTCCCAACCGATCTGCAGCTTATGCAGAGCATTTGCCAGCGAGCTTTTTTGGCCTGCGACACCCCACCAACTGCACCAATGATGGTCCGCAGGGGTCTTTCGCCAAAATACTGGCACTCACACTACAAAAACACCAGATGGGTTCATTTCTGTCGTAAATTCGATTTTGACGGTAATCATGCAGTTGAGATATGTCAACATGGCTGACATAAAAAATCCACTCCCTTCAGGCGAGAAAGTCGCCGCGTCGGTTTCTGCCCCGCTTCCTGCAGACAAGGAAGCACTGATCCAGACGATTGAGCTGTTGTTCTTTGCTTATCGGGATTTTGTCAGCGATCCGGATGCCATGCTGGAGGCCGACGGTCTGGGCCGCGCACATCACCGGGTGGTTCATTTTGTGGGCCGCCACCCCGGCATCACCGTGGCCGAGCTTCTCAGTATTCTGCGTATTACAAAACAGAGTCTGGCGCGGGTTCTGCGCGACCTTATTGAACGGGGACATGTGGAACAAAAGACAGGGACACGCGACCGGCGTCAACGACACCTCCACCTGACCGACAGTGGGATCGACCTGGAACACCGCCTTGCAGTACCCCAACATGCCCGTGTTGCACGTGCGCTGGAAGAAGCCGGCCCAGAAGCCACTGCCACCTGGCGGAAAATTCTTTTGGCACTCGTGAACGAAGAAGAACGCACCACCGTCGAAACCTTGATTACCAATGGTGAAGTGCCATGACGGTGACGCCCATCGCACAGGCGACCAAGACAGTCTTTGATGAAGACACGCCACATATTTTGATTGTTGATGATGACCGGCGTATCCGCGAACTGCTGAAAAAATACCTGAGCGACAACGGATACCGTGCGTCAACAGCAGAAAATGCCGCTGAGGCACGCGCACAACTCGAAAATCTCACCTACGACCTCATTGTATTGGACGTCATGATGCCCGGCGAAAGCGGATTGGACCTCACCCGGTCCCTGCGGTCACAGACACAGCAACCCACCTCAAATATTCCCATTCTTTTGCTGACCGCGCTGGCTGAAACAGAACACCGCATTAAGGGTTTGGAGGGGGGCGCCGACGACTATCTCCCAAAGCCTTTTGAGCCCCGCGAACTCCTTTTGCGTATTGGCACCATCCTGCGCCGCACTCTGGTTGAGACCAGCGATACCCGGGAATTGCGGCTGGGGCCCTGCCGTTTCAATCGGGAGCGGGGTGAGCTGTGGCGGGATGGCAATCGGGTCCGTCTAACCGACCGAGAAGTTCAAATGATGCAGCTTTTTGCAGATCGCCCGAATGAAACACTCTCTCGCCTGCTGTTGTTGGACGACGAGGCCAGCACAGAGCGCGCCATTGACGTTCAGATCAATCGCCTGCGCCGCAAAATCGAACGAGACCCCAAAAACCCGATTTATCTCCAGACCGTGCGTGGTCTGGGCTACGTTCTGAAGCCAGATTGAGAGTAGAGGCAGGTCGCGTAATGAGCGGTGTTGAAGTTCATAGTGAAAATTCGGTCGGGCCGCGCACCGTCCCCAAGGATCGGCGACGTCTGTCAAAATTCCATCCGTTCGGGCTTTTGAAGCGTTTCATGCCGCGTGGTCTCTATGGCCGATCACTCATCATCATTGTCGCACCCATGGTCCTACTCCAGGTCGTTGTTGCCTACGTGTTTTTGGAACGTCATTGGCAGATGGTGACTGAGAAGCTTTCCAGCGCCGTCGTAAGTGACATCGCCCTCCTCGTCGAAGCAAAGGAGACTTTTCCAGAGCAGGACCCCGGCGCACCTCAGCTGACCGCGCTCGCATGGGAACAGCTCGAAATGAGCGTGTCTTTCCGACCAGATGAAATTTTACCGCTCGAACAGCCCGCAAGAGGATTTTCGTTGCTCGACCAGTCTCTGAAAGAACAGATCGAAAAACGCATTGGGCGTCCCTACTGGATCGACACGGTTTCCTTTCCTGAATATGTCGATATACGTATTCAGATGCCGGGCGGGGTGGTCCGTGTTCTCCCTCTCAGAAGCCGGGTATATGCCACCAACACCCACATTTTTCTGGTCTGGATGGTAGGCGCGTCCCTTCTTCTGATCGCCATCGCAATTTTGTTTTTGCGAAACCAGATCCGTCCAATCGAGCGCCTGGCCCGCGCTGCCGAAGAATTTGGCAAAGGACGCGATGCCTCAACCTTTAAACCATCCGGAGCACAGGAAGTCCGTCGCGCAGCCGCCGCCTTCCTCGACATGCGCGAACGCATCCAAAGACAGATCGACCAACGCACGGCAATGCTGGCCGGTGTGAGCCATGATCTTCGAACGCCCTTAACACGCTTCAAGCTCCAGATAGCAATGCTGGGAGACGGCCCGGAAATAGAGGAACTAAAAACCGACGTACGCGATATGGAGCACATGCTCGAAGACTATCTGGCCTTTGCCAAAGGAGAAGAAGGCGAGCCCGTTCAAATCGTTGATCTGGGAGATCTACTGGCCGAAGTGCGGCTCAACGCGGAGCGCCATGGCAACGAGCTGGCCTTCAACACAACCACGCAAGTCTCACTGCCCATTCGACGCGCCACGCTCAAGCGCTGCCTGACAAATCTTGTGGACAATGCCACCAAACATGCCTCCACGGTCCAACTCACCCTCCTGGCTGACGACAAGACAGTGACGATCCTCATTGATGACGATGGTGAAGGCATTTCGGAAGATCAGTTGGAAGAGGTCTTCCGGCCCTTCCATCGACTGGATACAGCCCGCAATCTCGACACGCCAGGGACCGGTCTGGGCCTGGCAATTGCGCGCGACATCGCCCGGAGCCATGGCGGAGAGATCATCCTCTCTCGAAGCCCTCTGGGAGGCCTGAGAGCGCACATCACCCTTCCGCGCTAACGGCCTCACCCTGCCCCCAAACCGCCGATGACTGCTGCAACCGGTGATCAAGTTCCGCCATGGTTTTGGCGAGTTCCTCGCCGTCATCCAGCCAAACCCGGAAGGCCGCGAGCCAAACCGCCCCAAGCACGCGGGCACGAACCGCCCCGGTTATTCCTTCAACATCAA
>CAZFHW010000138.1:0-7530 GCA_964518885.1 uncultured Parvibaculum sp. | reverse complement strand
TCCGCCGACCTGCACAAATATGGCTACACCGCCAAAGGCGCCTCGACTGTTCTGTTCCGGTCCGCCGAGCTGCAAGCGCACATGATCTTTGATTGTGCTGATTGGCCCGGCGGCCGCATGATCACACCAACCCTTGCAGGAACGCGCCCCGGCGGCGCCATTGCGGCCGCCTGGGCCGTGATGAATTATCTGGGTGTCAAAGGCTACCGCGAAAAACAGGGCATTGTGTGCGCCGTGCGCGCGCATATTGAAGCGGGCGTGAAAAAAATGGGGTTCGAGATCGTTGGCGAACCTCTGCTTGGGCTTATCGCCTTCTACCACCCTGACTACGACGCCTTTGCGCTGTGGGGCAAGATGATGGAACGCGGTTGGTTCACCTCTGTTACGACAGAGCCGAAGTCGCTCCATCTCATGCTTTCCCCATTCCACGCTGCCGTTCAGGATCAGTACCTAGCTGACCTGCAGGCAAGCATGGCGGCAATTGATGCGGGTGATGCAGGCGAAGTGAAAGAAGTGCGTTACAGCTAGACCGAAAGAGGGCAGCGGTCGGTCGTTTGGCCGCTGCCTCCTTGTTCACACGAGCGCAGGCAGTGCCATAAGCAACAGAACTGCTGTTCCAACGCCCGAAATCAACGTTCCGAAGGCACCGAACGGCCGCAGGACACCAGGTAGTACCCCGCTCAAAGCCAGCGCATGCGCAATGCGCGCTGCAACGAAGAGCCCGGCCAAATACATAACCCAGGTTGCGTTCTCCCCTGCAAGCTCCAGAAAACCCAACAAAAGAACAAAAATCGGCGCATTTTCCGCGAGATTTCCGTGTCGGCGAATTTTGACAAGCAAAGCCTCATTACCGCCATCACCAAAACCGACCTTCAGCGAGGCACGGGTTAAGCCCACAGCCATCATCAGGGCAAACTGCAAAATACCGATCAGTGCGGCCACATAGGCCGTTATTATTGGGAATTCCATGTTTTTCTTTCTTGGTCATGCTCAGCACATCAGGTGATGTTATTGCGGCGATGTGAGGCTTTCTCCCAACTAGGCGACATGGCGCCAGCATTCCACCTCAATCACTGCGCAAATGCCGCACCGGGCCGGTCGAAAAAATCATCTGCCACTCTTGCATTTATTGTGCACTGCACATATTTAGGCTTCACAAGAAGAAAACTGACAACAAGTCAGTAAATATCTGGAACGCTTTTAGTGGGGATATTTTCTATAACCCTTTGATCTTGGAGAAAGATCATGCTCTTTTCAGACCTGAAGCATAACCCTGACGCAACCTATTCAACCTTGGTGCACTCTTTCGCATTTGCGAAATCGCACGTATCAAAATGGTTGAAGACACTCGGTATCGAAGATGTCAGCGACTTTGCCACACGTGTTGGCTACCTGATCGTTGGTACTTACGGGGTGGCCATGGTGATCAATCTCACTGGCCTCTACGCCTAGCCGTTGCCTGCGAGCGCTCATAGAAATATGGGCGCTTGAGGGCCTCTATTTTCACCAAAATCGGGGCGTAAAGCGCTTGTGTGTTTATGTCCCAAAGGCCATTCTGCCCGCCGTTTAGGGCGATTTCGTTCTAAACTCACTATTGAGGTGTTTTAGACTTACGGTGCCGACCCCGGCCCCGTGACAACACCTCATCTAGGAGGCGGTATGGCGGTCACAATTCCTTTCGTGCGCGACATCGACATCGACTATGGGCGGTGCGACCAGGTAACACCGCTCATCCGACGGATTACCGCCAACAACCCCAGTGGGTTCACTTTCCTTGGAACAGGAACCTACATCATCGGCACGGGCACCGTGGCTGTCATCGACCCCGGCCCTCTTAACGATGCACATCTCAAAGCGTTGCTCGATGCAGTGGAAGGCGAAACCGTCAGCCACATTCTGATCACCCATTGCCATATGGATCATTCGCCCGGCGCCGCTCCTTTCAAAGCGGCAACCGGCGCCAAGACCTTCGCATTTGGACCGCACGGGTCCGGCAAGCCTCAAGATGGCATTCAGATTGAAGAAGGGGCCGATCGCGCTTTTGTGCCGGACGTCGAAGTGCGCGACGGCGACATCATCGAGGGTCCCGGCTGGACGATCGAATGTATCTTCACCCCGGGTCACACCTCAAATCACATGAGCTTCTGCCTGAGGGAAGAAAAAGCGCTCTTTACCGGTGACCATGTGATGGGCTGGTCCACCAGTGTGATAAGCCCGCCCGATGGGGACATGGCAACCTATATCGCCTCACTTGAGCTGCTTCTGGACCGCGATGACGCTATTTACTGGCCGACCCATGGGCCCGCCATCACAGAACCAAAACCTTTTGTCCGGTCTTTCATCGCGCACCGCGAAGACCGGGAACGCCAGATCGTTGAGCAGATACAGGCGCACCACACAACCATTGGCGACATGGTGCCGGTGATGTATGCGAGCGTTGACAAACGGCTTTATCCCGCCGCCGCACGTTCCGTCCTCTCCCACCTCATCAAGATGGAGAATGAGGGGAAAGTCGCCTGCGATGGCGCTCCCTCCCTTAAGACGGCGTTTCGGCTTCCGTGATTTCGCGCGGCTTTCCAGCAAGAAAGTCGTCGAGATTGTCGAATGTGCCACCCCAGCCAAGGCCGTGCCCATCGCGGTCTGCCTTTGACGTGAGGGAGGCCTGGCGCAGATACACTTTCGTGCCAGCCCTGACCTCATCAAACTGGACGGTTACGATCGACTCGTGAGAGCGCACCCCGTCAATCGTCCAGCCCCACGAAAACACCACGCGCTCCGGGGCGGAAATCTCTTTGAACACGCCGCTGACAATGTGGTCGGTTCCTTTGGGCGAGTGCAAAACGGCCCGCCACGCGCCGCCCTCGCGCACGTCAAAATCATGCTCGGGGATGCCATGTCCTTTCGGCCCCCACCAGGACCCCAGATGTTCCGGTGTCGTCCAAGCCGCGAAGACACGGTCGCGCGGTGCTTTGAAAATCCGCGTGATCTCTAGAACAAGATCATTTTCGGCTTGTGCTGCTGCGAGAGCCATCTGCCTTCTCCCCTTCTGCTTCGACCGTCGGTTTGGCCTGCCCGGATTCTTGTTTGGCAAGCAGAGCGTCAAGATTGCCAAAGCTGTCGTCCCAGAAGGAGGCAACCTCGCTCATGTAGGTTCTGGCCTGGGTCAACCCCTGGGGTGTCAGGCTGCACCGCCGACGCTGGGCATCAACCTCGCGCACTATCAGCCCGGCGCGTTCCAGCACCTTCAGATGGTTGGAAATCGCCGGCATGCTCATATCGAACGGTTCAGCCAGTTCGCCAACGTTTGCTTCGCTTTTAGCCAACCGCGAGAGGATGGCCCGCCTTGTCGGGTCAGCCAACGCACCAAACGCCAGACTCAATGCATCGCGCGCCATTGTCAGTTCCTTTTATTTAAATATTTTCTTATTTAATGGAATTGTCAAATCAATGCATGCAAAAAATGTTGCCGTCGTGGATACGCCACCCCTTACTGAGAGAGAATTTCAGCTCGCAGAGCTCTGATACGCGCCGCGTTTTTTCCCAGATCACTTTCCCCAACGCGCGAAGCAGAGCGGATATCGATGAGGGCTTTCCCCTCTTCCTCTCGCACGCGCACCACGATGTCATCTTTGAAACCCATCAAGAGGGTCGTGTCTGTTGCTTCAACCCGACCTTCTTCGACGGCAATGGAGACCACGTCAAACCCCAGCGTCTGCATAGCGGAAACCACGTCCTCAAACGCCTCGCCCGGGTGACGATCCAGCAAAAGAGGCTCCAGATCTGGATAGGCGGCCTGCTGCAACGCAGCCAAATCTTCCGGTGTCGCGCGATCGAGTGAGTTGTGGGCAGGTGTGCGCTGCGCAAGAATTGCCACAAAGATCGGCGGGTCCTGCAGATCCGTCGAAATGTCATGAATAGGCGGCACAGAAGAGCCACCCATAACAGCCCCCCCGATTGGCCCAACCACCGCCAGGCTCAGGAAGATAGCGGCCAGTGCTGTTCCCCTGCCCGGGCGGCCGGACATCAAGGTCATAATCAGGCCGACAGCTGAAATGACAATCGCGATCACCCCGATGACAGCACTGCCGCCAAGCCCGGCGAACAAGGCAAGAGCAAGAGGCATGACCCCCAGCCGAAGACCCAGCACCGCCAAAATTGCAATCACAGCGGATAGAAGGGCCAAACGGAACCCCCACTTTACCAATGCCGACCGGTCTTCCATCTTTATCCCCTTTGTGAACGTGTAACGTGCTGTCTCAACTTCTGGACGCCCGACTTACTCGGCCGCGGCCGCTGTTGGCAACTGGTAATCTTTGAATGTCTGACGAAGGATCAGCTTTTGAATTTTTCCCGTCGCGGTGTGCGGTATCTCGTCAACAAATACAACATCGTCCGGCATCCACCACTTGGCGATTTTGCCTTCCATGAAACCAAGCACATCTTCCTTGGTGAGGTTCGCTCCCTCTTTAGCAACGACAATTAGCAGAGGCCGCTCATCCCATTTTGGATGCACAATGCCGATAACGGCGGCTTCCACCACGTCCGGGTGACCAATGGCGGTGTTCTCAAGTTCGATTGAGGAAATCCACTCGCCGCCCGACTTGATAACGTCTTTCGCCCGGTCAGTGATCTGCATAAAACCAAGCGGATCAAGTGTTGCCACATCGCCGGTGTCAAACCAGCCGTCTTTGTCCAGAATATTGCCCCCCTCATCCTTGAGGTATGCGCCCGCCATTGCCGGACCGCGCACCATCAGATGCCCAAAGGCGACGCCATCACTGGGCAGTTCATTGCCATCATCATCGGTGATCTTCATTTCCACCGTATAGATCGCACGCCCCTGTTTGACTTTAATGTCGAGTTTCTCGTCGAAGGACAGATTTTCCATACCTGCTTTGAGAGCGCCGAGCGTTCCCATGGGGCTCAACTCTGTCATGCCCCAGGCGTGCATGACGGTCACGCCGTAGTCGCGCTCAAACGCCTCAATCATGGTGCGCGGGGCGGCCGAGCCGCCAATGATAACGCGGTCAAGCTTGGGCAGCTTTACGCCTGTCTCCTGCAAATGCTGCAACAGCATCAGCCACACCGTCGGCACCGCTGCGGTCACGGTGACCCCCTCGGTATCCAGCAATTCGTAGATGCTGGCGCCGTCCATATTTGCGCCGGGCATCACAATCTTGGCACCGGCTGCCGGTGCGCTAAATGTGATTGACCAGGCATTTGCATGGAACATAGGCACCACGGGTAGCACCGCATCGACCGAGCGCATGCCCAGCGCATCTGCCGAATTGGCGGCAAGCGCGTGCAGAACGTTGGAGCGGTGTGAATACAGAACACCTTTGGGATTCCCTGTGGTGCCACTGGTGTAGCAAAGACCGCAGGCATCGTTTTCATCTACATCTGCCCAGGCAAAATCACCATCCTCGGCATCGATCAGGTCCTCATAGCAGTGCACATTCTTGAGACTTGTTTCGGGCATGTGCTCCCGGTCGGTCATGATGACATAACCCTTCACATCCGGGAGCGTATCGGCCACGCCCTCAAGCACAGCGACAAAACTTGTGTCGAGAAAGATGAGCTTATCTTCTGCGTGATTGATGATGTAGGTCAGTTGCTCTGCAAACAGCCTTGGGTTGAGCGTGTGACAGACGGCCCCAAGCCCCATGATGCCATACCAGATTTCCATGTGGCGGTGCGTGTTCCACGCCATGGTTGCCACAATGTCGCTCTGCTTCATGCCCAGTTTCACAAGTGCCTGCGCACATTTGCGCGCCCGCAAATGAATGTCGGAATAGGTGCAGCGATGGATCGGTCCCTCAACGGTCCGCGTCACGATCTCCCGCTCGGCATGAAACCGATTTGCGTGATCGATAATGCTCATGACCGTAAGTGGCCAGTCCTGCATCAATCCCTTCATGGTATTCTCCCTGTTTGACCTCTGGGTCTGATGTCCGGTTTTCCGGTTCATCAACCCGCAACGTTGCCATCCGAGCCCCTCACCACCGCCGCAAACGCTGCGGAATTGAACTTATGAGATGCCCGGACAACACGTGTGTTCCCATTTCAAAAGTCTAAAGGTTTCAGATGGCTCTAACAATGCCCGCAAAATGGGGTAAAAATGCCCACCCGCTTACGATCGAGATAGGGCCGCGCCGCAGCATTCAGGGACATTTGCCGCATGAAACTCTACCAGACGTACCTGTCGCCGTTCCCCACGCGTGTACGCGTTCTCCTCTATGCCAAGAATATTGAGGTTGAAATTATCGAACCCGACGGTTTCCACGGCTCGCAGAAGTCCAAAGGCTCCTACGAGGAGGTCAACCCGATCGGTCGCATACCTGCCCTTGTTCTGGATGATGGACGTGTGTTGCCGGAATCCGAGGTGATCTGCGAATATCTTGAAGACGCTTTTCCTGAACCATCGCTTCGACCTACTGACCCCTGGGCTTTAGCGCAGGTTCGTCTTTTGTCCCGCATTTCAGACTTCTATGTGGTGATGGCCATGGTCCCTCTTTTCAACGAGTCTGGAAAGAAGCGCGCTGACTGGAACCGCAAGCGGATCGACGCCGCAGTGGTAGAGGTCTTCAAGGCCCTTGAATATCTGGAGGAATATATTGGCGAGGACGGCTACGCGGTCGGTACCAGCCTGACCCAGGCGGACGGGGTTTTGTTGCCTATCTTAATGCTGGCGTCCAAGTGGGCCCCCGCTCTCTTTGGCACAGACAACCCTTTTGACAGGCTGCCAAAACTGGCCGCTTACTACACCGCTGTGCAGTCAGACCCCATTGCCAAACGGGTGATGGACGAAACCCGCGAGGCCATTGGCGCGAGCCAGGGTCGTCGTAAGTAGAAACCAGCCCACACCAGGCGATGCAACAACACCCAACCCACAAAAATAAATATGACAGCCGGGGAGGCACTCATGACAAATTGGCACCATAAGCCCGCATCCGACCTACTCACCGCGATGGCCAGCAAGGAGGTGAGTTCCGCAGAACTGACCCAGCATTTTCAGGACCGCGTTGAGCGCAAAAATGCCGATATAAATGCCGTCATCGCAACGAATTTCGATGGTGCCCACACCCGCGCCCGTGAAGCAGATGAAGCCCGCGCGCGCGGCGAGAGCTGGGGCCCTCTGCATGGGTTGCCCATGACCATCAAAGACGCGCTGGAGGTTGCTGGCATGCCGGCGGTCGGTGGTGCGCCCATCTGGAAAGACCATCGTCCAACGCAGCACGCAGACGCGGTTCAGCGCATTGTGGACGCAGGTGCCGTCATTTTTGGCAAGACCAACGTGCCTTTCATGTCCGGCGACCTGCAGACTTACAATGATGTCTATGGCACCACGAACAATCCGTGGGATGTCTCGTGTGGCCCTGGCGGCTCCTCAGGGGGCGCGGCGGCGGCCCTTGCCGCTGGCCTCACGCCACTTGAGCTTGGCAGCGACATTGGTGGCTCGATCCGCACACCGGCACATCTCTGTGGCGTCTTTGGGCACAAGCCGACTTACGGCATTGTCTCCAAGCGCGG
>CAZFHW010000137.1:0-7568 GCA_964518885.1 uncultured Parvibaculum sp. | reverse complement strand
GTTGCCAAGAAGAAGGCAGCTCCTAAGCGGAAAGCTGCGAAGAAGCGGGGATAGTCACTCTTGTTGGCGGGCTTTTGTCCGCCAGCTAGGTACGGGACATCTCTTCAGGCCGCAGCACGTGCGCCGAACTTTCCGGGGGGAAGCATCGGTGGTAGTTTTGCAGTCTGTAATATCAATAGCTAGTAGGGCGGGTGCGGTGATTAACACTGTACCCGCCCACTTTTTGTTGAGTGCGACCACAAATTGTCTTGAAATCAGAAGCAAGTCCTATCCGGACCAAATTTTCCGGTTGGTATGGTCTTCTCGTCTTGTTCTGGATCAAATCCTTGGCGAAAGTACTGCCGTACGTTTGAGTTCTGGCAACTCTGCGACTCTGTTTGCTTGATCACGCGCTCACAATGCGCATAAGCTCATGCTGTTCTGCTTTGCGCCCACCAAAGTCTGGTTTGGATTCACAATATGCGTATCTCTGTTGTTTCACTGGTTTTGTCAATTTCTGTTGTTTTTGCGCTACCGGCCAGCGCTGTCGAACGTCTGACAGGAACCGGAACCCGCATTGAAAATGACACCTATGGAACAACAAAACATTGGGGACGCTCCCTTATGGTTCCTCGCACGGGCACAATTGTTCGTGTTATGGGGGGGACATACGGTTTTCAGATTTTGGATAAGAATGAAAAGGTTGTGGGTGACTTTCTGTTTCCAGAACAGGCAATCGGGTTTTCGCTCCCGGCAGGAGAGTATGAAATACTGCCTCTTGTTTGCCGGATACATCGACACCATCACGTTGAAGTGACAGTAGAATACTGAGAATGCTCGCAATTTGCGGGCGCGTCCCATATGCGAATAAGAAATGTGCTTGGCCTATCGGGGCCTATTTTTTTGCATATAGGGGAGGTCGGATTTTGATTGATTTATATACTTGGACAACGCCTAACGGGCGCAAAGTGTCCATCATGCTCGAAGAGAGTGGCTTGGATTATAAAATTCATCCGATAAACCTTCGAAAAAAGAGCAGTTCTCACCAGCATTTTTGAAAATCGCTCTAAGCAACAAAATACCCGCCATTGTCGATCATGATGATGCAGGTGGTGCCATTTCACTTTTTGAATCGGGCGCTATTCTTGTTCACCTTGCGGATAGGAGCGGCAAGTTTTTACCCTCGAACGTTGAAAAGCGAGCCAAAGTTCTTGAATGGCTGTTTTGGCAAATGGGGGGCTTGGTCCGATGTTTGGTCAGGCAGGCCACTTCATAAACACCGCACCGGAACAGGTTTCTTATGCAATTGACCGATTTGTGACGGAGTTGGCGCGGCTCATCAAGGTTCTCGACACACAGTTGGGGGCGAATGAGTTTGTTGTTGGTGACTATTCGATCGCAGATATGGCCATTTACCCGTGGATGCTCCCCGCTTTTGAGCCGATTAAAGCCGCGAAGGCGGATGTGGTTGGAGAGGCAAGCAATGTTGCGCGGAGGATGGAGGCTCTGGCTGCCCGTCCTGGCGTCAAAAAGGGCATGCTCGTCCCTGAAATTCCTGAATAAGGCCAATTTGGCGCAAATTTGGATGATGGTTTAAAACGGCGGGGTAAAAACCCGCCGTTTTTTATTTCCGACGTTAACCAAATTTTCAATGGCTGAGTGATCTCCTTGAGTGAACAAGGGAGGCCTTGTTGTTGATCTATGCGCACACATGAGTAAAGGAGCGGTGCGCTAAATGGGAGGACGGAAAAATGGCTAGACGGGATATTGATCTGCTGCAGAAATGTGAGCTGGCAGCGGAAGCGGGGGCGCCTGATGCGCTCTATAACCTCGGCTTGATTTATGCGACCGGCAATGGCGTGGATGCGGATTTTATCAACGCACATAAATGGTTCAATCTTGCTGCGATGCGCGGCAGTCATGCTGCTCGCGACAGCCGTACTGAACTGGCCCTTGAAATGGAGATGGTGCAGATTTCAGAGGCACAGAAGCTCGCACGTGAATGGTTGGCCTGCCACTAAGAATTTCTGCTGATTTCCGGGAAGTTTTTCGTTTATGCGCGGTTGGTGGGGCGTTTCTTTGCTGATGCGCCAGAGGTGACATGGACGGTTACTCGGCATATGGTCCGCCCAGTTTTCCACAAAGACGGATGGGCGGGCATGAACGACGCGGTAGAAGACCTGATTGCGCTTCTCGATCTTGAGCAGATAGAACTCAACCTATATCGCGGTCACAGCCCTGAAACGAGCTGGCAGCGTGTGTTTGGTGGCCAGGTGATTGGTCAGGCGCTGATGGCAGCGTATCGCACCGTTGATGAAGACCGCATCTGTCATTCTCTTCATGCCTATTTTATTCGACCGGGCGATCCAAAGGTACCGATCGTCTACGAAGTTGATCGGGCCCGCGACGGACGGAGTTTCACAACACGCCGGGTCATTGCTATTCAACATGGTCGTCAGATTTTCAACCTTGCAGCCTCGTTTCAAGTCCAGGAAAAGGGTTTTGAACACCAGGCACCGATGCCGACTGTTCCAGCACCTGAGGACCTTCCCTCAGACCAGGAACGTCGCGAGGCGATTATGGATCGACTGCCTGAGGAGATGCGCACGCATTTTGCGCGTCCAAGACCAATTGAAATGCGCGCTGTCAGCCCGCAGCAGTTCATTGACCCATCGCCTGCAGATCCCGAATTCAAAGTCTGGTTTCGTTCTGCGATCCCTATGCCCAAGAATATTGCGATGCAACAATCGGTTCTCGCCTACGCCTCTGATATGACACTGCTGGATACCTGCATTCGGCCACACGGGGTCAGTTGGCTGTCTGGTAAGCTGCAATCTGCAAGTCTTGACCATGCCATGTGGTTTCATCGCCCATTCAGCACGGACGACTGGTTGCTGTATGTTCAAGACAGTCCCAGCGCCGTTGGCGCGCGAGGGTTTAACCGCGGAAGTATCTTCACCCGCGATGGTTTGTTGGTGGCATCGGTCGCCCAGGAGGGACTTATCCGTTATCACGGATAGGCCTGCTCCCGAGATTGGGACCTCATTATCCAATCAGCTCATAATCGCTCAGATCAACTATCGAGGTGGCGTCTGCATAGTCACGCGTGTGGCTGGACCAGTTTTGCGTGATCCGCCCTTGCGCATCCTTGTACCAGGAAGCGCAATCGGGATCGGCCCATACCGTTTTTGAAAGATCAGCCTGGATTTGCTTGTTAAAGCGGTCTTGGGCCGCTTTGCGGGGCATCAATGCTTTTGCGCCGGCTTCTTTCAATGAGGCGAGGGCTTTCATTGTGTAGGCGACCTGCTGTTCCAGCATGAATGTGATGGTGTTGTGGCCAAGATTGGTGTTTGGGCCATACAGCACAAACAGATTTGGAAATCCGAAGGCAGTGATGCCGAGATAGGCTTCGGGAGCCTCCTCCCAGAGCGCATTCAGCTGTTGTCCCCCTTGTCCGGTGACTTCCATCGACCAACGCCATCCGGTGGTTTCAAACCCAGTGGCGAAGATCAGAACATCGCATTCATGTTGAGCGCCATCGGCGGTTTCAACACCGGTCGATGTGATCTTTGCGATGCCGTTGGTCTCCAACGAGACGTTATCCTTCATCAGCGTTGGGTAGAAATCATCCGTGATGAGAATGCGTTTGCATCCAATGGGGTAGTCGGGGGTGAGCTGTGCGCGAAGGGCAGCGTCGGGTATCTGGGCTTCCAGATGGTTGCTTGCCTGCTTGGTGAAGGCTGTACGGCCCTCAGGGGTCCATTCAAAGGCCTTCCAGAAGAAATGGTCGGCATTGTCGTACAGCA
This sequence comes from uncultured Parvibaculum sp., assembly GCA_964518885.1. Lineage (GTDB taxonomy): Bacteria > Pseudomonadota > Alphaproteobacteria > Parvibaculales > Parvibaculaceae > Mf105b01. The sequence continues at coordinate 3,783 of CAZFHW010000137.1, read as the reverse complement.
ACTGCCGGTTCCGCTTTGCCACATCCATGGCGAAGGCAGGCTCGCTCATTGCCAGGGCTTTGTCTTCTATCGTCACTTCGCGATCAAAGCGGGGGATAACCCAATTGGGGGTTCGTTGAAACACGGTCAGCTGTGAGGCTTCTTTTGCCACTTCGGGAATGAGCTGAACAGCGCTTGCCGCCGATCCAATAACACCAACGCGTTTGTTTTTTAGGGAAACACTGCTGTCCCACCTGGCAGAGTGCATTGCGGGTCCGCTAAAGGTGTCACGACCCTCGATTTCCGGGAAGGCGGGGCGGTTGAGCTGGCCCATGGCGGCGATGATGGCATTTGCCTCGAATTTTTTCCCGCTCTCGGTGGTGAGGTGCCAGCTGTGGTTCGCTTCATCCCAAATTGCGCTTTTCACACCGTCACCCAGACGCAGATGTGAAGTGATTTGAAAACTGTCCGCGATATCTTGTGCATAGGTCTGTACCTCTGCTGCGCGGGGAAAAAGGTGGCTCCAGTTCATACCTGGCGCAAAGGAAAATTCGTAGAGTGCAACAGGGGTGTCGCAACAACAGCCCGGGTATTTGTTTTCGTGCCAGACGCCGCCGACTTTCTCATTGCGATCAAAGACCAGAAAGTTGTCTGTCCCTGCCTCTAAGAGTTTGATGGCAGCGCATATGCCACCCAGCCCAGCACCAACAATTGCGACCTCGAGTTTTTCCATTTTATTCCCCGTCTGAATGTTTGTTGGGGGGAGGTTATCGCAAAGAACGACAATGGCCTAACCAACTGCCTACTTACGTTTTTGTAAGAACTTTCGAAAAGGTTGACGTTGGGGCATGTCTTGTTTGACGTTGATATGTGCCGGTCAAAATGGAAAGCTCCCGTCCAACAATTAGAAAAATAGGAAAGCACCTTTGTTTGTGCGAGAGGCATAGGAGAGCGAGATGAGCGGTTTTAAACTTCTGATTAATGGTGAGCTTGTGGACGGGGATATGACGATGGATGTCGTGAACCCGGCGACGGAAAAAACGGTGGCAACCTGTGCGCGCGCCTCCGAAGACCAACTGAACCAGGCTGTGGCTGCCGCAAAGGCAGCTTTTCCTGCATGGTCAGCGACGTCGATTGATGAGCGGAAGAAAGCAATCAATGCGATTGCCGACGTCATTGAGGCGAATGGTGAAGAGCTGGCGCGGCTTTTGACACAGGAACAGGGAAAGCCTCTAGCTGACGCCACCGGGGAGGTGTTTGGAACGGCGGCTTTCTTCCGCTATTTCACCTCACTCGATATGCCCGTCAAGGTGCTGGAAGACAGTGATGGGCGGCGGGTGGAAGCACATCGTAAACCACTCGGCGTCATCGGTGCGATTGTGCCGTGGAACTTCCCAATGGTTCTGATGGCTTTCAAATTGCCGCCAGCGCTCCTTGCGGGGAACACTGTGGTGCTGAAACCCGCACCAACCACCCCCCTGACTTCGCTTCGGCTGGGTGAACTCATCAAGGACATTCTGCCTGCCGGTGTGGTCAATGTGATCGCGGACGCTAATGATCTTGGTGCGCCTCTGACGGCACATCCCGACGTTAGAAAAATTTCCTTTACCGGGTCCACAGCCACCGGCGCGAAAGTGATGGCAGGTGCTGCGGGGCTTTTGAAACGCATTACTCTGGAGCTTGGTGGGAATGATGCGGGGATCGTGCTCGCGGATGTCGATCCAAAGGAAACGGCACCGAAGCTATTTGAAAGTGCCTTTCAGAACAGCGGACAAGTCTGTATTGCGATGAAACGTCTATATGTTCATGAGTCCATCTATGACGAGATGTGTGATGAGCTGGCCACATTGGCTGATGCTGCAATCATCGGCGATGGGTTGGAGCAGGGCACGCAACTGGGGCCGCTTCAGAACAAGATGCAATTTGAGAAAGTAAAAGAGCTGATCGAGGATGCTGGTAAGACCGGCAAAATTATTGCTGGCGGCATTGTGCCAGACCGACCTGGCTACTTCATCCGTCCCACCATTGTGCGCGACGTGACAGATGGCTCGCGCATTGTGGATGAAGAGCAGTTTGGTCCGGTTTTGCCTGTTATCAAATACTCAGATGTAGATGATGCGATTGCGCGGGCAAACAGCTCGCCGTACGGTCTTGGCGGATCTATTTGGTCTGGCGATCTGGATAAGGCTTACGCATTGGCTGACAAGATGGACGTCGGAACTGTGTGGGTGAATAAGCATGCAGAGCTTGACCCCTCAATTCCATTTGGCGGAGCAGGCATGTCAGGACTTGGCACCGAGCTGGGTGCAGATGGGCTTGAAGAGTTTACTCAACTGAAGATCATCAATATGGCGAAATAACTCACCATACTTATGGTTGAGCCCGGCCTCTCTGTAACGGCGAGGCCGGGCTTTTTTGTTATGACGCGTCGCGGTTCATGAGGTTAGCGCTCACCAGCAGCATTAAAGTGAGGATCGCTTCCACAGCGACGAAAGTAGTTGCGAATTCTGCACCATGAAGCGCCCATGCGGTGGTGCGAAAGACGGCAGCGCCGCCCAGCAGTAACGCGGCACCGTAGAGCCAGGTTGCGTTCTGGCGCCAGGCGCCCAGAAAACTCATGAGAGCGGTGGCGACAAAAAACGAAGTCAGATCACCCACCTGCGTGCTGCGCGCGATGCCATCGAGAAGCGGCATGCCAAGGCTTTGGGCAGCATCTGCTGGTTTTGCGATCCACATGACAGCGTTGAAGCCCATGGCAAGGCCCGGCAAAATGGCCAAAATACGTGCAAGCATAATTGTTTCCCCCAATTGGATGTCAAAGTCCGTCCAATGTGATTGATTCCATCCTGAGAAGAAAGCCTTGTCACATAAGACAGGCTCGTCGAACGTCAGCAGAGCAAAAATTAGCTTCTCAAGGAGGCCAATTTTTTCTTCTGGTTTCCTGTTGCGTCGAAGTTCGACGGAGAGAGCCAGGCTTCGAACGTGCGTTTTGCTCGTGGCCATTCCTTGTCCATCATGGAATACCAGCAGGTGTCTCTGTTCTCACCCTTGACCACCATGTCCTGGCGAAATGTCCCTTCGTAAACGAAGCCAAACCGTTCGGCTGCTCGTTTGGAGGCGGCATTGTTCCCGTTGCATTTCCACTCGTAACGACGGTATCCCAGATCGTCGAACACCGTCCTGGCCATCAGATACATCGCTTCGGTGGCTGCCGGGGTGCGCTGGAGGGTGGGGGAAAAGACTACCGAGCCGACTTCGATCGATCCGTGTTCAGGGCGGACCCGCATATAGCTTGCCGTTCCAAGAACATCTCCTGCGGGAGAGCGGAAAACATAGGTCAGCCAATTCAGATTGGTTTGGCAAAACGTGAAGAAGGCACCGAGTTCTTTTGCTGTGCTGAACGGTCCAACCGGAATGTATGTCCACAGGGGAGCATTCCTGTCTCCCCCAATGGCATCATACAGCGGTCCGGTGTCCCGAGAGTCTTGAAATGGGTCCGCAGTTACAAAACGACCCACAAGAGATGATTGGTCGGGAAGGCCGCATTTGGTCCAATTGGACAGATCGGTCATGGCATTTACTCGCTTGAGGAATTCATTTCCCCAAAAACGTGATTGGCGGGCACCGGTCAATGTCAATTCGTGTTCCCGGGCGGAGCCAATCTTCAGGCTGGGTCGGGGGCAGGTCACGGTAAGTGATGTTTTCGCACCCTTTTGTGCGAATTTCCTTGGCAAAAATACTCAGAAGTAGCTTGAAACGTGAGGGTTCCTAGGGCATACACGGCGGTGGAGAGGTGGCCGAGTG
>CAZFHW010000136.1:0-7579 GCA_964518885.1 uncultured Parvibaculum sp. | reverse complement strand
ACGGTCGGCAACGATCTTTCGAAGCCGCTCCCGGTTCTGCTGGGGGCGGCTTTTTAGTATGCAATCCCCTCTCCCGAGACATCGCAACGTTTGACTCTGCGTACTTCCCCTCTATAAATTGCACATACGGATTACATTTGATGCGCGCTACGTGAATGACCGGCTTGCTGGTTAGCTTATTTATCTCCTGACAATGTGAACGTTAAGAAAACCCGCGGACGCCATGGTGGCGAGCGCGGACGATATGCATGTTTAAAGGATAAAGAATATGCCTACAGGTACAGTCAAGTTTTTCAACCCATCCAAGGGTTTCGGTTTCATCGAGCCAGAAGATGGCAGCAAAGATGCATTTGTGCACATTTCTGCCGTTGAGCGTGCGGGTCTCACCACACTGAACGAAGGTCAGAAGGTCAATTATGAGCTTCAGACCGGTCAGAATGGCAAAGTATCTGCAGAAGATATTTCTGTCGCTGACTAACTCTTCGCAAGAATGAGTGACAATACGACCCGCCTCCGGTTTAGATCGGGGGCGGGTTTTTTCATGTCCCAAGAGTTCATGTCCGCAGAGAAGAGCTTCAGGACGCCTGCTGATTAAGCCCCAGCTCTTTTTGTTTCTTCTTGGTCAGCCCCAGCGACACGATGCGGTGGGACTCACGCATATAGGCCTTCAGGTCCTTGTCCTTGAGGCCGGGCTTCTCGTAATTCTGGATCCAGGACATGCCCCGCGAGGCAAGATAAGGCGCTGGTCGCAAACCAGGCTCTTCTTTCAGCATCTCAAAACTGATCTTGCTCACCTTGAACGTAATCGCTGCCTGCCCGCTCCCCCAGCCACCGATCGCAAAAACCTTGCCGCCGACCTTCCAGACATGGGCCCCGCCCCATTGCACAACATAGGTCGTAGCCGGGAGTGCCTTGCAGAACCGGTTGAACTGTTCGTAGGTCAAGGAGCCGCTTTCGCTTGAGGGAAAGACCCCACCCTAGCGCACAACAACCTCAAACTTCTCTAGTTTCGGGCGCACTCCGCTCCCTGAAAACGATGCCGAACCTTGGTGGACATCACACTCGTGCCGCCATTGTAGATCCTGATGGATAAACGGCGCCGTGTTTCAAAATCATACCCCGCGAAAAGAAGACAATTATTGCCGGAATTTCCACGATAGGTCACGGCCGTGCAGCCGCCTTCTGACAGGCAGCGTTGGACGCATTGCGCAGGGTTTGAAACATGCACACCCGCGAACGCATTAACGCCCTTGCCAGTGTTGGGGTCTTTTTGTGTCAGCAACCCGCGGTACCAGGTCAATCCGCCATAGTTTCCTGCAACCGTTGGGTTTGCAGGTGGACCACACCGTCCACCAGCGCTCGCTTCCACAGGAGACATCATCAAAACAGCGCCGAGCACGGCGGCGAACGGGATAAATCTAAAAATACTCATTTGCATCAAGCTCCAGAAAGAAATGCGGAGCCTCTTACACCAACGGCCCAGCGTGCAAACCAAAGCCTACCCAATTGCCAACACAAACTCACCTTGACCAGGAGGACTAGTCCTTCGCAAGAGCGCGCTCAGCATCGACAATGAAATTCCTGTTCAGAGGCACCGCGTCCCGGGTGGGCGAGAGCAGCAGTTGGAACACCATGTTGGAACCATGCAGAAAGCCAAGCTCTGCGGCGCCCAGATAAAACTCCCACATCCGGCAGAACCGCTCGTCATAAAGCTCAACGGCCTTCTCCCGGTTGGCCGCAAAGCGCGCCCGCCAGTCTCGCAGCGTGTAGTAATAATGCAGGCGCAACACTTCCATGTCGGAGACCCAAAGACCCTGACGCTCCGTCGCCTCAAATGTTTCCGACAGCGCCGGAACATATCCGCCGGGGAAAATATACTTGCGGAAGAATGGCCCCGTCGTGCCCGGCTGCGTGGTGCGCCCAATACAATGAATGAACGCATAGCCATCCGGCTTCAGGAGATCGCGCACCGCGCCAAAATACTCATCGAAATGACCAATGCCCACGGCCTCCATCATGCCAACAGACACGACCCGGTCAAACTGACCTTTAAATTCCCGGTAGTCCTGTTGCACAAATTCAATACGGTCAGCCACGCCTGCTTCTTGCGCCTTCTTCTGCGCAATCGCGACCTGTTCCGGTGACACGTTGAGCGAGGTGACGTGCGCGCCCTCTTGTGCAAGGCGAATGGCAAACGACCCCCAGCCACCCCCAATTTCCAAAACACTCATGCCGGGTTTCAAGCCCAGTTTCGCGGTCGCGCGCGTAAGCTTCGCCGCCTGGGCTTCTTCCAATGTGGCGTCAGGTGTCGGGTAGAACGCGCAGGTATAGTTGAGGTCTTCGTCCAGGAAGAGCTCAAACATTTCCGTCGACAGATCATAATGGAAGCGCGCCTGTTTCTTCGCCTTGTCCACATCGTTGGCCTGGTGGCGCCGCCGCATTGCCCGCCAGGCGCCGCGCAGCGCGCCCTGCACCTTGTGGCTCGCAAGAGGTCCGCGATTGATGGAGAAAAGAAACAGAAGATCGTAGCAGCCCGACCCGTTCTCGAAGGTGAGGCTTCCGTCCATATAGGCTTCCGCCGCAATCAGTTCCGGGTTGAGGAAGAGCTTCCACTTGAGCGCCTTATTGTGGAGCCGCATGGTGACATGAACCTGGCCGTCTCCCTCGCTGGCGGTCCCGAACTCATGGACACTGCCATCCACGTCATAAACCGTGAGACGTCCTTTTTGAACGAAAGTAGTCAGCAGATTACTAAGCGGCCACATGTACGAATTCCCCCCAGAAGAAACAGCTCCTTTCTTCATAGAACAAGCCGCGAGCCAAAGCGAATTTTGGCGCCAGCGCCCGGGTCACGCTTGAGTGACCGCGCCAAGCCTGCGCGACCGCGATTTCCTCAGCCAGACTTTTTCACGAACTCTGTCAGGATGACGATCTGCTGGCCGTTGACCCGCCCCTCGATCTGGGCGGCATTGTCGTGCACGAGGGATATGTTGCGCACCGCTGTGCCGCGCTTGGCGGTGAAACCAGCCCCTTTGACCACAAGGTCCTTGATCAGGGTCACGCTATCGCCTGACGCCAGCACGGCCCCGTTGCTGTCTTTGTGGGTGATGGATGTTTCGTCTTCCCCACTCACAACATTTTCTTGCGCCCAGGCCAGCGTCGCGTCTTCCAGATAAAGCGTATCGAGCAAATCGCGCGCCCACCCCTCGCCGCTCAACCGGGTGAGCATCCGCCATGCCATCACCTGCACCGCGGGCTCCGAGCTCCACATGGAATTGTTGAGGCACCGCCAATGATGCGCGTCTATTTTCTCGGGAATATCGATCTGCTCACGGCAGGTTTCGCAGGTGAGCAGACACGTCTCCGGGCTTCCATCATCGCGCGGGGCGACTTGATAGACACCCACCCCCTCACTCGCCGCGCAAAGCTCGCAGGCAGCACCGGAGCGGGACTGCAAAACAGTTTCTGTCGTCATGATCTTAAATCCAGGAAAGGGGCCAGGAAGGGAGATTGCGGGAAAGGCCCCCGTCAATCGCACCCCGACGCACCTTCGGCAAGAAGTTTTACCAGATGGCCGGTCCCGACTTCCCCTCCACCACTGTGCGCGACAGAAGGAACAGCGCACATAGGGGCACCCTCAGGTAAGCCCTCTTCTGTTCGACAGCACCCGCCTGAACCGCGCAATCGTTTCATCGTCCATACCGCTGTCAGGCGCCGCCCGCTCCTCACCTTGAGCGATGGCCAGACGGTACCGCAATATCAGCGCCACCAGCCCCAGCACGAAGACGGGCACCGACACAATCCACAGCGCCTTGATCCAGTCCGCAGTGGATTGGTACGCGTCGAACAGATCAGCCCAGAAATTGTACTCCGTCATCACCTTCCCCCTCCACATCGTGCCCGTTTGAATTATGTAATAAAATACATGGTTCAAATCTCTGTGGCAAGGCCCTCTCAACCTCATGGAGATCAAGGAAAGATTCGGGAAGGCTGTACGGGAACAGCGGAATGCAAAGGGCATTTCTCAGGAAGAGCTGGCCATGCGCATTAACGCGGACCAAGCCTATATCAGCCGCATTGAAGCCGGACAGATGAATGTAACGCTAGAAAGCATCGAACAGATAGCAACCGCGCTTGGGGTGAAGCCCGTCTCTCTATTTGAAGACGATCCATTATTAGAAATCGGAAATGACGGTAAGAATTAACGTGCTTGAAGCTAATTGGAGGCGTTATTTTGCGACTTGCTTGCGATGAGGCCGGCCACACTGGTCCAGACCTTCTAGCCAAAGACCAACGGTATTTTGCATTTGCTTCAATCCATATTACGGATGATGAAGCATGGGCACTCATCGATGAAGCGCGGACTGTTAATCCTGTCCAGATGCCAGAGTTGAAGGCGTCAAAACTGATGAAAAGTAAAAGAGGGCAAACGCTTGTTGCCCACATAATCAGACAGTTGGAAGGGCGGTTTGCAATAAATGCCCATAATAAGCTACTAGCGCTTTGCGGCTGGGTTTTCGAATATATTTTTGAACCTGTATACAAAAATGATCCGAGCATTTTCTACAAAAAGGATTTTCATCGATTTATCGCGATGTTCTGCTACGTCTGGTTTGAAGATGATCGATCAGAAGCTGCAAGTGCCCTTACCCAATTCCAGGCTTATATGCGCAGCAAGGATGTAAGCTTGGCGCCGATACTCTTCGATTTCAAAGATAGCATTCAGTCAGGCCAGCCACATCCATTTGAACTCATCCAGCGCTTTGCCACCGGCTACAAAACGGTGATAGCTAAGGATAATGCAAACATCAAACGTCACACACCCGACAACGGTACATGGACACTCGATTTGTCAGCATCTTCACTTTGGAGCCACCTCAATCATTGGGGTAAACAACAGCAGCCACTCAGCGTCATTTGCGACGAGAGCAAGCCGCTGCGCGCTACTGTAAGCTCCATGAACGGGAGTGAAGAAAGCGCCGCAATCCAGCGTATAAAGGCATTAACTGGCAAACAACAATTGGGATGGGAGCTCGAAAGGCCCATCTCACTTGTCAACTCTCGATCACATCCTTCGATTCAACTAGCTGACATCCTTGCCAGCACAGCTGTCTATTGCTTCTCGAATGGTCTCCCTGAAGGCATGGAAGAAACCGGGAGATTTCTGGATGCTGGAATGCTCCAAGATTCCATCTTCCCTGACTTTGACTTGATAAACCTAGAAGATGATCAACCGGTCGCTAATTATGCGGTCTTGAACGAACTTGCTACCACCGCAGAAGGTGGCGGCACCGGTACGCCTATCGAGGACTACTATTCACTTGTAGAGCAAGGTATCGCCTCAGGGGATCTGTCGTCCGATTAGATTGCGTGTAGATCTACCGAACAACCTTCTCAAGGTTATTGGCTGACACTTGTGATCTTCGAAAAACAAAACTGGCTGGTGCCGCTTAGGTGACTCGAACACCTGACCCCGTCATTACGAATGACGTGCTCTACCAACTGAGCTAAAGCGGCTTACCCAGGCAAAAAATACCCGTGAAAGAGCCAATTCCATACAATCCCACGCGCCTTTTGGCAACAGCTATCGCAATCACTCTTCTGGGGCCACGGGAATAACATCCGGCTCCGGCGCACACCCGCCACACAAGGTCTGGAGAGGCGGCGCAACATCGGGCTGCACCTCAACAACTAGACTTTCCATGAAGGCCCGCACTTCGCCGGCACTGGCGTCCGCCACTTCTTCCATGGCGATGTGACCCACATTCTCATAAATCACAAGCTTGGCCTGAGGCAGGGCCGCCGCCATCGCGTGGGCGTTGGCCACGGGGATAAGCCGGTCATTCTCCCCCCAGATAATGAGGGTGGGAAGGCTCACCGTTTTCAGCTCGTCGGCCAGCGTGTCAGCCCCGCCCGCCGCATAGCCCTGAAACCGCGCCCGGGTGGCCGCCCGGTTGCCCTCATAAAGCGTGAGATCGTAATAGCGGTCCACCATCGCAGGCGTCACCAGCGCGTCATCCTCGATGGCATGTTGCAGACCTTCCACAACCATGGAGCGCGGCGTGATGTAGAGCATGATCTGATTAATCCCCGGGGTGCTGGCAAGCCGGAAGGCCAGCGGTGAGGACGCGTCCGGATCGCGCGGCATGCCGCCCGACGACACCGGGATAATGCCCAGCAGATCATCCCCATGGGTAACGGCATACTGAAGCGTCACACCCCCGCCCATGGAATTGCCCCCCATCACGAACGAGGTGAGCCCGATCGCATCCACAAATTCTTTCACGAACGCCACCTGGCCAGCGCGGGTATAAACATCGCTCTCGTGTCCGCCGGTCAGGCCGTGACCCGGCAGGTCGAGGCTCACCACCCGGTAGTCATCCCCGAGCAGCTTGACCCAGGGCTCCCACGTATGAAGCGAAGCGTTGGACCCATGAATGAGAAGCAGGGCAGGACCGGCAGCATTGCCCTCGTCGCGGTAATGCACCGTGGCACCGGACGGCAGGGTCAAAAACTGAGAGGTCTCGCTGGCATAAAGCGGGCGCAGTTCGTCAGCTGATTTGTCAAACGCCCCATAAGCGATAAACAGCGCCAGCAGTGCGCCCACAACCAGCACCGCGAAAATCTTTATGATCCGAACTATCATCCACAACACCCCTTCTGCTCAGCGTCCGTCCACAATCCCCGGTTCCAGATCATGCTCATCTGTCCCCGGATCGTCCGGCGCAACAACAACCCGTTCGGGCAGCGTAGCACGAACAGGCGTCTCATCCTCGGTGGATTCAACAGCCTCTTCTTCGGGTGCCATTTCAGCCGGTGGCTCCAGCGCTGTCTGGTCAGGCACCTCAGCCTCATTAACCATGGCTTCAGGGGGCACGAGTGCTGCCCGCGTGCCTTGTCGGCCCGGCGGCACCTGCCAGTTGAGCGCATCAAATGCACCGGTCGACGGCACCACCGCCACCCAGACATCGCCTTGATACCCCTCGCCCACCCAACAGGGATCAGCGGGCGCATGCAGCGCACGGGCCAGCCACGAGCGGGCCGCATCTGGGGCACTTGTCACTGCCGGAGCAGCGGCTTCCAGTTCGCCCATCAGTTCACAAATCCGCTGGGAGGGCTCATCTGCCAATAAGGGTTCCAGCGCTTCCCGCGCGGTTTCAAAATCGCGGGCGCCAAGGGCTGCGCGGGCCAGCACCATCTGACTTTCCCCCACACCCGGCTTGCGGGCCACAAGGCCCCGCACCCGGCGCAAACGATCAAAGGGGCGCTCTGCCGGATCAAGGGTCAGATAGACATCCGCCATATCCGGGTGAGGCGCGCTGGCCCAGGCGCGCTCGATAATACGTCCCGCCTTGCGCACCTGCGACCCGTCTGCCAACAGCCGCGCGGCCAGCGCCACACTGGGCGCAAACCCGGGCTCAAGGTCTGCGGCCTCGACCGCAAGCGCGCGGGCTCTGTCGCGGGTCTCATCGGCGTCTTGCAAGACCATCGCTTCTGCGGTCAGCAACACCGCGCGTCGGCGCCGGGCCACATCGCGGGTAACAAGTTTGGTCTGCAACATTTTATCAAGCGTCTGCGC